>CANJEJ010000019.1 GCA_947473325.1 Alphaproteobacteria bacterium | reverse complement strand
GTCGGTTTCGCCATGGGCTTCGCGGTGATCCCGATCATCTACACCATCGCCGAGGACGCGATGACGGCCGTGCCGGAACACCTCCGGGCCGCCAGCCTCGCCTGCGGCGCCACGCGATGGCAGACTGCGACTCGGGTCATCTTGCCGACGGCGATGAGCGGCATCTTTGCCGCGGTCATGGTCGGAATGGGCCGCGCGGTGGGCGAGACAATGATCGTGGTGATGGCAGCCGGCAACACGCCAGTGCTTGACTGGAACCTGTTCAACGGCCTGCGCGCGCTATCGGCCAATATCGCCGTCGAACTGCCGGAAGCGGTGGCTGACAGCACCCTCTATCGCATGCTCTTTCTCGCCGCCCTGACGCTGTTCGTAATGACCTTCGTGCTGAACACCGTCGCAGAAATGATCCGCCAGCGCTTTCGCAAGCGCGCGGTCCAGTTGTAGGAGCCGGGGATGACGACGAACGTGTCCGTGAACGCACCGGTTGTGGTTCCCGCAGCTCATATCCGCGTACGCAGCTTTCGCTCCGACCTGAGCGCTCATGGCGAGCCGTTCAACTGGGCGCTGGGCGGTGCACTGGCTTTCGGTATCGTGCTGATTGTCGGCTTTCTTCTGCTCGTGTTCTGGAACGGCATTTCCACCTTTTACCCCAAGCCGATCGAGGTGATCCGCACCGTCGATGGCACTTCGGTCGCCGGGTCTGTCCGCCGCGATGAGGTGTTCCGCCTGCCGACCGCCCAGCTCGCCGATCTGCCGCCGGCCCAGCAGGCGCGTATTCGCGCCGATGACGGCTATGTCAAGCGCCGCCTGGTCCAGATCGGCAATTACGACCTCTACAACGAAGACTTCCGCTGGGTATCCGAGTATCAGATCGAGTCCGTCAGCACCCCGCCGGGCCTGTACTTCATCGAGCGTGTGGAGTGGGGTCCTTTTGTCGGTCGCATCAAGCAGGTATCGCTGGATGGACGGGTGGTGGCCGGCGAGGCGCTGACACCACAGGTTCTCGACCGTGCACATGGTGAAGCACGCGACCGCTGGTGGCGCCTGCGCGATCTGGAGCGCGGAGATATTGGCACGATCAATCATCATCTGGACGAAGAGCGGCTCGCCCTTCGCCGCCTGGAGTTGCGTTTCGGCCAGGGGGATCCGCGCATTGCCGAGGCCGCCCGGCCCATCCAGGAGCGGATCGGAAAACTGCAGGCGGAATACAAGGTCGTCGCAGACCAGGTCACCGCGGTCCGTCAGGCCGATATCCGCAACACCATCACGCTGACCGATGTGAATGGGCGGGAGAAGGAGTTGCCGCTTTCTGGCGTGACGCGTTTTGTGGCGGCCAATGACCTTGGCCTGTTCGGCAAGCTCGGCGTCTATTTCGGTCGCTGGTGGGAATTTCTCGCCGACGAACCGCGCGAGGCGAACACCGAGGGCGGTGTCATGCCCGCGATCTTCGGCACCTTTGTGATGACACTTCTGATGGTCATCATCGTGGCCCCCTTTGGCGTCATTACCGCGCTGTACCTGCGTGAATACGCGAAACAGGGTCGGATCGTCTCCATCGTGCGAATTTCGGTGAACAACCTCGCCGGCGTGCCATCGATCGTCTATGGCGTGTTCGGCCTTGGCTTCTTTGCCTATCTGCTGGGCGGCGGGATCGACGGGCTCTTCTACCCGGAACGCTTGCCCAACCCGACCTTTGGCACCGGCGGCATCCTGTGGGCCTCGCTGACGCTGGCGCTGCTGACGGTTCCGGTCGTCATTGTCGCGACGGAAGAAGCCCTTGCTGCCGTGCCGCGTTCGATGCGGGAAGGCTCACTCGCCTGCGGGGCGTCGAAGTGGCAGACCATCCGCAACATCGTGCTGCCGCGGGCAATGCCCGGCATCATGACGGGCCTCATCCTGGCCATGGCGCGCGGCGCGGGCGAGGTGGCGCCACTCATGCTGGTTGGCGTGGTGAAGCTAGCGCCCGAACTGCCGATCGACGGGTTCTTCCCGTTCATCCACCTTGAGCGCAGCTTCATGCATCTTGGTTTCCATATCTATGACGTGGGTTTCCAGTCGCGCAATTCCGAGGCCGGGAAGCCCATGGTCTTCGTTACCACCATGCTCCTGATCGGCCTGATCTTCGTCATGAACATCGGGGCCATCATGATCCGCAGCCGGTTGAAGCGCCGGTTTGCCGGTTCGCAGTTCTAGGAGAAGAGAAATGGCTGTCGCCGAAGCAGAAGTCATCGCCGCGCCGCCGGTTTTTGCGGCCACGGATTATCATGTCGCCACAAGCAAGGATGGCGTTGCGCTCGACGTCAAGGACTTCAATCTCTGGTATGGCGCAAGCCAGGCTCTCCATGGTGTCTCGATGCCTATCCAGAAGGGTGTGGTGACGGCGTTGATCGGTCCGTCGGGCTGCGGCAAGTCCACGTTGCTGCGCTGCATGAACCGGATGAATGACCTGATCGACAACCTGCGCATCCAGGGCACGATGACGCTGGACGGTCGCGATATCTATGCGCCGAACATCGATGTGATCGGCCTGCGCAAGCGCATGGGCATGGTGTTTCAGAAGCCCAATCCGTTCCCGATGTCGATCGCCGAGAATGTCGTCTATCCGCTGAAGGTGGATGGCGTGACCGACAAGGCGCTGCTCGCAGAGACGGTGGAGCGGTCGCTCAGGGGCGCGGCGTTGTGGAACGAGGTGAAGGATCGTCTGAAGGAAAGCGCCCTTGGACTTTCCGGCGGCCAGCAGCAGCGCCTGTGCATCGCGCGCGCCATCGCGGGCGACCCCGAGGTGCTGCTGATGGACGAGCCCTGTTCGGCCCTCGACCCGATCGCGACTGCGAAGATCGAGGAGCTAATTGATCAGCTGCGCGGTCAATACACCATCGTGATCGTCACCCACAACATGCAGCAAGCGTCGCGCGTGTCGGTCAATACCGCATTCATGTATCTCGGCCGCCTGATCGAATACGGCGAGACCAAGCGCATCTTCACCAATCCGGTGGCAAAGCGCACCCAGGACTACATCACCGGCCGCTTCGGCTAAGCGACGGAAGGAACAACAGGATGACCCAGGACCATATCGTTAAGTCCTACGACACCGAACTTCAGCGTATTGAGAACTGCATAGCCCAGATGGGCGGCCTCGCCGAGATGCAGCTGACTGACGCGATCCTGGCACTGACCCGGCGGGACGGCGCGCTGGCGGAGCAGGTGACGGCCAAGGATCGCCGTATCGACGATCTCGAGCACGAGGTCAATGACATGATCGTGCAGCTGTTCGCCATGCGCCAGCCGGTGGCGTCGGACCTGCGTGCGGTGATCTCGGCCCTGAAGATCTCCAACGAGATCGAGCGCATCGGCGACTACGCGAAGAACGTGGCCAAGCGCACGGTGGCGCTGTCGCAGTCGCCCGCCATGCCGGCCATCGCCACCATCTCGCGCATGGGGCAACTGGTGCAGGGCATGATCAAGAACGTGCTTGATGCCTTCCTCGAACGCGATGCCGACAAGGCCGACGACGTGCGCCGCCGCGACCTGGATGTGGACCAGCTGCACACCAGCCTGTTCCGCGAACTGCTCACCTACATGATGGAAGACCCGCGCAACATCACGCCCTGCACGCACCTTTTGTTCATTGCCAAGAACATCGAACGCATGGGCGACCATGCCACCAACATCGCCGAACAGGTGCACTTCCTGGTTCTGGGCGAAGACCCCGAATCGGTGCGCCCGAAAAGCGACAATTCCAGCTTCACCGTCGTGCAGCCGATCGCCGCCCCCGAACGATGAAGAGGTAACGAGTGAAACCCCATATTCTCGTTGTTGAGGACGAACCGCCGCTCGTCGAGGTGCTGCGCTACAACCTTGAGAATGAAGGCTACCGCGTGTCGGTGGCTATCGACGGCACCGAGGCGCTTACGCAGATCCAGACGGAGCTGCCTGACCTGGTGATCCTCGACTGGATGCTGCCGCAACTGTCCGGCATCGAGGTCTGCCGCCAGATCCGTACGGACCCTGATTCCAAGGACACGCCCGTCATCATGCTGACGGCGCGCGGCGAGGAAGCCGACCGCGTGAAGGGCCTGGTCAGCGGTGCTGACGATTATGTCGTGAAGCCGTTCTCGCCGACCGAACTGCTGGCGCGGGTGCGCGCCGTGCTGCGCCGCTCCACCTCCAGCTCGCCCGACGAAACGCTGATGCATGGCGACCTGGTCATGGACCTGGCCGCGCATCTCGTGACCCGCGGCGGCCGGCCAGTCCATCTCGGCCCGACCGAGTTCCGTCTGCTGCGCGTCTTCCTGAAGCGGCCGGGCCGGGTGTTCTCGCGCGAGCAGCTTCTCGACCTCGCCTGGGGCCGGGATATCTATCTCGAGCCCCGCACGGTGGATGTTCACATCCGCCGGCTGCGCAAGGCGCTGAACGCCACCGACGACGAGGACGTGATCCGCACCGTCCGCGGGGCCGGTTATGCGCTCGGCATGGGTATGGCCTGA
Source organism: Alphaproteobacteria bacterium (assembly GCA_947473325.1). GTDB lineage: Bacteria > Pseudomonadota > Alphaproteobacteria > SHVP01 > SHVP01 > CANJEJ01. The sequence goes on along the minus strand of CANJEJ010000019.1, from coordinate 25,523 downwards.
TCGCCACCGAGGCTCCAATTCTCTAAATTTCCGCTACGGCAACCCATCCTGCGGCCATGAAGGCAGCAGGATACTGTCCCAAAATGTGACCACGGTCCTTCCCGGGCCCGACTTTGCCCTGTAGGAAGGTCGGTACCGGCAGCCAGCCGTGGACTGGGGGACACAGGTCCGTACCGAAATGGCGCATTCCGTTCTGATCGTCGAAGATGATCCCGCCCAGTTGCGGTATTTGGAAACGGTTGTCCGGAACCTGGGTTACCAGACCTTCACGGCCCCGGATGGCGAGCAGGCGGTCGAATTCCTGACGTCCAGCGGCGTCCATATCGACCTCATGCTGCTCGACCTGGTGCTGCCCAAGCTGGACGGGTTTGGCGTGCTGCAGCGCATCGACGCGATCCGGCCCAACCTGCAAATCATCGTCCTGACGATGAGCGGCGGGGTCGGGACAGTGGTGCGCGCCATGCGCGGTGGCGCCACAGACTTCCTCGTCAAGCCGGTCAGCCCGGAACGGTTGCAGGTATCGATCGAGAACGCCCTGCGCATCCACACGCTGGCGGGCGAGCTGTCGCGAATGTCACGGCGGATCAACGGCGAACTGACCTTCGAGGACCTGGTGGCGGAATCGCCGGGCATGAGGAATGTCGTCGATCTCGCCAAGCGTGCCGCCGGTTCCAACATCGCCGTGCTGATCGAGGGCGAAAGCGGCGTCGGCAAGGAAATGATCGCCCGCGCCATCCAGGGCAGCGGCGACCGCTCCGGCAAGCCCTTCGTCACCGTGAACTGCAGCGCGATTCCCGAGAATCTCGTCGAGAGCATCCTGTTCGGCCATGAGAAGGGTGCCTTCACCGGCGCGCAGGCCAAGCATATCGGCAAGTTCCAGGAAGCGAATGGCGGCACGCTGTTCCTCGACGAAATCGGCGAGCTCAGCCTCGAGGTCCAGGCCAAGCTGCTGCGCGCGCTGCAGAACGGCGAAATCGACCCGGTCGGCAGCCGCCGTCCCGTCAATGTCGATATCCGCCTGGTGTCGGCCACCAATCGCAACCTCCTTCAGCTGGTGAAGGACGAGCGGTTCCGCGAAGACCTTTACTACCGCATCAGCATCTTTCCGATCTTCGTGCCGCCGCTGGCCGAGCGGCGGGAGGACATTCCCGAACTCGTGCGCCGCTTCATTGCGCGTTTTGCCGCGTCAGAAGGCAAGCCGGTGACCGCCATCGACAATGATGCGATGGAACTGCTGGTCCAGTTTCCCTGGCCCGGCAACGTGCGCCAGCTGGAGAACGCCGTGTTCCGTGCCGTTGTGCTGGCCGATGGCGATCGCCTGACGATGGGCGACTTCGGCCAGATCGCGCAGCAGGCGATGGGGGCGGCGACGGCGGCGCGCTTCCAGCCGTCGATCACAACGCCGATCAGCCTGCCGTCCGCCGCGGCGCCGACCGCGGCGCGGGTCATTCCGGCCTTTGAAACGAATGGCACCATCCGTTCGCTGAAGGACATCGAGGACGACATGATCCGCATCGCGCTCGACCGCTACAACGGGCACATGTCGGAAATCGCGCGGCGCCTGGGTATCGGCCGCTCGACGCTCTACCGGAAAATCCGCGAACTCGGCCTCGCCTCGCAGACAGCCGAACCGGAGGAAATCGGCTAGCTAGGCCCTTTGGGTCGCGGCCGCCACCGTCTTTTCCAGCTGAACCAGCATGTCCGCGCCTGACGCTCCGTCGCGCTCCGCCGGCCGGTCCCGCACATGCTTCAGCCAATCCGTCAGCGTCCGCGCGGCCGACCCCACATCGTCGAAGCCAAAGGTGCCGCCGGCGCCGGCCAGGCTGTGACAGTGGCGATAGAGCGTATCGAAGGACGCTCCCGTCCATCCAGCTCTGTCAGTCTGCTGCCAGGCGTGCCGGATATCCTCCATGCGCGCAGGCAGCTTCGCGGCAAAATCCAGGGCCAGCTCACGCAGCTCGCGTTCCAGCGCCGCACGAATCTCAGGATCCATGGTGCTTCACGAGAATGTCCATGACTCGGTCGCCCAGCGTGCGCGGATCGAACGGCTTCGGAATGACACTCACGGCGCCAAGGTCGAGATAGCGCGAGACTTCGCTCGATTGGACCTTGGCGGTCATGAAGACGACGGGCGTCGCCTCTGTCTGAGCCTCGGCCCGCAGCCGGTTCATCAGCGTCAGCCCGTCCATGCCGGGCATCATGACGTCAAGCAGGATGAGGTCTGGCTTGAAAGATGGCGACTCGCGCAGAGCCTGGTCGCCCGAATCACAGATGCGGACTTCGAAGCGCCCCGAAAACTCAAGGGCGAGCCGCGTCACCTCGCGGATGTCCGGCTCGTCCTCGACATAAAGGATGCGCATCCGGCGTGCTTCCGCGTTCATGGCTCTTCCTCGTCTTCCGGACCGTTGGGACGCGGGCCGATGAAGGTATTCAGGGCTTCCGTCAACCGCCGGCGGTCGATCGGCTTGTTCAGCCAGACGGTGCGGGCGAACCTCTCGCCGCCGGCATTTGCCTCGGCGATGCGCGCGGTGGCCGACAGGATGATGACCGGCAGGTCGCGCAGGCGCGGCATGGCACGCACTTCGCGCAGCAATTCCAGGCCCGGCAGGTCGGGCAGCGACAGGTCGATGGTCAGGGCAGCATATTCGTGTTGCTGCAGGAGGTGACGGACGTCGGCCGCGCGATGAACGATCTCGGGCTCCAGGCCCTCCTGCTCCAGCAGCAGGCCGATCAGGGTGGCGACGTCGGGCTCGTCCTCGCAGACCAGGATGCGGCGATTGCGCGAGCTGTCGATGCCGATCTCCGGCAGGTCGAAATAGAACTCCGTGCCCAGCCCCAGCTGGGTGTTGAAGTCGATGCTTCCGCCGTGACGTTCGACCAGCGCGCGGCAGATGCTGAGGCCGAGGCCTGTGCCGCTGTGACGGCGGTTGCTGCTGCTGTCGGCCTGGGTGAACTTGTCGAAGACCCGGGCGCGGAATTCTTCCGGGATGCCGGGGCCGCGGTCATGCACCGAGAAACGCACGGTGTCGCCGCGCCGGCGCACGGCGAGGCGCACCGCGCCGCGCGGCGGCGAAAACTTGATGGCGTTGGAGAGCAAGTTGGTCAGCACCTGGATCAACTGGTCGCTGCCGCCGTGGATCCATGGCGTTGCCGACGGCTCCTCAAGCACCAGATCGATGCCGTATTCATCGGCGAAGCCGCGGTTGACCTCGATGGCCTGGTTGACGAGCTGGACAGCCGAGAGGCGTTCGAAATTGATTTCCAGACGGCCCGATTCGATCTTCTCGATGTCGAGGATGCTGTTGATCAGGCGGACCAGGCGGTCGCTGTTGCTGCCGGCGATCTCGATCAGGCGCTGCGCCTTCTCGGAAATCGGTCCCGCCATGCCACCCGAGATCAGGCCGAGCGAGCCGGCGATCGAGGTGAGCGGCGTGCGCAATTCGTGACTGACCGTCGAGATGAAGTCGTTCTTCAGGCGTTCGATGTTGCGACGCTCGGTGATATCGACAATGGTCGCCTGTACGGCGCGCGCGCCATCCCACTCGACCATGCTGAGCCGGCTTTCGATCCAGAAGCGGTTACCATCCATGCGCACCATCTCGTGCTGGTATTCGCTCGGCAGCGGGCCGTGCTGTCCCCCGATGCGCTGGCGATGGACGGTCTTCACCCGGTCGCGATTTTCTGGAACGAACAGCCCGTAGATCGACGGCAAGGCGAGCGCCTCTTCCAGCGAATCGAAGCCGAACATCTGGACGAAGGCGTGGTTGGCGAATAACGGGCGCCCTTCGCGGTGGATGACCACGGCCTGAACCGATCCTTCAACCAGGCTGCGGAACTTGCCTTCGCTGTCCCGCAGCGCCTTTTCGGTGCGCCGGGCTTCGGTAATGTCGATCTGAATGACGATCGTATGGCCGTTCTCCAGGCGGTGTTCGCGCACTTCAAGCCAGCGGTTGTCGCGTTGCTGGAGAAAGGGCGGCCCGGGATTGCGGTGGCGCCGCAGCCTGGCCTGGATGAACTGTTCCTCAAGACCGACGGCCTCCGGCAACAGGCCGGCACTGACGCATAGGCGCAGTATCTCTTCAAAGGTGATTCCGGGACGGATCAGGTGTGCGACCGGGCCGAAGTCGCGGTCGATGTTGTTGCGCACAATCAGCCGGTCCTCGGCATCGTACAGCGCAATGCCCAGCGGCACCCTGGCGATCGCGTCGGTCAGTTCATCGCGCGTCCGGCGCATCGTGTTCTCGGCGATGACCTGGGCTGTCTCGTTCGTTGCGGTACCGCGATAGCCTGCGAATCTGCCGTCGGGCGCGAAGACCGGAATGCCGTTGACGAGGAAATAGGCGTTTCGTGTCGGCGACAGCGGGAACACGTAGCGGAAGTTGCGGAAGGGCCGCCGCGCATCCAGATCGGCGAGATGGCTGCGCCACGGCTCCTGAGTGATGTCGGCTGCAATGGCCTCCCAGCGCGTGCGCCCGAGCAGGGTGCGGTAGAACAGGTTTTCCCCGTCCGTCGCTGCTCTGGGACCCGTCACGAAGGTGAAGCGGTAGTCGGGGCCGGTTTCCCAGATCCAGTCCGACGATGATGCAGCGAAGTCGCGGAAGCGCTGCTCGCTCGCCTGCAGGGCGGCTTCCGCTTCCTTGCGGCGGTCGATTTCGGCAATGAAGGCGCGGGCGGTGCGGCGGACACCGTCGTCATCGAGCACCGGTTGCATCGTCGCCAAGATCCAGGCCGCCGTGCCGTCGAGCCGGCGAATGCGAAGCTCCGTCGGTCCACGGGTTTCACCCCGTCGCAGCGTGGCGAGCAGGTTCTCGGGCGGCAGTCCGCCGTCGGGTTCCTGAAGGAAGAAGTCGGCCAGCCGAAGGCTGCGAAGATCCACGGACTGGGCACCGATCAGTCTGCGGAACGCGAGGTTCGCCTCCCTGATCCGGCCGGCGGTGAGTTCGATAATGCACAGCGGGTAGCGCGACTGCTCGAACAGGTCGCGATAGTGCATTGCCGCGCGCCGCTCGCGCTCTGCGCTCTCCAGAGCTTCAGTTCGATCTTCGATCGTGACTAGGGCGCCAGGCCGGGCCTCCACCGCCCAGGGTGAGACGCGCAATTCGCAGCGCCGTCCGGCCCCCCCGCGCACAACAAAACGCAGGATTGTGGATTCCGGTTGCACACCATGGCGGGCCGCGGCGAGGAGGTTGGCAAGCTGCGGCACTTCATCGGCCAGCATCCAGGCGGACAGGGAAGTGCCCTCCAGGTCAGCGCCGAGCAGGGCGCAAGCCCGGGGATTTGCGGCCAGAATCTGGTCATCGACCAAGATTACGGTTGCAAAGGGCAGGGCCAGAAGCATCTGGCGGTGGTGATCCGCCAGCACTTCGGTGAGGCTGTCGCGCTGCGGGTGCGGCATGAGGGTTGAGTTTAGCCCCGGTGTGACGTCGCGGCCGGGTTGTCCCAGGCCGCCGCCGGGCTATGATACAGACCGCCCCCCGACATGGCACGGTTTCCCCCGGGTCTCGGCGGTGTGGCACGCATTTTGTACGTCTGTTTTTGTCGTGGGCCTTTGAGGCTGTTTTTCACGTCGAATGGGTGCGACCTGTTCCGATCCGGGGCAGGAGCGTGTGCTTCGGCGGGACAGCTGCCCCAAATTCACGCAAGCCGGTATCCGGACGCTTTCTGGCAGGGAGCGAACGATGGGTGCCGCGAAAGAAAATGGGGGACAGTCCGGGGCCGCCTAGCGGTTTCGCCGGGCGACGCGTTTGCGTTCAGGAGGGGTCACATTGCTCACGGCAGCCGATTTCGTCGGCATTGTTCGGAAGCATGAGCGGTTCGCGCGGGGGCTGAAGGACGGCCTGCGCGCCGACCTCAAGCATGTCAATCTCGCCGGCCTGCGGCTTACCAACCTCAACCTGCGCGGCGCGGTGCTGGCCGGCTCCGATTTTAGCAACTGCATCCTTGTCGGCACCGATTTCAGCCATGCCGACCTGTTCGGTTCACGCTTCGAAAGCGCCGACTGCACGCGCGTCAGCTTCGAGCGGGCCGACCTGCGCGGCGCCGACTTCCAGAATGCGACGCTGGTGGAAGCCAATTTTCTCGAGGCCGACCTGCGCCCTGGCGTGTTCCTGGCCGCCGACCGCGACAACCTGCGCTCGGTAGAAGGCTCGCGCATGAACGAGGCGGTGAAGAATTCGGCGTCGGCCCAGGCCGACATGCGCGGTGCCGACATGACCCGCGCCAACCTGCAAAACGCCCAGTTGCGTCACGCCAACCTGAGCGGTGCAAATCTCGAGGGCGCCAACCTGGCGCGGGCGCGTGTTTCCGGGGCCAACCTGCGCGGCGCCATTCTTTACGGGGTCGATCTCAGCCAGGTTGACCTGCACGAGGCGCAGGTCAGCACGGGGGCGAGCCAGCTTCCCATCGATGTGCAGCGCATGCTGCGCGAGCACGCATTGTGGGCGGATTCCTTTGGCGCCCGCGGCAAGCGCGCCTCGCTGCGCGGCACCGACTTCCACGGACAGAACCTGTCGGGCATCTACCTCAGCGGTGCCGATCTGCGCGAGTGCGACTTCACCGGCTGCAACCTGTCCTACAGCCTGCTGGTGCTGGCCGACCTGCGGGGGGCCGACATGACAGGGGCCGATTTGCGTCATGCCGAGCTGAGCGGCGCCAACCTGTCCGAGGCGACCCTGCGCAATGCGCGGTTCGGTTCGGCCAACGGCGATGCGCTGGAGCTGACCGGCGCGGATGGCCGCAAGACCGGCAACTGGCAGCCGGCGAATTTCACCAAGTCCCGGCTGCAGGATGCCAACTTCAACGAGGCGTCATTCCGGCAAGGCCGGTTTGTCGATGCGAACCTGCGCAATGCGACGCTCGAACGCACCAACCTGCACGGCGCCAACCTGACCGGCGCCAACCTGTCCCAGGCGCAGTTCCGCGCGGCGAACCTGAGCGAAGCGTCGATCGAGGATGCCGACATCACTGGCACAAAGTTCGAATTCGCCAAGCTGCGCTACGCCCGGATCAACCAGGATCCTTCGGTCGCGCTGTTCACCGGCGCCGATCTGACCGGCACGGTGCTGCAGAAGACCGACGACAAGGCGCCGGGCAAGAAAAAGATCGCCGACCCGGCCTGGGCCACCGAGGAGTCGTCGACCGAGACTCCGAAGGTCTAGACCTCGGCCCAGCCGCTCGCGTGCGGCGCGACGAAGCTGATCCGGAAATTCACCGTCTGGAAGAGCCAGCGCCCGCCCTGCTGGACCAGGCGGTCGTCATAGGCGCCGAGCATCCAGTAGGCCTGCTGCTTGCCATCGCGCAACCGTGTGGCCGGTGTGAGAGACCACCACTGCGCGCGCGCCGTGGCACCCTGTACCTCGATGATCGGGTTGGCGAGCAGGTGGGCCGAAAACAGCATGTTCGGCACCTGCTTGTGGAAGTAGGCAACGATGGCGTCGCGCCCATCGTGTCGGCTGACCCCGGAATCCCACACGGCGTCTGGCGTGAAGATGGTGTGCAGGTCGTCGAGCGGAATCAGGCGATCGCCATAGGCGCAATAGCGCGCCTTGAGCTGCCGGATGTCTTCGATGGCCTCCAGCCGGGTGATGCGTTCTTCCAGGGTTGCCATGCTGCGCCTCAGTTGCGGTCGAGGAAAGTGCGGGCTATGGCCGCGAATTCTGCAGTGCGGGTTTCCAGGAACCAGTGGCCCCAATCGGACCGCTCGACATAGGTGCCGCGATTGATCTGGCCGCGGGCGCGTTGCGTCGGCTCAAAGATGTCGTCCTTGACGCAGAGCACCATGACCTCGTTCGGCAGCGCCTTCAGGCGCGCGCCAAGATCATGCTCGAACACGGCGCCATGTGCCCACCAGGATCGGACCGGGTCGATCACTGAATCGACCACATAGCGCCAGATCATGTCGTCGGTGACATCGGCGCCGCGCCAGGACGACCAGCCCTTCCACATCTTGGTCAGGTAATTCTCGCCAACCACGATGCCCTGCCGTCCTGATACATAGGTCTGCTTCTGGCGCGCGCGTTCCTCGGGTGTGTAGACCGCGGCGCCGAACAGGATCAGGCGGCCAACGCGGTCGGGGCGCTGGTGTGCGAGTTCGACCGCGAGCCGCGATCCCGTGTGCGCGCCCATAAGGTCGACCTGCGGCAGGTCGAGCGCGTCGATAATATCGCCCAGCGCGGCGGCATAGTCAGCGACATGCGACGGCGGCGCAGGGGGCGCATTCGACGTGCCGTAACCCGGCGTGTCGGCCGCCATGGCAAGGCGGTCCTCGCCCATGGCAGCGAGGAAGGGCATATACATTCGGCCCGAGCCGGGGCTGAGGTGGAAGCAGAGCAGCGGGCGCTTCGAGGCGCTGCCCGGGTTGCCGGCGACATGCAGGTGAATTTGGCCCCAGCGCGAATCGACGTACTGGCGGCGGAGGGGAGCAGGCATGTCGGGGATGCTACCCCGGAATGATCAGGCGTTGGCGACGTATTGTTTAAGGGCCTCGGCCTCGAACTCGATTTCCTCAAGGCGATATTTCACCACGTCGCCGATGCTGATCATGCCTCCGAGGGCGCCGTTTTCCACCACTGGCAGGTGGCGGATGCGATGGGTGCTCATCTGCGCCATCAGGTCGGCGATCTGGTCCTTCGGCTTGCAGGTCTTCACCTCGCGCGTCATCAGCTCGCGCGCCGGGCGGTCGAGCACGGCGGCGCCGTCATCGGCGAGCCAGCGCACCACGTCGCGTTCCGACAGGATGCCCTGCACCCGCTTGCCGTCGTCGCTGACTACCACGACGCCGATGCGCTTCTCGCGCAGGATCTTCACCACCGCGGCGATGGAGGTTTCGGGTGTCACGGTCAGGACCGCGCTTCCCTTCCGTTTCAGGATCGTTGCGACATCCATGATCGGCTCCTGTGCTGTCGGTTGATGAAACATGCAAATGGTAGCACCGGTGCCGGGCGCTGCGGCGCCCGTCTTCGTGAACGCGATAAATTCGCACATGCACCTGTCGATTTTCCGCAAGCGCGAACGTCTGGGTTATGTTGAAAACGGATGAGGGAGGCTCACATGCCCCGTTTTGCTATGATTCTCAGTGATAACCCGATGGCCGCCGCGGGCGGTTCGCCGGCGGAAATCCAAGCCGTGCTGCAACGTTACGCCGACTGGTCCCGCAAGATGGGCCAGGAAGGCAAGCTCAAGGGCGGCGAAAAACTGGCCTTTGAGCCGGGGAAGCGCCTGCGCAAGGAGGGCGCGCGCATCGCCGTCGATGGGCCGTTTGCCGAGACCAAGGAGATGGTGTCGGGCCTGTTCTTCATCGAGGCGCCGGACTACACGGCGGCGGTGGAGATCGCCAAGACCTGCCCGCATCTCGACTACGGCACCATCGTCGTGCACCAGATCGATGAAATGAAGGGTTGACCAGGCATGCCTGTCCCTCGCGCCGTCCCGGTCATGTTCGCACATGCAACATCAGGGCGGCGCGGTGGCTGACGGCGCGGTCGGCGGCCTTGTTGACGATCTGTTCCGGCGCGAAGCCGGTCGTCTCGTTGCGCGGCTGACACGGTTCTTCGGCACGGCGCAGCTCGACCTGGCCGAAGAGGCGGTGCAAGAGGCGCTGATGCGGGCGCTGCACGAATGGCCGTTCTCCGGCATTCCCGACCGCCCCGATCAATGGCTCTATCGCACCGCGCGCAACGCCGCGCTGGACCGCCTGCGCCGCCAGGGCACGGCGAAGCGCCTGTCCCGCGATGTGGTGATGCTGGCCGAGGCGCGATTGCAGGATTCCTCCGGCCATGTATTCGCGCGCGAGATCGACGACGACCAGCTGCGGCTGATGTTCATCTGCTGTCATCCAGACTTGCCGCCCGAGGCGCGCGTCGCGCTGACGCTGAAGACGGTCGGCGGTTTTGGCGTTGGTGAAATCGCCCGCGCCTTCCTGGCCGAGGAGACGGCGGTCGCCCAGCGGCTGGTGCGCGCGAAGCGCCGCATCGCCGAACTGGCGCTGCCCTTCGCCATGCCGGAGCCGGACGCACTGCCGGCGCGGCTCCAGTCAGTGATCGACGTGATCTACCTGCTGTTCAACGAAGGCTATGCGCCGGGCGAGGGCGACACGGTCATCCGTGCCGACCTGTGCGGCGAAGCGGTGCGACTCGCGCGGTTGCTGGCTGCACACCCAGTGACCGGCACGCCGGAGGTGAGTGCCCTGACCGCGCTGCTCTGCTTCCAGGCGGCGCGCATGCCGGCGCGCGGCGACGGGGCGGGGGACATCCTGCGCCTTGCGGAACAGGACCGCAGCCTGTGGGACCGGGCGCTCATTGGTGTCGGCCTTGCGCATCTGGATCGCGCGGCGCGGGGGGATGCGCTGACGGCGCTGCATCTCGAAGCGGGCATTGCCTCCTGCCACGCCGCTGCCGCCACGTTTGAGCAGACGGACTGGAAAGCCATCGTCGGCTATTACGACCTGCTGCTGGAGCGGGCGGCCAACCCGGTGGTCGCCCTCAACCGGGCCATGGCACTGTCGATGGCGGAAGGGCCGTCCGCGGGCCTGCGTGCCCTGGAAGTGATCGCCGTGGCGCCTTCGCTGCGGCGTTACTACCTGCTGCCGGCGGCGCGGGGCGACCTGCTGGAACGCATGGATCGGCCGGGCGAGGCCATTGCGGCCTTCACCGAGTCGCTGGCGCTGGCGGGTACGGGGCCGGTGCGCCGCTTCATCGAGGCGCGCATCGAATCGTTGCGCGCCCGGCTTCCGCAGGCGGCATCGGGCGGCTAAGGTCCGCCGCATCATGAATTACCGCCACCTCTATCACGCCGGCAGTTTCGCCGACGTGGTCAAGCACGCCGTCACCGCGCTGATTGTCGAATACCTGAAGAAGAAGGACGCGTCCTTCACGGTGATCGACACCCATGCTGGCATTGGCCGCTATGACCTGTCCTCGGTGCAGGCCGGCAAGACCGGCGAATGGCAGGAGGGTATAGGCCGCATCTGGAGCGACGCCGCGCCGCATGACCTGCTGGCGCCCTGGCTCGGTGCCGTGCGGGCAATGAACCCGGATGGCGCCTTGCGCTGGTACCCGGGTTCGCCGCGCCTCGTGCGCCACCTGTTGCGCCGCGGCGACCGCCTGATGGCGGTGGAACTGCACCCCGAAGACGCCGCGACCCTGCAGGCCGACTTCGCAGGCGATCCGCGCACCCGCGTCTATGACCTCGACGGCTTTACGGCCTTGCCTGGTTTCGTCCCGCCGAAGGATAAGCGCGGCCTGGTTCTCATGGACCCGGCTTTTGAGGCGACAGATGATTTCACCCGCGCCGCCCGCGTGCTGGCCGACGCCTGGAAGAAGTGGCCGGGCGGCATCTATGCCGTGTGGTACCCGATCAAGCTGCTGGCCGAGGTGCAGGCCTTCCACGACGCGGTGAAGGAAAGCGGCATCCGCAAGGTGCTGGTCGCCGAACTCACCGTGCGGCCGGGCGACAACACGGTGAAGCTGATGGGCAGCGGCATGCTAATCGTCAACCCGCCCTGGGGTCTCGAAGCGCAACTGCGGGAGCTGCTGCCCTGGCTGCAGCAGAAGCTGGAACGCAGCGCCGGCGGCGGCCTGCGCCTCGAATGGCTGGTGCCGGAAACTAGCGATCGACCCGAAAGCTGATAACGACGACGTCGGAATTCATCTGCCAGGCGTCATCGCCATGCAGCGTGTTCCATTGGTCTTCGAACAGAGTGGGTTCTGACGCGCCGGGGCGGCCGAGAATCGCCATGCCCTCCGCTTTCGCGTCGCCCGAACTGATGGCCTGCACGGGTTCGATGCGGATATCGGCCACCGTCAGCCAAATGCGCGCTGCGCGCTTCGGCATGTGGATGGAGGACCGCCAGCGCGGCGCCCGATCGCCTGTGGAACGATAGAGGAAGCGGCCGTCCGGGCCCGGCGCCCAAACCTCGCGCACCCACAGCCGGTCACTGGGCTTCAGCTTTGTCCATGTGCTGGGGCGACCGCTGCGGTCGAGCGCGAGGCGGCGTGTCTGCGTCTTCAAACCGGCGCGGATCGCCCGCACCATGGCGTCGGAGAACAGGATGCCCCGTTCGGCCATGGCGCGGACGGTACGCTTACTTCGGCGGAATATGCGTGTGGTGGTTCTGCAAGTACCAGCTCGCGATTTCCTCGCGGGTTGTGATCCACACGCCTTCCTTCTTCTGCGCATAGGCGACAAACTCGCGCAGCGCCCGGATGCGGTAGGCAAGGCCGCTGACATGCGGGTGCAGGCCGATGTTCATCATGCGGCCCGTCTTGGCGCCTTCGGTCCACAGTGTGTCGAGCTGTTCCTTGTAGACCTGCAGCACCGCGTCCGTGGTCATGCCGCGGCGGTGGAACAGGGTGAAGTCGTTCACTTCGTTGGAATAAGGCGTGGCGACGATTGGTCCGGACGGCGTCTGGATCAGGTAGGGCTGATCGTCGTTCATGATGTCGCAATAGAAGATCAGGCCGTTTTCGGCGATGATGTCGGCGGTGCGCAGCGTGCCGCGCAGCGATGACGACAGCCAGCCCTTGGCCTTGCGGCCGACGGTCTTTTCATAGACGTCGAGCGTGCGCTTGATGACATCGCGCTCCTTCTTCTCGTCGAACATGTAGTTCACGAGAAGCTCGCCCTGCTCATAATTGTGGGCGACGATTTCCCACCCCTTCTTGATGGCGTATTGCACCATCTGCGGGCGTTCCAGCGCGGTGACCGCGTTGATCGTGCAACTGGCCTTTGCGCCCAGTTCGTCGAAGACCTCGAACATGCGCCAGATGCCGACGCGCTGGCCGTATTCGCGCCACGAGAAGTTCGGCCAGTCGATGACGTTGCCGGGCAGCGGATCGGGCAGGATCGGCGGACCGCCGGCATAGTAGGATTCGGTCGTGTCCTTGGTGCGCTCCCAATGCTCCAGGTTCATTGTCAGGATCAGCGCGACGCGGGCGCCATTCGGCCAGCGCAGCGGCTGGCGGTCGACGATCGGGATATAGTCGTAATGCATCAGGCTCAATCCTTGTTGGCCGCACGGAAATCGGGATCGACGACATAGCCCGCGGCGCGGCGCACATAGACCGGCGCGGCGAGCGGGGCCTCGACATAGTGGAACAGGCGCCAGCCCTCGGGCTTGCGGCGCAGCACGCCACTTACGCGGTTGAAGCCGCCCATGATGGCGCCGCCGACCGAAGCTGCAAGTTTGGCGTTCCATTGCATTTCATAGAAAGCGATGGCGAGGCCGGGCGACGGCTCGCGGGTCTGCAGGTTCCAGGTACGGATGGTGGTGCGCGCCAGAACCTTGCGGTTGCCGTCGAAATATTTGCACATCGCGTCCCAACCGATGCAGGGATCGGCCTCTTCGGCGACATAGATCGGGTTCGCCTCGTCCTTGTCCCACAGCGCCATGACGCCGTCATAGTCGCCGCGGGCCCAGCAGGCGCGATACTGGTCGAGAAAGGCGGCGATTTCGCCGTCGATGGCCATGCCGGCCTCCCCGTTTTCTGTCTCTTCTTGGCGGCAGATTGGCATAGGATATCGCCATGCCCAACCACCATGATGTCGGCGGGCTGCCCGCCGGTCCGATCGACCGGCACGAGCACCGCTTCAACAGCTTCGAGCGTCACATCGATGCGCTCTGCCTGATGATGTGTTCGCCGCCGGTGAAGAAGGTGGCGGTGGAAGAACTGCGCCGGGCCAAGGAAGAGATGTTCGACGGCCCCTTCCTGAAGGCCAACTACTACCAGCGCTGGGCCATCGGCCTGCGCGCCGTGCTGGTGGAGAAGGGCGTGCTGGGCGAAGCCGAAATCGACGCGCGCATCGCCGCGCTGAAGACTGGTCGGTCATGAGCGCGCAGTCGAAATTCGCGCTCGGCGCGCGCGTCCGCGTCCGCTCCGACGATCCCCCGCATCACCACCGAACGCCGCGCTTCACGCGCGGGCAGGTTGGCACCGTCGCACGGCAGCATGGCGTCATGCCGCTGCCGGAAGACCTCGCCTATGGCCGCACCAGCGGGCAAGGCGCGCCGATCTATCGCGTTCATTTCCGCCAGAAGGACCTGTGGCCAGACTACGCCGGGCCCGATGGCGACATCGTCTCTGCCGACCTGCATGAACATTGGCTGGAGCCCGCGCCGTGAGCCATCCGCACGACCACGATCATGACCATGATGGCGACCACGCGCCGCCGAAGGACGAGGGGGCAGGCGACTACGCACTGCTGGAACAGGCAATGCGCGAGCTGCTGATCGAGAAGGGCGTCATCACCGCCGACGGCGTGCGCCGCATGATCGAGCGGCTCGACGAGGCGAGCCCCGCGACCGGCGCCCGCATTGTCGCCCGCGCCTGGACCGACCCGGCCTTCAAGAAGGCGCTGCTCGACGATGCCGGCAGTGCGCTCTCCGCCTTCGGCTTCGGTCCGATGGGCAAGTTCATCGCGCTCGAGAACACGCCGGACACGCACAACGTCATCGTCTGCACGCTGTGCTCCTGCTACCCGCGCTTCGTGCTGGGCTTCCCGCCCGACTGGTACAAGAGCACGGCCTATCGGTCACGCGTCGTGCGCGAGCCGCGCGCCGTGTTGCAGGAGTTCGGTCTCGACCTGCCGGATTCGACCCGGGTGGTGGTGTCCGATTCGACCGCCGAGATCCGCTACATGGTGGTGCCGATGCGACCGAGGGGCACCGAGGGGATGAGCGAGCCGGATCTCGCTGCGCTGGTTCACCGCGATGCGCTGATCGGCACTGCTGTCGTCGCGCCGCCCTCCCCCTAGGGCGTTACCGGCCTCGCGAGACCGTGAAGCCGCTGTTTCTACATTGGATTCGGTGCGGAAGGCGGATAGCCTTGGCGGATAAACAGGTTCGCGCCATGGCGCAGGGCCGGGAGTTTTGGGGAGGTACTGATGAAGCATGCGCTGATGTCGACCGCGCTTGGCGCGGTCCTGGCTCTGGGATTTGCGGCGACCGATGCATCGGCACAGTCCAACTTGCGCGTTGGTGCCGTCGAACTGCCGCCCTCGCGCGGCAATCCCTATGGCGGATCGGGCACGCCCGGCATCTTCACCTGGTCGATGCTCTATGACGCGCTGACGCTGGTCGACACCAGGGGGCTGCCGACACCCGCGCTGGCGACCGAATGGCGCAATGTCGATCCGAGCACCTGGACCTTCAAGATGAAGCCGGGGGTGAAGTTCGACAATGGCGAGGCGAGCGATGCCAACATGGTTGTCGAGGCGATCAACTGGCTCAAGACCGACGCCGGCAAGGCGCAGGTGGTGGGTCGCGAGGCTGCCAATATCGCCTCGGCGCGCGCGATCGATCCCATGACCGTCGAAATCAAGACCGCGACGCCCGACGCCATCCTGCCCAGCCGCATTGCCAACATCTATTTCGTGGCGCCCAAGGCCTGGAAAGACATGGGCATGGAGAATTACGCGAACAAACCATCGGGCACCGGTTCGTTCCGCGTCGCGACCTGGTCGGCGGAAAAGGTCACGCTGGCGGGCCGCACCGATTCGTGGCGCAACCCGAAGATTCCGGGTGCCGAGGTGACGTCGCTGCCGGAGCGTGCCTCGCGCACCCAGGCGCTGCTGTCGGGCCAGCTCGATCTCGCCGTCGGCATGGATACGTCCGATATCAAGGCGATCCGCGGCTCGGGCAACGAGGTGGCTGTCGCGGGTGCGCCGCAGATCCTGGCGTTGTCGATGCCCAACAAGGTGAAGCCGAACAGCCCGCTCAACGACAAGCGTGTGCGCCAGGCCATGATCCTTGGCGTCAACCGCGAGGGGATTGCCGAAGGCATCTTCCAGGGCCAGACGCGAGCGACCGGGCAGGGCGCCACGCAGTCGGCCTTTGGCTACAACCCGAATATCAAGCCGCACCCGTATGATCCCGAGCGGGCGAAGAAGCTGCTTGCGGAAGCGGGACATCCCGGCGGCTTCAAGATGGTGGCCGAGGTTGTCGTCGGCTCCTTCGCCGGCGATTCCGAGATGTACCAGCAGATGGCGCAGGACCTGTCGAAGATCGGCGTCCAGGTCGAACTGCGGCCGGTGCGTTTCCCCGACTGGCTGCGCAAGTACCAGACCAATGCATGGGACGGCGATGCTTTCGGCCTGTCCTGGCAGCTGGGTCCCTACATGGATTCGATTCGCGGCCTGTCGTTCTATTCTTGCGCGCAGAAGCCGGTCGTCTTCTTCTGCGACGAGGACACGCAGAAGCTCATCGACGGGTCAAACCAGGAGTTCGATCGCGCCAAGCGCGAGAAGATGCTGCAGCAAGTGTGGGAGCGGTACTACGATCTCGTGCCGTCGCTGTACCTGGTCGAGGCGATCGACGTCTATGGCCTCAGCCGGCGTGTGAGCGGCTTCCGCGATGTGAATCGCACGCTGATGTATCACGAGATCACGCTGACGCGCTGAGCGGGCAGAAGCAGTTTGCAAGCGGGATGCAAGGGGAAGCCGGCGGGCTTCCCCTTTTTGTTTCTTCAACCAGTCTTTAGCGATGCGCTGCATCATTGTTGGTTGACCCGCTGATCCCGCCTCCGTAGATTGCCCGCGGCCAAGACGGAAAGAACAAGAAACCGCGCGGCGCTTGAAGGGGAGCATTCACAGCATGACAGAAGCGGCGTTGCCGTCCGTTGGGCCTTGGGCCGCGTCGACCGTGTCGGCGCCGGATATCGATGCCGTGGAACGCAGCTATGCCGACTGGCTGGGATACCGCCCGGTTCACCGTGGCGCCGTCAGCCAGACCCAGGCCGAATTGTGGGGTGCGCCCGCGATGGCCGGCAAGCGCGTTGTCGTGATGGAGCCTGAAAGCGGCAAGGCGTCCTACCTGCGCCTTGTCGAAAATCCCATGCCGACGGGCTACAAGCCGCTGACCAGTTATGGCTGGGCCTCATCCGAAATGTGCGTACAGGACGCTGACGCGGTCGAAGCGCGGCTCCGCAAATCGCCGTTCCGCCTGATTGGCCCGGCCAAGGACCTTGCTTCCTACCCCGACATCCGGGCGACGCAATTCGTTGGCCTGGCGGGCGAGATCTTCTATTTCACCATGTTCAAGCGCAAGATCCCGGGTCTCGACCTGCCGACGGCGCACAGTTTTGTCGATCGCATGTTCATCGCCGTGCTGGCGACCGACGGCCCGCAGAAGGTACAGGCGTGGTACCAGCGCCATTTCGGCATCAAGCCGAATCCGGTGAACACGATCAAGATCAGCCTGATCGACGATGCCTTCAGCGTCGCGCCGGAGACGCTCGATATCGGCATTACGATCGTGCCGATGAAGGCGCGGAGTCTGGTCGAGGTCGACGGTTATCCGTCCCGTGCCACGGCGCGGCCTGCGAATGCGGGCCATTTGCCACCCGGAAACGCGATGATGAGCGTGCTGGTCGATTCGCTCGATGCGTTGAAGGTCGACTGGCTGGCGCCCCCCACGGAATTGCGTGAGGCGCCTTATTTCGGCCGCCGCACAGGCACCACCAGGGGCGGCATGGGCGAATTGATCGAGCTCATTGAGCGCGATGCATCGTGACGGGTATACAGCCCTGGCTGTGCAGAAAGTGCCGATTTTCCCGGCGTTTGCCGTTTTCGCGGGCAACGCGGCGACTTGCTTGACGGGGTTTGGAAGTGCCGGTAAATCAGCACTAGGACTGGGGTCAAAAAACAGTCGCAATTTGGTCTGCGCATGCGGACCAAACGCCACTGGCCAAGAAGAAAACGA
The DNA here is from genome assembly GCA_947473325.1 of Alphaproteobacteria bacterium. GTDB lineage: Bacteria > Pseudomonadota > Alphaproteobacteria > SHVP01 > SHVP01 > CANJEJ01. The sequence continues at coordinate 7,831 of CANJEJ010000019.1, read as the reverse complement.
CGGTTCCTCCCAGGCGTGCTCGAACGTCGGAACTGTCGATGGATGGTAACGGGGAGTGGTCTTTTCCCACCAGAATTATCGATCGCGGTTATCGCAGGATGCGGCAGCCGGACTTGTGTTGTGTTGATCGGGACCGCCGGTCCCAGCGCCCAAGGGGTGTAACGTGACAGACTTAGCCAAAGACGCGAAACCAGTCGCAGCGGCCACGCCGCCGGGTGCCACCGTGCGTGCCAGTACCGCCGCGGCGGATGTGCAGACCATTCCGGTTTGGCAGAACATCTCCAATGTTCTCGGTCGGCGACTCATCGAATTGCTGGTGCTGCTCGTCTTCGTCAGCTCGACGCTGTTCTTCCTGCTGCGCTTCACCGGTGACCCTGCTGCAGTGCTCGCGGGCGAGACCGGCGACCAGGAGCAGCTGGAACTGATCCGCAAGCAGTACGGCCTCGACAAGCCGCTGCCCGTTCAGTACGGCATCTTCCTGATCAAGATGGTGCAGCTCGACTTCGGCAAGTCCTTCGCCAACGCCCAGGACGCCCTGGGCCTGGTGTTCGAGCGTCTGCCCACGAGCTTCACCCTGGTGCTGATCGCCTTCACGGCGAACCTCTGCACCTCGATACCGATGGGGGCCTGGCTAGGAAGCCGACCGGACAAAACGGGGCGCAAGCTCGCATCCACCTTCGTCTTCGTGGCGCAGGGCATTCCGGGCTACATCACGGGTCTTCTTCTCATTCAGTTGTTCGCGGTCGAGCTTCGATGGTTGCCATCGATCGGCAACCAGGGACCGCAATCATGGATCATGCCGGCCATTACGCTGGCCTCGTTCCAGGCACCTCAGGTCATCCGCGTGATTTCGGCCAACGTCGCCGAGGCGATGCGCGAAGACTACATCCGCACCGCACGCGCCAATGGCGCCGGCTTCAGCACGCTGCTGTGGCGCCACGCGCTCAAGAACGCGATGCTGGGCGCCACCGCGCTGATCGGCGCCCAGGTGTCGTTCCTGCTTGGCGGTTCGGTCATCACCGAGGTGATCTTTGCCTGGCCGGGTCTTGGCCGTCTGCTTGTGACATCCGTGCAAACGCTCGACTTCCCGGTCGTGCAGGCCGCAGTGTTCATGATCGCGGTGTTCGTCTACCTCGCCATCATGATCACGGATTTCGTTTTCCTTCTGATTGATCCCCGCCTGCGGAGGCAGAGAGCATGACGTCCGCCACGCTCGGCGCCGAAAAGCGCCCCATCTCCTTCAAGATTCCCAGCACGGGCTCGGTTCAGCTCAATCTTGGAATCATCATCTTCAGCCTGGTTGTCCTGGCCCTGCTGTCACAGTGGGCGTTCCTGACGCCGGCCGATCTCGACGGCAACCTGGCGGCGCGCCTGAAGCCGCCCGGCTTCGTCGACCGGAACGGCGTTACCCATATCCTGGGTACCGACCAGCTCGGCCGCGATCTCTTCTTCCGCGTGCTGGCCGGGCTGCCCTGGTCGCTCGGCATCTCGGGCGTCGCGGTGGTCCTGGTTGCCCTGATCGGCACCACGATCGGCCTGATCGGCGCCTGGAACTCAGGCATCGTCCGCACCGTCGTGCTGCTCGGCATTGCCTCGATCATCGCCATGCCCTTCCTGGTGCTGGCGCTGGTGGTGGTCGCGCTGATCGGCCGCGGCTTCTGGCCGATCTCGCTGACCATGGGCTTCATCGCCTGGCCTGCGATTGCACGCGTGATCTACGCCGAATCGCGAGGCCTGCTGCAGCGTGAATATGTGCTCGCGGCGCAGCTCTTTGGCGTGCGCAGCATTCCGATCCTCCTGTTCCATGTGCTGCCGGGCCTGCGCCCGACCATCCTCGTGATGGCCGCGTTCTTCTTCGCGGTGCTGCTCATCATCGAAAGCGCGCTCAGCTTCCTTGGCCTTGGCGCGCCGCTGAATGCGCCGTCCTGGGGCAACATGCTCTCGGACAGCCGCCAGTACCTGGTGAATGCGCCCTGGATGATGCTCGTTCCTGCCGCGGCCATCGTGTCCTCGGTGATTTCCCTCAACCTCATTGGCGATGGCGTGGCCGAACTGTCTCGGCGGCGCGGTCGGGCGGTGGATGTATGAGTTCCGTCAAAGAATCAGCCCGCGCGGCAGCTTCGGTTGCCGGCAAGAGCGGCGATACGATCCTGTCGGTCAACGATATTGTCGTTGAATTCCCGCGCGGCGGGAAAAGCGGCTTTCGTGCCATCAACGGCGTCAGCTTTGATCTGAGGCAGGGCGAAACCCTCGGTCTCGTGGGTGAGTCGGGCTCTGGTAAGAGCATGACGGCGCTTTCGCTGCTTAGCATCGTGCCGCTGCCGGGCAGGATCATCCAGGGATCGATCAGCCTGCGTGGCGAGCGGATCGACAACCTGCCGGTCAACGAACTGCGCAAGATTCGCGGCAAGCGCATCGGCATGGTGTTCCAGGACCCGATGACCGGCCTCAACCCGGTGCGCTCGATCGGCGGCCAGCTGACCGAATCGGTACTGCGGCACCAGAACGTGACCAAGGCCGAAGCGGAAGAAATCGCCTTCAAGGCGCTCGACGACGTGGGCATTCCCTCGGCGCGCGACCGCCTCAAGGGCTACCCGCATGAACTTTCGGGCGGCCTGCGCCAGCGCGTGATGATCGCGCTCGCGCTGATCAACCACCCGGACGTGATCATCGCCGACGAAGCGACGACCTCGCTCGACGCCACCATCCAGGCCCAGATTCTTGACGTGTTCCGTGTCCGTCTCTCCAAGGCGACGCTGATCATGATCACGCATGACTTGGGCGTGGCGGCGGAAATCTGCGACCGCATCGCGGTGATGTATGCAGGCCGCATTGTCGAGCTGGGCACGATCAGCGAGGTTCTGACGAACCCGAAACATCCCTATACGGTCGGCCTTCTCAGCGCCGTGCCACGTTTCGACGTCCGCCGTCCCAAGCTGGTGCCCATTCCGGGCACCCCGCCGACGGCCGAAGACATCGTGCGCGGTTGCCCCTTCGCGCCACGCTGCCGCCATGCGCAGTCGAAGTGCGAGGAACGGCCGCCGCTCGAAATCGTGGACGGCCGTCAGGTCGCCTGCTGGTTCCCCCGCGGTTCCAACGCCGCCTAGAGGTATCTGTCGATGTCAGCTCAAGCGCAGACCACCACGCCCGAGCGCGGGCTCCGTACCGATCCGTTCCTCCTCGAGGCGCAAGATCTCAAGGTTACGTTCCGCGCCCCCGGCGGCCGCAAGCTGCACGCGGTCGACACCATCTCCGTGGGCGTTCGCCCCGGCGAGACGGTCGGCCTCGTTGGCGAATCCGGCTCCGGCAAGTCCACCGTTGCACGCACCATCATGCGGGCCTATGAGCCGGAAGGTGGTCACATCTTCTTCGAAGGCAAGGACATCGCGCACCTGAACGAAAGGCATCTGCTGCCGATTCGCGGCAAGCTGCAGATGGTGTTCCAGGACCCGTATTCGAGCCTCGACCCGCGCTGGACGATCCGCCGCGTGCTGGCCGAACCGCTGGTCGCGCACAACTATGGCACGCGCCAGAAGATCAACGAGCGCGTCGATTACCTGCTCAAGGTCGTCGGCCTGCCGGCCGACTCGGCGCAGCGCCTGCCCTCGCAGTTCTCGGGCGGCCAGCGCCAGCGCATTGCCGTAGCCCGCGCGCTTGCTCTCGAGCCCAAGATGATCATCGCCGACGAGCCGGTGTCATCGCTTGACGTGTCGATCCAGGCGCAGATCATCAACCTGCTGCGCGACCTGCAGGAACGCCTCAAGATCGGCCTGCTGATCATCGCGCATGACCTGGCGCTGGTGCACCAGATATCCGACCGCATCGTCGTGATGTATCTGGGCGAGGAAGTGGAAGAAGGCCCGGCTGACGAAGTCGTGGGCCGTCCGCAGCACCCCTACACCGTGGCGCTGCTGTCCGCGACCCCGGTGCCGGAACCCGGCGGCGACAACAAGCGCATCGTGCTGACCGGAGACCCGCCGTCGCCGATCTACCGCCCCAGCGGCTGCCGCTTCCACCCGCGTTGCCCGATCGCCCGCGATCGCTGCAAGACGGAAAAGCCGCCACTCAAGGAAATTGGCCAGGCCCGCAAGGTTGCCTGCTGGTATGCCGGCGAGATGCCGGCACCGCGCGACCTGTGGGCGATGCAGGGCAAGGCCCTGACGGCCGAGGAACTCGCAGGTCCCGACCTGCGGTCGTAGTTCGGACGGCACAGACGTGATCGAAAGGCCCGCGGCAACCCCGCGGGCCTTTTGCTTATGGGCGGGCAGGGGCTAGCATGGTGTATGGATTTCGGACAGGACTTTGCCATGGGTCGGCCGCATATCGAATTCATCGCGGCACAGAACCTGCCCTGGGATCATGCGCTGCCTGGGCTGGCACGGTCCGGTGTCGAGGTGAAAGTTCTCTCGCTCGATGACGGCAACGGCGCCGCTTCGGGTATCCTCCGCTATCCCGCCGGCTTCAGCATGGACGGCAGCCATTGGCTCGACGCGACCGAGGAATTCCTCGTGCTCGACGGCGAACTGGAACTGAATAGCCGTTCCTATGGCGCCCATGCCTACGCCAACCTGCCGCCGGGCTATACGCGCGAGCGCATGTCGAGTCCACGCGGTGCCACGCTACTGACCTTCTTCGACCGCGCGCCGGGGGCAGGGCAGGGTGCGCCGCCGCAGGTCGATGGCATCGAACTGGTGGAGTATCTCGATGTCGTGCGCATGGAATGGGATTCCACAGGCATCGATCCCGGTCTCGCTTTCATGGGTATCAAGCGCAAGACGCTGCGGCGCGATCACACGCGTGACCAGCGTGCGAGCTTCCTGATCGCCACCGCCCCGCACAATCACCCGAAGGACTGGGCCTGCCCGGCGCTGACTCACCCTTGCGTTGAGGAGTGCTTTATGCTGGCCGGCGACCTGACCGGGCCGCAGGGCGTGCTGCACACCGGCTGCTATTTCTGGCGCCCGCCCGGCATCGCGCATGGGCCCTTCGGGTCGCGCTATGGCAGCCTGTCGCTGATTCGCTTCGTCGACGGCAAGCATGTGAATGTGTGGGGCGACGCGGCACTGCCCTATTCCTACGATGTGCCGCACGCGCCGGTGCTGCCGCCACATCTCGCGGCGTTCGGCGCCGAACCCTATCGTGGTTTTCTTCCTTGGTAGTCCAGGACCCGGTGATCTGATGTCCCGCCCGCATATCGAATTCATCCAGGCCCAGGCTCTGCCGTGGCGCCGCGGCCTGCCCGGCGGCCTGCGCAACGATGTCGAGGTGAAGCTGCTGTCGCGCGACGCCGACACCGGCGCCTGCACGGCGATCCTGCGCTATCCCGAAGGCTGGGCACGGCCCAATGACGAGATGCTCTGCGCCGACGAGGAGTTCTTTGTGCTCGCCGGCCAGCTCGAGATCGGCGGCATCGGCTACGGCCCCTATGACTATGCCTATCTGCCCGCCGGCCATGTGCGGAAGAAGGCGCGATCGGCCAGGGGCGCGGTGGTGCTCACCTTCTTCGAGGCCGAGCCGCGGCCCGCGCGCGACCGCGAGAATTTCCGGCCCGATGGCGGGTTTGTCGAACGCATCGACACCAACCTGCTCGACTGGAAACTCGCGTTGCACGACCCAAAGGTGCCCTACGGCCTGATGACCAAGACATTGCGCATCGATCCTGACACGAAGGAGCGCACCTGGATGAATTCGCTGCTGCCCGGGTCCGGCGGCATGACGGAAGGCAGTCTGGGTGCGAAGGAATTCCACCCGGTGGTGGAGGAGATGTTCCAGGTCTCCGGTGACCTTTGCTACGACTATGGTCGCGTCATGCCCGGCGGCTATTTCTGGCGGCCGCCCGGCAAGCTGCACGGACCCTTCGGCACGCGCACCGGTTATTTCCAGCTCTTCCGCTGCAAGGGCGGCCCGCTCGTCAACAACTGGACCGAGCCCGAACACCGCTTCACCTATGACCCGCCGCACGCGCCCGTGCTGCCACCCGACCTGATGCCCTTCGGCGCCGAGCCCTATACGGGCCAGGCGCCTTACTAGGAGAAGCGCACGGCCCGATCGCCGATCGGGGATGCGTGCGCGAACAAGAAAAGGACGACTGCATGGCCCGCGCGCATGTCGAGTTCATCCAGGCGCAGGCGGTGCCCTGGACGCAAGGCTATCCGGGTGGCCAGCGCGACGACGTCGAGTCGAAGGTGCTGAGCCATGATCCCGACAGTGGCGCCGCCACCGTCATCCTGCGCTATCCCGCCGGCTGGCGTCGCGACCGGCCGGAGGTGTTCGGCTGCGACGAGGAGTTCTTCGTCCTCGACGGCGCGCTCACCATCAACGGCCAGCGTTATCGCCCCCATTCCTATGGCTATTTCCCGGCCGGTTACCCACGTCAGGGCGCGATCAGCGAAGCGGGCGCGGTGCTGCTCACCTTCTTCGAAGGCCCCGCCGAAACGGCGAAGCCGGGGCAAGGCTTCCGCATCGATGGCGGGCTTGTGCCTCTCATCGACACGCTGGCCATGCCCTGGGCACCGGTGACGCACGATCCCAAGGTACCGGTTGGCCTGATGACCAAGACGCTGCGCATCGACCCGGACACGAAGGAGCGCACCTGGATGAATGCCCGGCTGCCGGGCGGTGTGCGCGACGGTTTCCTGGGTGCGCAGGAATATCACCCGGTGGTGGAAGAAGTATTCCTGCTGGCAGGCGACCTTTTCCTGGAACGCGGCGTGCTGCAGGCGGGCGGTTATTTCTGGCGGCCGCCGCCGATCAAGCACGGCCCCTTCGGCACCCGCGCCGGCCTGATGATGATTGCCCGCACCAAGGGCGGGCCGCTGGTCAATCACTGGACCGAGGAAAAATATCCCTTCACCTTCACGCCCCCGCACAAGGTGGACCTGCCGCCCGAATTGCAGGCCTATGGCGCGAAACCTTATGCGGGCATGACCGTCTACTGACGGGCAAAGGTTCGAGACAGGGGCCCCTTGCCGGTCTGGCCGGGTGCCTCTTCCGTGCTAACGTGCGCCTTACTAATCAAGCGCTGAATAGCTGGACAGGGGTTGGCCATGACGTATCGCTCCGTTGCACTTGCGCTCATTCTTTCCGTGGGCACCATCAGTGCCGTGCAGGCGCAGCAGCTTCGTGTCGCCAACATCGATACGCCGCCCAACCGCGGCGATCCCACCACGGGTCTCAGCTACCAGCACACCTATGCCTGGGAAGCGTTCCACGATGCGCTGACCACGGTGAATGCCGACGGCAAGCCGGAAGGTCGCCTCGCCGCGTCGTGGGAAAACAAGGCGCCCGACACCTGGGTCTTCAAGCTGAAGCCGGGCATGAAATTCCAGAGCGGTGCGCCGTTCAACGCCGACTCCATCGTCGAGATGATCAAGATCCTGAACTCGGACGACACCAAGAAGTTCGGCGCGGCCTATTACAACACGCTGCGTCACATCGTCGAAGGCAGGAAGGTCGATGACCTGACGGTGGAGATCAGGTCGTCCGGCCCCGCGCCGATCGTGCCGAGCGAAATGGCGGCGATGCGAATTGTCGATGCAGGCAAATGGCAGGAACTTGGCCGCGCCAACTACGGCAACGCGCCGTCGGGCCTTGGTCCCTTCCGCGTCACGTCGTGGGACAACCTCAAGGTCGAGATGGTTCGCCATGACGGCGGCCCGCGAAAGGCCAAGGTCGATGGCATGACCATGTACATCATGCCGGAGGGCGCGACGCGGGTGCAGGCCTTCGCCGCCGACAATGTCGATATCGCGCTCGGCATTCCCTCGGATTCGGCTAAGCAGGTGACCAATGCCAAGGGCACGGTCAATATCGGCCGCAATCCTTCGGTGGT
>CANJEJ010000018.1 GCA_947473325.1 Alphaproteobacteria bacterium | reverse complement strand
ACCTACACCGGCACCTACCAGATCCAGATCGCATACTGAGGCAGAAGCCCGGGCACCCCGCCGCCTTGGCGGCGGGGTGATACATGTAGAGATAATCGGGATGACTGACTTTCTGAAGAAAGTCGGCCTGGCCATCGGTGCGGCGGTAGCCGTGATCGTTGCCTTCGGGTCGCAGGGGGCCTCTGCGCAGTCGCAGACCGCCACCTACAGCACTCAAGTCACTGTACAAAACGCGTTCTCTATCGGTCAGTGGGATCCCCTGAATCTCGGTACGATCGCCGCGATTTCGAGTTCCACTGCCGGGACGCAGGCGCAATTGAACCTGAATGCCGGCACCGGCGTCACTATTGTGACGCAGGGATCGGGTGGTTCGGCCTCGCGTATCCTGGCCATTGCGCCAGCAACACGTGGTGTTATCCATGTGAAGGATGCACCGCCGGACACCTTGCTCACGGTGTCGAACCCCGGCTCGACCTATAACCTGACGAACCCGGCCGCCCCCGCGGGCACACCGGCGCTGGTCTTCACCCCGGCCTATGCCGCGGTGGGCTTCAACTACACGACCAGCTCGACAGGGAAGCTCAACATCAATGTCGGAGGGATCCTGGCGACGCAAGCCAGTGCCAATCCGTATGCTGATGGTACTTATACCGGTACCTATCAGCTTCAGGTTTCGTATTAACCTGATGTTAATTCGCGTCTGATTTAGTGACGTGCATGAAACGGGGACGCCATGTCAGAACAGCTCTCGGGCTCCTGGCATGGCTCCCTTTTTTCTTGTCGGGTCCCGCCCAGGCCCAGACCGTCATCCAGGATGAAACCTTTACCTTCGGCAAGATCGCCATTTCGTCCAATGCCCAGCAACAGGTGCTGACCATGGCGATGGACGGCCGGGTGACCCGCTCGCCGGGCATCATTCCCATCGACCCGGGCCACCCCGCACAATTCTCCATCACGGGCTTCCCGCCCTCGAGCAGCCTGACGCTGTCCATTCCGCCCATCCAGTTGTCCCAGTCGGGGCAGGGGGGCGGCAACACCATGACCGTGACCTTCGTCCATCTGCCGGTGATCGCGACCGATCCCACCGGCAGCGCCCGCATTCGCATCGGCGGCGCCCTGCGCACCTCGGGCACGGGCATCCCCTATGGCGACAGCGTCTATTTCGGCATGGCGACAATGATGATCAGCTATTGATTGCCGCGTGCTTAACCAGCCGTTAACCATGGTGCAGTATCAAAAGAGGATAAATTCAAGGGGGTAGACGGTGATGTTGCGTTTGCGAGCGGTTTTCGGTCAGCTGCGCCGCCCGGTGGGTGGGATCGCGCTAGCCATCGCTTTCATTGTTCTGGGTTCTGCGCCGGCGGCGGCCGATCTGCTGATCAGTCCGCTGCGTGTCGTCTTTGAAGGACGCACGCGCTCGGTTACGGTGGTGGTGACCAACCAGTCGCAGGAGACCAAGACTTATCGCCTGGAATGGTCGGAGAAGCGGGCGAAGGACGACGGCCAGTACGAAGATGTGCGAGAGCCGGATCCGACCATGCCCGTATCGAGCAAGATGGTGCAGTTCTCACCACGCCAGGTAACGCTGGCCCCCGGTGAGCAGCAGCAGGTTCGCGTCGCCCTGCGTGCGCCCGCCGACCTGCCTGCGGGCGAATACCGTTCACATCTCAGCTTCGTTCAGATAGGTCAGCCGCAGCGCCAGGCCTCACGCCGCGCGCAACAGGGCGGCGCCGGCATCGAAGTGTTCCTGAACCTAGGCTTCGCAATTCCTGTGATTGTGCGCCACGGAACATCGGCGGAGGCCCCTGGCGCTCAGCTTGCGGGCGCACAGTTTCGTCTGGACGAGCTGAATCGCGTCAATCTGATCGTCGATATCGCCCGCCGCGGAGCCTTCAGCCCTTATGGCCGCCTTCGTGTCTTCTTGCGCGAGCAAGATGGGGCGCCGGAGCGCCAGATCGGCATGCTCAACAACGTGGCCATGTTCCCGGAGGTTGCCACGCGGCGCAATGCGGTCGTGCTGACCGAGAGCGCCGTCGATCGCGGCATCATCCGCGTGGTTTATGAAGGGGCTGACGAATATGCCGGCCGTACCTGGTTCGACCAGAGCTTCCGCGTCGGCGGCTGACAGATCGGGACGCGGCCGGCGGCCGCTCAGTCATGGTCCTTTCCCGATCTCTCCTTGTTCCCTCGCTGATCGCGCTGGCTGTCGCATTCAGCCCGACTCTGGCCCGGTCGCAGAACGTAACCCTGCAGGACCTCGCGAAGGAGTTTCTCGAACGCCTGCAGAATCCTTCCGATCCGGCTGAGACTGCCACGGCCGGAGCAGCGGCAGCGCCTTTGAACGCGCCGCCAGTGTCTGACAGTGGCCCCTTGGTCGTTCCGGCATCCGTATCAAGCACCGACCGTGCGCTTGCGCAGGAACTCCTCTCGGCGACCGACGGACCGGCGGATCGGGAAATTGCCAGACGCCGTCTGGCCGATGAATTCAGCCGCCGGATGAACCGGCGCCTCAACCAGCCATCGGCAACGGAACTCGCCTCGCTGCCGCCCGGTTCCCAGGCCGTGCCGCCGACGGTGCGTCCTGAAGACAGTATTGCCGACGGTGAAGAGCTGATCATGGAGGTGCGCGTCGGCTCGCTCCGCTTCGTCCAAAGCATCTTCACGATCAAGCAGGGCAACGGCGTTCTTGTCGATCTCGCCGAGATTTCCGCCGTGATGGAACTCGCCCTGAAAATTGATGCAGATGCCGGCACGGCCGAAGGTTTCATCCTGACGGCGGACAATACATTTGCGCTCAACCGTGACGCCGGGACCTACACGATCAAGGGAGAAGTCCGGCGCATCGCGCCGGGCCAGGTCGTGGATGCCGATGGCCGGCTGCTGGTCCACTCCACGGCCTTCGAGGATTGGTTTGGCATTCGCCTGGACATTGATTTCCGTACTCTTGCCATCAACGTGCAATCCGATGATGCGCTGCCGGTGCAGCAGCGCCTGGAACGCCGCCAGCGCTTTGGCGATCAGACCCGCGTCAGAAGTCAGGAAGTATCACTGCCTGAGGCGACCCGCCCGTACCAGCCGATTGATATTCCCTTTGCGGATATTTCCGCGGGTGCTCAGATTGTCGATCGCCCCGGCCAGGAACAGGTGCGGCGCGGCACCTACTCGGTGATCGGGCGGGGCGATCTGGCATATGCCACATCGGAATTCTTCTTCGGTGGCGACGATCTTGAGCCGCTGACGGCAGCGCGTCTGACCCTGAAGCGTGAGGATCCAGGCGGGCGCTTGTTGGGGCCGCTGCAAGCCACGCAGTTTGAAGTCGGCGACGTGCGCGGTGCGTCGGTACCGCTAATCGGCGGTGGTGGTTTCGGCCGTGGCATCCGCGTGACCAACCTGGCATTTGGCGACCAGATTTCGAGTGCGGTTACCAGCTTCACAGGCAACGAGCAGCCCGGCACCGACGTCGAGCTCTATCGCAATGGTGTCCTGATCGATTTGCAGCAAGTCGATCAGAATGGCCGCTACGACTTTCGTGATGTGCCGCTGTTCCTCGGCCGCAATGAGTTTCGCCTGGTCTTCTACGGAGCGCAGGGTGGCCTTCGCGAGGAACGCGTCGTGCGAAACATCAGTTCGTCCGGGCCCAGCGGATCCTTGCCGGTTTATGAATTCGCACTTGTCGAGCCGAGCCGCGATCTGATTCAGGTCATCGATTCAGGCCAGCTCGCCGATCCCCTTGGTGGGGCATTGGCCATGCGCAAGTCATTCGACCTGGGATTTAGCGCCAGCACCGGCGTCTTTCTTCAAGACCTGAACGATACGCAGACAGCTCTGGGCCATCTAGGGGCATCCATCCCGATTGGCAGATCCCTCGTGTCGCTGGATACGGCGACGGGCGTCATGGGGGGCGTCGCGGCATCCGCCAACCTGCGGGCTTTCCTTGGCAATCAGACGGTCCTGTTCCGGCAGGAATATTTCGACGATTTTCGCAACAGGGACGACATCGTGACCTTCGTGGCGTCACAGGGCTCCCTGGGCCGTGCGTTTGGCCGTGTGCTTCCCTACAACGCCAGTGCGGAGCATACAATACTGGGCCGCGGTGGTTCCGAGGATCGCGTTGCCTTTGGTGCAAGCACGGGCTTCGGCCGCTTTCGTCTGGCGAACAACCTGAGTTACTTGCACTCCAATCCGGACGGGGTCGATGCGACGCGCAGCGTTTTTGGCCTCGCCCAAACCACAGCTTTTCTGCCTCCGGCGGTCGTTCGCGCCGGCGTGACCTATCGTGCCTATGAAACCCCCGACATCACCGCGCTCAACGGCAACCTTGACTTCAACATCAACACGCGAGTGACCGCGCGACTTGCCGTGGATCATTTCATCGACTCCGAACGCACCAACTACACCGCCGGCCTGAACTGGCGATTCGAGAAATTCGTGGTCAGCCCGGCAATTTCCTACAACACCGATCGCCAGATATTCGCCCTCTTGAACCTGCGCACCGCCATCGGTTTCGATCCGTTGCGGCGCCAGGTTGTGGCCAGCAACACCGGCTTGTCGGACTCCGGCGCTATTGCAGCTCGGGTCTATCTCGATGAAAACCGCAACGGCCGCTTTGACACCGGCGAGAAGCCGGTGTCGGGAGCCCGTATCGATGCGACGCAGGCAGGCCGCTTTGCGGTCACTGACGACAACGGTTATGCGTTCATGGATCGCGTCCCCACCTATCGCCAGACGGATGTTACTGTCCGACGCAACTCGCTGCCCGAACCGTTCATGGCGGCGGCCAAGGCCGGCAACTCATATACTCCCCGGCCGGGTGTGGTCGAACGCCTGGATATTCCGGTGACCGTGACATCCGAGATCGATGGCACGCTGTTTGCCCAGCGCGGCGAAGGCGAAGCGCCACAGCCTCTGTCCGCCACGGCGATCATCCTGCGCGACAGCAACGGCAAGGAAGTTGCGCGCGAGGTCACATCCTTCGACGGCTTCTACCTGTTCTCCGACATCCCGCCGGGAACCTATACGGTGGAGGCCGACCCCGCCGATCTCGGCGCGCGCAATTTCGCTGCGGGCGCGCAGCGGCGCATCATCGTGGGTGCGTCGGCGGACGTGTCGAGTGGCAACGATCTGTTCGTGGCGCGTGCGGGCATGACCATCAGCCAGCCGGGATCCGTGGCGCAGACGCCAGGCGACCTCCTCGCGGCTGTCAATCTTGGCGCCTATCGTTCGCTCTCGGGCATCGATGCCGGCTGGCGGCTGTTGCAGACGGTCTATGCCGAGGATCTGGGTGGGTTGCGGCCGGTCGCGCCCTTCGATGCCCAGCCCCAGGGAGCCGATCCGAACTACGATCTGCTGCTCGGGCCGCTGTCGACGGCTGAGGCGGAAGAGACTTGCACCCGGTTGCGCAGCCGTGGCCTCATCTGCAGCATCACCAAGCTGCCGATGACGGCGCCGCCCCGTGTGCCGACCGCGCCGCAGCCAGCGCTGCCCCCACCATCCGCTTCGCCGGTTGTCGGCACCCTGGCGCCCAGCGCATCCGCGCCGGTGGGCACGCTGCCCGCGCTCTCGGCAACGCCGGGTGCGCGTCCGGCGCCGACGCCCGCAGTGCGGGCCGAAACACCACCCCCGATGCAGCCCACGCAGATGCAGCCCGTGCCGATTGCGCCGGTGACATCGCAGGCGGTGCCGCCGCCGCCTGCGGAGCCCGTCCGCACGGCAACGCCGGTCACGCCGTCGCTGGCCGTGGTTAAGCTGGGCAGCTACCGCTCACGCACCGGCCTCGATGCGGGCTGGCAGCTGATGCGCCGCCTCTATGCTGAGGTGCTTGAACCATATGAGCTGCTGCCGCCCAAGGAAGCCGATGGCAACGATGCCGATTTCGATCTGCTGATCGGCCCGCTGGAAACCCCGGCGGCGCGCGATATGTGCGCCCGGCTGGCCGCGCGCAACCAGATCTGCACGGTCACGTCGGTGATGTAGCCGCCAGCCGCCGTTGCTATTGCGTGCCGCTGAAGTCGGTGACCACGCAATACACGCGGCGTGCCTTCAGGGCGCTGCATACTTCGTTGGCACTCGCCGAATCGGTGAATGGTCCGGCCTTCAGGCGATAGAAGGTGCCGCGCCCGCCCGACAGGGTTATCGGGCTGATGCGAAAGTCGAGGCCCGCCAGCAGGTTGCCCTGCTGGGCCTGCATCTCCTGCCAGCCGCGGCGGGCTGCGCCTTCTTCCTTGTAGGACGCAATATGAACGGCGAGCTGGTCGCGCGCCGCGACGGTGGGGGCCGAACGTCCCGCCGCCGGTGCGGGCGGCGTTATGGGCGCGGGGGCCGCGGCGATCGCGTTGGGGGGGGGCGTCAGATTCTGCGGTGGTGCTCCCAGCGTCTGCGAGGGCGCGGCCTGGCTGGGCACGGGGGTTATCGGCGACAGACTGCGTGGCGCACCGCCCAGGACCGGCGCGCCGTTCGCCGGGAGCGGCGTCAGCGGAGCAGGGGTGGTGGCCGGTGCGGACGCGGGCGCGGCGGCGCGTGCGGCGGGGGCTGCAGGCGCGTTGGGATCGTTGAGGCGTGCCAGCTGGCCAAGCAGAACGCGAATATCGTCCTCGATGCCGACCAGGCGGTCGATGTTCGGCTTTGTCCGGTCCATGTCCTGGCGCAGCGCGGCGACCTGCTGCTCGAGCCGCGCCATGCGGGCGTCGAGATCGCCGCCGGAGCCCGCCACATCGGCGCGCGGCGTGCGGTTCGGATCGGGCGGCAGCCCTGCGGGCGCGCGCGCCGGCTGCGCGGCGGTGCGCTGGTTCGCGGATGTGCTGGACGCGGCGCCGGAGGCCTTATCGCTGGATGAGCCGGGCAGGATGGCGCTACCCAGGCTGCGGCCCATCGACCCGATGGCCGAGCAGCCGGCGAGCAGGATCAGCGCGGTGGCGAGTGCGGCGCCGCGACTGGGTCGCATCAGGCTGAAGCGGGTGGAATCCGGAGGGCTGCGCGCGGGTGCGGGCTGGTGAAAGTGAAGCTGGCGAGAACTGTGTGACACGCGGCCTTGCCACCCCTGCTGCAACAGATGTCGCGCGAAGCGGGTGGCAAGCCCGTCCGGCGGTCCCAAATCACGCTGGGATTACACAATCTAGCATGGTCGATCCGGCGCCTCTACCAGATTTTGTGGCAATCAGGTCACACTCCCGCCTTTTGCTGGCCTGCCTCCGGGGCACCATCTATAAGGAGCGGGCGTATGTGCCACGTTTGGTTGCCGGTCTTTGGGGAGGCCGTCCGGTCAATGGAAAAGCTCAAGCGGTACGAAGTCATCATCTACAACAAGATCGTGCGCGCGATGGTGGAAAGCCATACGAGTCACCGGCACCTGAAGGACGAGTGGGCCGACAATCACTACCAGGAAGTGAGCGCCCGCGACAAAGACCATGCCCGCAGAAAGCTGGAATCCAAGTTTCCGGCGGACAAGGGCTTTGTCATTGTCGATGTCATCGAGATATTGGAAGCCGAATAGGGCGGTTAACCCGTCCTTAACCCTGCCAGCGCTAGCGTGACCTCTGGGCGTCTCCGCCCCACCGGAGTTGGTCATGCGTTTCCTTTCAGCGCGCCACGACGAAGTCACGACACCAAGGCGCGCGCCGCTCCGCGCGGTTGCCCTGTTGTGGCTTGCCGCCGCGCTGGGCGGCTGCGGCACCGGGCTGGCCTGCAACAATGAATTCGGTGCGCCGCCGGAACGCGCGCTGTGGTGTGCGCCGTCGAGCGACCTGTCCAAGATGCTGTTTGATGTGCAACCCCCGCCGCCCCCACCGCCACAGGAAACGGTGCGGTGCGTGAAGACGCTGGGTGAACGCGAATGCGTGCCGGTTCGTCCCAACCAGCGCTAGAAACAAAAAAGGCCTCGTAAACGAGGCCTTTTTCTTTGCCGGACAGAGCGCCTTACTTCGGCTTGTCTTCTTCGTCGTAGTAGTGAATCTCGAACACCATGCAGCCCTTGTCGCTGGCACAGGGGCCATGGAACGAGCCGGGCGGCCGCACCGCATAGGTCATCGGGCCGAAGCGTTCGCCGCCCTTGCCCTGCAGGTCGTTGCCGACGCGCAGGTCGCCTTCGAACACGAAGATCTCTTCCCAGTAGTCATGCTTGAACGGCACGGTGGTGAAGGCGCCGGGCTCGAACTTGATCAGGCGCGAGCGGCTGCCAGTCTTGTTCTTTTCGTCGAGCACGCCGGAAATGATCTTCTGCTTGATGCCGGCCGGATAGCCATGGGGCGTTTCCC
Organism: Alphaproteobacteria bacterium; assembly: GCA_947473325.1. Classification (GTDB taxonomy): domain Bacteria; phylum Pseudomonadota; class Alphaproteobacteria; order SHVP01; family SHVP01; genus CANJEJ01. Next base: position 21,802 of record CANJEJ010000018.1, on the reverse strand, counting down.
AGCCCTCGTTCATGTCGAGCTCGTAGAATTCCCGATGGGTCTTGGGGATTTTCATGCGGCGGTCCCTGCGTTCTGCGTTGGTCTGGGCCGATCCTAGCCGCGCTGGCGCGCGCCTGCCATACTGATCGCATTCGCGAAAGGAGCCCGCCATGTCGATCCAGTCGCCCCATGCCATGCTTCCCCAGACCACCCATGACGAAGCCTCGCGCCAGGACTTCGTAAAGTCGATGCGCCAGCATGTCACCGGCACGATGACGCCCGGCAACAAGGCGGTGTGGGAGCGCAGCGCGAAACCGTCGTTTGCCCGCGCCACGGGCCGCGCCCCGCAGGACCGCCAGGAGGTGCGCCGCGCCATGCTGCGCGAGCCTTATCACCAGATGTGGAGTGCGATGATGCGCACCACGCAGGAACTGATCTGGGATTCGATCGGCGACACGGTGGAACGCCAGCTCGACGATCTGATCGACCGCGCCAAGGCGCCGGGTCGCACCGGTTCGCTGACGCTCGATCCGGCGCTGAGCCCACCGCGCTATGTCACCGCGGTGGACATCCACTGCATGCCGGGCAACTACACGACGGACCTGATCCCTGACGACGTGGCCGCCGGCGCGCTCTACGACCGCGGCGTCTATGTCTACATGATGGGCGGCATGGGCGGGCACAACCAGGCCTGCGGCGACATGATGCTGCGCTACCTGCACAACCGCCATCCGGACTTCCGGCCCTTGCGCATCCTCGACATCGGCTGCGCCGTCGGCCACTCGACGCTGCCCTATGTCGATGCTTACCCGGGCGCCGAGGTGCATGGCGTCGATGTCGGCGCACCGATGCTGCGCTATGCGCACGCCAGAGCCGAGGCGATGGGCAAGCCCGCGCATTTCAGTCAGCAGAATGCCGAGAAGACGAACTTCCCCGATGGCTTCTTTGATCTCGTCGTGTCGCACATTGCGCTGCACGAGACCTCGCACAAGGCCGTGCATGCCATCATGAAGGAAAGCCGCCGCCTGCTCGCGCCGGGCGGCCTCGCGCTGCACCTCGAGGTGCCGCCCTTCACCGGCAAGGATCCGTTCGACCAGTACCTGACCGACTGGGACACGCACTACAATGCGGAACCCTTCATTGGCACGCTGCACGACCTCAACCTGAAGTCGGTGCTCGAAGGCGCGGGCTTCCGCGGTCCCGAGATGATCATGGACCTGGTGCCGATCGCGGTGGAAACGCCCGACGCCGACCTGAGCGGCGACTACAGCCACCATGTCGGCGGCATGATGTGCATCGCCGGCGGGACACGGCTCTGACATATCGGAAAGAGGGACAATGCGCCGCAGGACTCAGATACTTGGAAATCCGCTAGAGTTCTGCATCGACCGCTAGGTCGTCAGGAAGTCCGAGGTCACATGGCGGGAAAGCCGGTGTTGCAGCAGAAGGAAACACGCAGCTTGCGCGTGGCCGGCGCTGTGGCGATTCTGGCGCTCCTGCTGCAGGTGCTGATGCCGCTCGTTCATGCGCCGCGGCAGGCGAACGCGGCGGATGCCCTGTTCGCCGATGCACTTGTGATCTGCAGCGCCAACGGCCTGGTCAAATTGCCGGGCTCGCCGGCGGGCGATAGCCGCGACATCCTGTCTCTGCTCCAGTGTCCGATCTGCGCCGCCGCGCACCATGCGGGCCTGGGCCTGCCGCCGATGCCGGCGTCGTGCCTGCACCTGCAAATGGCGACCTTGTCGCCCATCTGGCCGGATGTGCAATCCGGCCCTGGCGCCTCCCGGGCTGTTGCCGCCCAGCCGCGCGCGCCGCCGTCCATCCTCCTCTGAGATACCAGCAAGCAGTGTGAGTTTCGCGGTCCTTTACCGCACACGCTGCTTTTCCGGACGCTCATGAGTCTGTTTGGCGCGGCAAAGCCGCGTGTCCGGATCAGCATGTGCGTCCACCCGAACGGGGCAGGCGATGCACGCAGCAATGAAGCGCGGCTTGACGATATTGTGGGTCGGGGCTCTGGCACTGATCGGCGTGGCGGGCATCGCGCTTGTCTTGCGCCAGGTGCCCGACCGCGGAACCGCGATGCAGCCCGCCGCCCAGGCGAGGATCGGCGGCGCCTTCGCCCTCATCGATGAGACCGGACAGCAGGTCAGCGACCGGACCTATCGCGGCCGGTGGATGCTCGTCTTCTTCGGCTTCACCTTCTGTCCTGACGTGTGCCCGACCGCGCTGAACGAGGTGGCGCTGACCCTCAGGGATTTGGGCCCGCTCGCCGGCCGCATCCAGCCCCTGTTCATCTCGGTGGATCCGGAGCGCGACACCCCATCGCAACTGGTGGAATACACCGGCGCGTTCGATTCGCGCATTGTCGGCCTCACCGGCACGCCGGCTGAGATCGCCGCGGCTGCGCGTGCCTACGGCGCCTACTACCGCAAGGTGGGCGGGGGCGACGACTACACCATGGATCACAGCGCCATCATCTACGTGATGAATCCAGAAGGGCGCTTCGTCACCAGTTTCAAACACATGAGCGGCGCCGACAGGATGGTCAAGGCGCTGCGCCCGCTGCTCGCCAAGTCCTGAACCAGGAGATTCACATGACGGTCCGTATGCGCAACATGCTGGCGGCCACGCTGCTGCTGGCGGCTTCACCTGCATTTGCCCAGCATGCCACGCATTCCCCTGCGCCGGCCGCGGCGGCACCGGGCATCGTGGTCAACGAGCCCTGGGCGCGGGCCTCGGCGGGCGCAGCCCGCACCGGCGCGGCCTATCTCACCCTCAGCAATCCTGGCGTCGACGGCGACCGGCTGGTCGCCGCGACAACACCTGTGGCCGGCCGAGTCGAACTGCACACCCACGTGCGCGACGGCGATGTGATGCGCATGCGTCCCGTCGAGGCCATCGACATTCCTGCCGGGGCGAAGGCAGATCTGAAGCCGGGCGGCCTGCACATCATGCTGCTCGACCTCAAGGCGCCGCTGAAGCAGGGCGAAACGTTCCCGCTGACCCTGCAATTCGAGAAGGGGCGCGCCCAGACAGTGACGGTGGCCATTCAGGGTGCCGGTGCCGCGGGTCCGGCCGAACATGGCGGCCATGGAGGCCATACGATGGCACCGGCCAGCGATACGGACGCCATTCGGGGGCTGATGAAGGCCACCTTTGATCAGCCGGACAATCCGCTGAAGGTCGATCCCCTGGTGATCCGGGGCGAGCGCGCGGTGGTGGGCTGGTCCCAGGGCGCCCAGGGTGGCCGCGCCCTGCTCAGCAAGGCCGGCACGGGAAAATGGCGACTCATCCTGTGCAGCGGCGATGCCCTGCGCGATGCGAAGTTCCTGCAGCAGACCGGCATGTCGCGGCGCGACGCGACGGCGCTGGCGGACGCCGTCAAGAAAGCTGAAGCAGGCCTGCCCAAGGCCACGCTGGCCCAGTTCGCGCGCTTCGACGGCGTCGTGATGATGGATGCCGAGGGCAATCATCCGCCCGGCCACGGCCCGGCGCATGCGCCGGGCGGCAGTGGCCACAGCGCTCACTAGAGGGCGGGAGGTTCGCCATAATGCGCCAGCGCCTGAACGCTGCTGCTGCAGTTCAACGGTAGCCCGGCGGAGACCGTCGGCCTGCTGATCACGCGCTGGCCTGACTGAACCGACTTACTTCGCCGCGTTCCACCGTGCGAACGCCGCGTCGAGGTCGGCGATGAGGTCGCCGATGTCCTCGAGGCCGGCGTGGAAGCGGATGGTTGGGCCGGGGTGGTCCCAGGGCGTCACGCTGCGCACCTTTTCCGGGTGCGAGGGCAGGCAGAGGCTTTCATAGCCGCCCCAGCTCGCCCCCATGCCGAACAGGACAAGGCCATCGACGAAGGCGGCGAGCTGCTTGCGCGTGCCGGCCTCGAACACCGTGCCGAACAACCCGCTCGCACCGGTGAAGTCGCGTTTCCACAGGGCATGGCCGGGATCGCCGGGCAGGGCGGGGTGCATCACCTTTTTCACCTCGGGCCTGTTCTTCAGCCAGGTGGCGAGCGCGATGCCGTTGATGTGGTGCTGGCGCAGCCGCACGCCCAGGGTGCGAATGCCGCGCTGGCCGAGATAGGCATCGTCCGGCGCCGTGTGATAGCCGAGAACCTGAGTCGCCATCTGCACCGCATCGGCGCAGGCCTCGGTCGTCGTCACGGTGCCCAGCATCGCGTCGGAATGGCCGACGATATATTTGGTCGCCGCCTGGATCGAGACATCGACGCCGTGTTCGAACGGCTTGAAGAACAGCGGCGAGGCCCAGGTGTTGTCCATCAGCACCTTGACGCCGCGGGCGTGCGCGGCGGCGGCGATCGCGGGAATGTCCTGCACCTCGAAGGTGAGCGAGCCCGGAGATTCGGTGAAGACGAGCCTGGTGTTCGGCTGGATCAGTCTCTCGATGCCGGCGCCGATCAGCGGGTCGTAATAGGTCGTCGTCACGCCGAAGCGCTTCAGCAGCGTCTCGCACAGCCGCCGCGCCGGCGCGTAGACCGAATCGGTGACGAGGAAATGCGCGCCCTGCTCGGCGAAGGCGATCATTGCCGCGGCGATGGCAGCCAGGCCGGAGGGATAGCTGAAGCCGGTGAAGCCGCCTTCCAGTTCGGTGACGGCCTCCTCGAAGGCAAACTGGGTCGGCGTGCCGCGCCGGCCATAGAGAGTCACCTTGCCCTTGGCGCTCATCGCGGCATCCATGGCGTCGAGCGTTGGCCGCAGGATGGTGGAGGCGTGGAACACCGGCGGGTTGACGGCGCCCTCGAATCTCTCGGGGTGCCGGCCGGCGCGGACAATCTTTGTGTCTTCTTTCATGGGACTGTCTTTCATCGCGCCGGGCCGGTTTCGACCGGCGTGTCCGGGCGGCCCCCCCATTCGGTCCATGACCCGTCATAGACGGCATAGGAAACGGCGCCCGCAAGATGCAGGCCGAGCGCCAGCGCGCTCGCCGTGATGCCGGAACCGCAGGTGGTGACGACGGGCTTCTTCAGGTCGATGCCGGCGGCAGTGAATTTCGCCTTGAGCTGGTCGACCGGCAGCACCGTCTTGTTCGCGGGATCGAGCAGGTCGCCATAGGGCAGGCAGGCGCTGCCGGGAATGTGGCCGCCGCGCAGGCCGGCACGCGGTTCCGGCTCGGTCGCCTCGAAGCGCGGGCGCGAGCGGGCGTCGAGCACCTGTTCACGCCGCGTCACCACATTGTCGATCACATCGCCAACGCCGCGGACAAGGCCGACGCGCTGCGCGGCCAGGAAGGTGCCGGGTTTCGGCTTCTGCACGGTGGTCTCCACCGCGCGGCCTTCCGCCTTCCATTTCGGAAAGCCGCCGTTCAGAACGGCGATCTTGTCATGGCCGAAGGCGCGGAAGGTCCACCACACGCGCGCCGCGCTTTGCAGGCCGGCGCCGTCATAGACGACGATCTGGTCACCGTTCGAAATGCCCATCAGGCTGACCGCGCGGCCGAAGGCGGCGGCGCCGGGGAGCATGTGCGGCAGGTCGGTGTCGAGGTCTGCGATCGTGTCGATGGCAAAGAGCTGCGCTCCCGGTATATGACCCGCTGCGTACTCGGCCTTGGGGTCGCGCTTCTGCGCCGGCAGGTACCAGGAGCCGTCGAGCACCTTCACGCTGCCAAGGTTCTGGGCCAGCCAGTCGGTTTCGACCAGCGCATCGGGACGGTTGTAGGACATGAAGTTTCCTCAGGCGAAAGCGATGGTGACGCGCCGGGTGAGCCGGCCTTTCTTTTCAATCTTGGCAACGGCGAGGGGACCGATCTCGCCGGTGCGCCGCACATGCGTGCCGCCGCAGGGCTGCAGGTCGACGCCGTCGCCGATCTTCAGCAGGCGTACCCGGCCAGCCCCGCGCGGCGGCTGCACCGACATGGTCTTCACCAGGTCAGGCCGCGCATCGAGCTCGGCATCGGTGATCCAGTCCGAGGTGACGGAATGATCGGCGGCGACCAGCGCGTTCAGCTTCGCGTCGATTTCGTCCTTCTCGAGCGTGGCTTCCGGAATGTCGAAATCGAGCCGGCCCTTGTCGTCGCCCACCTGCCCGCCGGTGACGGGGAAGGGCAGCACGGCGGAGAGAAGATGCAGCGCCGTGTGCATGCGCATCAGCTTGTGGCGACGATCCCAATCAACCGCGGCGGTCACCTTGCTGCCCGGCGCGGGCGGTGTCGTGCCGTCGGCCAGCAGGTGCAGCACTTGCCCCGGCGTTTCACCTTTCACCGCGTTGGCGATGGCAAGCGCGCTGCCGTCGGGCAAGGTCAGCGTGCCGCGGTCACCCGGCTGGCCGCCGCCCTGGACGTAGAACACAGTCTGGTCCAGTTCCACCGCGTTGCCCTGCACGCCGACGACGGTCGCGTCGCAGGCGCGCCGATAGGCATCGTCGGTGAAGAGCAGCGCGGTCATCACGCCATCCAGGCCGGAACGGGCAGGTTCTTCGACTTCAGGAAGGCGGGGTTGAACAGCTTGGACTGATAGCGCGTGCCGAAGTCGCACAGGATGGTGACGATGGTGTGGCCGCGGCCCATCTGGCGCGCGAGCCGCACCGCGGCAGCGACATTGATCGCGCTCGACCCGCCCAGCACAAGGCCTTCCTGCTGGATCAGGTCGAAGACATAGGGCAAGGCTTCCTCATCGGGAATCTGCAGCGCGTCATCGACCGGTGCGCCTTCCAGGTTCTTCGTGATACGGCCCTGGCCAATGCCTTCGGTGATCGAGCTGCCTTCCGATTTCAATTCGCCATGCTTGTAGTAGTGATAGAGCGCGGCGCCCATCGGGTCGGCGAGCACGATCTTCACCTTCGGGTTCTTCGACTTCAGGAACATGCCGGTGCCGGCCAGCGTGCCGCCGGTGCCCACCGCGCAGGTGAAGGCATCGACCTTGCCATCAGTCTGCGCCCAGATCTCAGGCCCCGTCGTCTCGAAGTGAGCGCGGCGGTTCGCGACATTGTCGAACTGGTTGGCCCAGATCGCGCTGCCGGGATTCTTCGCGTTCATCTCGTCGGCGATGCGGCCCGACACCTTCACGTAGTTGTTCGGGTCCTTGTAGGGCACGGCGGGCACGGGGCGCAGGTCGGCGCCGCACAGCCGCAGCATGTCCATCTTCTCCTGGCTTTGCGTCTCCGGGATCACGATGACGGCGCGGTGGCCAAGCGCGTTGCCGACGAGCGCAAGGCCGATGCCCGTGTTGCCCGCGGTGCCCTCGACGATTACGCCGCCCGGCTTCAGGGCGCCGGTCGCCAGCGCGTCCTTGATGATGAACAGCGCTGCGCGGTCCTTCACAGACCCGCCCGGGTTGAGGAACTCGGCCTTGCCGAGAATCTCGCAGCCGGTGGCGTCGGACAGCTTGTTGAGGCGAATGAGCGGCGTGTTGCCGACGGTGTCGAGAAAGCCCTTGCGGATGTCCATGAGGTCGCTGGAATTCTTGAATGCGGAATGTGGCCCGAACCGTACCGGCCCCTGCAGGACGTGGCAAGGCGAGCGAGCCTGTGCTATTCGCAAGGTGATCGCGTGAAATGGGAGTGCCGCGCCATGGCCAAGGTGATGAAGAAGGGCTTCAAAAGACTGCTCGAAGAGGCTAATGCCAAGATCGAGACGATCCCCACCAGGGATGCCCTGAAACTGGCCGGTGACGACACAGTTGTGCTGGTGGACCTGCGCGACATCCGCGAGCTGTGGCGGGAGGGCAAGATTCCCGGCGCCGTCCATGCCCCGCGCGGCATGTTGGAATTCTGGGTCGACCCGGACAGCCCCTATTACCGGGACGTGTTCGGCCAGGACAAGAAATACGTCCTCTACTGCCAGAGCGGCTGGCGCTCGGCGCTGGCTGCGAAGGAGCTGCAGGACATGGGCCTGACGCCCATCGCCCATATTGAGGGCGGCTTCCACGCCTGGAAGGATGCCGGCGGCGCGGTGGAGACGGTGGAACAGAAGCCGGCGAAGTCCTGACCTCGCCCGAGCACATGACTCCCAACCAGCTCACCGCCACGGAAGCCGTGCGCCGCATGGCGGACGGCACGCTGACGGCGGAAGACATCATGCGGTCCTGCCTGGACGCCATCGCGCGGCGCGAGCCGGTGGTGCAGGCCTGGCAGTATCTTGATGCGGAAGGTGCGCTGCGTGCGGCGCGCGCCGCCGATGCGGCGAAGCGCAGCGGCCGTCTGCTCGGCCCGCTGCACGGGCTGCCGATCGGCGTGAAGGACGTGTTCGACACCGCCGACATGCCGACCGAGAACGGCACGGTGCTGCATGCAGGCCGCCGTCCGACGGCGGATGCCTTTGTCGTGCAGCGCCTGCGTGCGGCGGGCGCCATCGTGGTCGGCAAGACGGTGACGACCGAGCTCGCCCTGTTTTCGCCGGGCAAGACGCGCAATCCGTGGGACCCCACGCGCACGCCGGGCGGGTCCTCGTCCGGCTCCGCCGCCGCGGTCGCGGCGGAGATGGTGCCGCTTGCTATCGGCACCCAGGCGAACGCCTCGCTGATCCGCCCTGCGGCCTATTGCGGTGTGTGGTGCCTGAAGCCGACGCATGGCCTCATCTCGCAGACCGGTGTTCTCCGCCAGTCGCCCTTCCTCAACCATGTCGGCGTCATGGCCCGCGATGCGGCGGATATCGCGCTGGCGATGGAAACCCTGGTTGCCCCTGACGCGGCCGATCCCACGCAGCGCGACAGCGATCCGCATTTCGTCGCCACCACGGCTGCGCGCCTGTCACATCCGCCGCGCATCGCGTTGGCGAAGACCCCCTGGTGGGACCGCGCCGATGCCGAGGTAGCGGCCATGTTCGACGCGCTCGCCAGACTGCCCGGGGTGCAGGCGGAATGGGTCACGCTGCCGCCGTCTTATGACGATGCCATAGCCGAACACCGGGTGGTGGTCGAAAGCGACCTCGCGCACAATCTCCGCGCCGAATATGCCACCGGCAAGGCGTCGCTGAGCGCCCAGCTGCTGGGCATGCTCGAAAGCGGCCAGGGCCACAGCGCGACACGCTATATCGCGGCGCTGGATGCGCGCACCCGGCTGGTCGAGGACCTGGATCCTATCTTTGCCCGCTTCGATGCGCTCGTGGTTCCGGCGACGACAGGAAGCGCACCCGTCGGCATGCCCACGGGCGATCCCACCTTCTGCACCGTCTGGACGCTCAACGGCCTGCCGGCCGTGGCCCTGCCGAGCTTCAGTCCGGCGACCGGCCTCCCGATCGGCCTGCAGGTGATCGGCCGGAAGATGCAGGACGCGCGCCTGCTGCAGGTGTCGCGCTGGCTTGCTGAGACAGCCGCCAGTGTCCTCGTGCCGAAGAAGACTGCGCTGCCCTAACCCCGGGTGGCCAGTTTCGCCGCGTTGGTTCCCGCGATCCGCCCGAAGCCGAGCGCGCACAGCAGCCCGTTGCCGGGCAGATAGCCTTCGCGCCCGGGCCCGGAAATGCCCACCGCCGCGCCGCCGCCCGCGAACAGGTTCGGTAGCGGCGATCCGTCGGCATGCAGCACACGCGCGTTGCCGTCGATGCGCAACCCGCCTTGCGTGTGATAGAGCGCGCCGGTGACGCGCACGGCGCGGAAAGGTCCTTCCAGCCGGTCCTCGCGCACGAAGCGACGGCCGAAGGGGCACGTCTCGCCGGTGTCGGCGAGGCGCTGAACATCGGCGATGGTGGCAGCGAGTGCGTCGGGCGGCACGCCGATGGCGCGGGCGAGCGCCTCCGGCGTCTCGCCATATCTGAAGGCGCCCACCGCATCGGCCTCGCGCGCCCGCGGACTGCCGAGCGCCAGGCGAAACTGCTTCTCGCCATAGACGTACCAGGCGAAGCGGCCGGGCTGGGCGATCACGCGCAGCGCCGCCGCCGACACATTGTCGACCTCATGGAAGTAACGCGCGCCGTTGGCGTTCACATGGATGCCGCCCTTCATCAGCGGCTCGAGATTCATGTCGATGCCCTGCGGCTGGGCGAGGCAGGGATGGCCCTGATAGGCGCTCATGTCGCGCAGGTCCGCGCCCAGCGCCGCACCCCACACCATGCCGTCGCCGCGGTTGCCTTCGGGCCCGAAATAGGTCGCGTCCTTCATCTCGGGAATGTTCGCCGCCACCATGGCGTGGTTGGCGCCGAAGCCACAGGTGGCGAGCACCAGTGCGTCGCAGCCGATTTCCTCGCGGCTGCCGTCGGGGCGCAGCAGCGCGACGCCGCGCACGCGGCCGTCCGGGTCGGCGAACAGCGTCGTCACCCGCGCGCCGGTCACCACATCCACGCCGGCACGGCCGCAGGCGTCGAGCAGGGCGGACAGCAGGTCTTCGCCCTGTTGCGCGTTGGGCAGCTGGTGCAGGCGTGGGCGGCTGTGGCCGAAGGCGGCCCAGCCGGTCACAGGCTGCAGCGGGATGCCATGCGCTTCCACCAGCCAGTCGATCATCGCGGCGGATTGCCCGACCAGAGTCTCGACCACGGCGCGGTCGGTCTGCCCCTTGGTGCGCGCCATGATGTCGGCGACGAACAGTGCGGGTGTGTCATCGATGCCCGCCGCCCGCTGGCCCTTGCTGCCGGCGGCAGGAATGAGCCCCGCCGACATCGACGTGCTGCCGCGGCATACCGTGTCGCGTTCCAGCACCAGCGCGGTGGCGCCGGCATCATGGGCCGCGAGCCCGGCAGACAAGCCGCAGCCGCCGCCGGCAACGATGACGACCGGCACATGGGTGGGGAAGGTCTTGCCCGCGGCGGGCAGAACCTGCGGTTCGGCCAAGGACGCGCTACTCGGCGGCGGCGCGTTTGCGCCCCGAGACAAGCCGCGCGGCGGCTTCACCGGCAAGCCTGCCCTGCGTCACAGCGGTAAACAGACCGGCAGCGGGGATGTAGCCCCAGTCGGCCGGGCCCGATGTGCTGCGCGCCGTGCCGCCGGCGGCGAACAGGTTGGGCAGCTTGGTCTTGTCGGCACGGCACACCTGCGCGTTCTCGTCGATGACAAGGCCGCCCTGCGTGTGGAACAGCGCGCCGCAGACGCGCACCGCCCACCAGGGCGGGCCGACCAGCGCCGGATGCAGCGTGAAGTCGCGGCCATGCGGATCCTTCGCCTTGCCGGCGGCCATCGCTTGCGTTTCGGCCAGCGTCTTTTCCAGCGCGGCGAGCGGCATCTTCGACAGGGCGGCGAGTTCCTTGGTGTCCGCGGCACGGCGGAAGGCGCCGATCTGCACGGCTTCCTTGGTCTCCTCGTACTTGGACACCATGTCCATCAGCCGCTGGTCGAAGATGAACCAGGCGAGCCCCTCGGGCTGCGCCGTCACCTTGCGGCCCATGCCGGAAATGTCGGTGCTCTCGTCGGTGAAGCGTTCGCCCTTCACGTTCACGATCAGCCCGCCGCGCAGGATGATGTTGTAGTGGATCAGCACGCGGTGCGGGTCGGCGAGCGCGCCAAGGCCCTGGAAGGCGGTCATGTCGGCGGTGGCGGCGCCCAGCGCCATGCCCCACTGGATGCCCTCGCCCTCGTTGCCCTCGTGGCCGTGGTAGAGCGCATCGCCCATCTCGGGGATGAACTTCTTCACCATCGCCCGGTTGGCGCCGAAGCCGCAGGTGGTGAGGATGAGGGCATCGCAGCCAACATCCTCGACGCTGCCGTCGGGCCGCTTGAAGCGCACGCCGCGCACATGGCCGCCCTCGTTGGCAAAGACATCGGTGACGTGCGCGTCGGTGACAAGATCGACGCCGGCCTGCTCGGCGGCGTTGCCGAGCACGCTGATCAGTTCCGTGCCGGTGTGCGTCGGCACCGAATGGATGCGCGAGCGCGAATGGCCGAGCGCCGCACCCCAGTCGGGATCGACCTCGAGCGGAATGCCGTGCTTGTCGACCAGCCAGTCGATGGTCGGGCCCGAGGCATCGGCGAAGACGCGCGCGAGATGCGCGTCGGTCTCGCCGCGCGTCAGTGCCATGATGTCGCGCGCGAAGATCTCGCCCGAATCGTCGATGCCCGCCGCCTTCTGGGATTTGGTGCCCGCTGCCGCGATGTTGCCCTGCGACATCGAGGTCGAGCCGCGCGGGCGGTGGTCGCGTTCCAGCAGCATCACCTCGGCCCCGCCGTCGCGCGCGGCAAGCGCCGCGGTCATCCCGGCGGCACCGGCGCCAACAACGATCACCGGCACGGAAATCTCGAACGTCTTGCCCTTGGCGGGAAGGACGGGCATGGGCAGCTCCTGCGTCTGGTTGCGCCCATGGTCGCCCGGGGCGGGTCCGGGCGCAAGGGCGCGCGCGTCAGCGCTGCAAAACGGCCCCCTGCAAGGCCACCCCATCCGCCAGGGCGGCGCAGACGATCTCGGCGCAGGCGCGGGCGTCGGAAGCCGCGTCGTGGTGGTTGAGCGCGATCACTAGGTGGCGGCAGACATCGGGCAGGCGGGTGGGCCGCAGGTCCCAGGCCTGGCGGGCGAGCCGCACGGTGCAGAGGTAGGGCAGGGCGGGGGCCACGATTTCCGCCGCCGCGCAGCAGCCGTTGAGGATGCCGCGGTCGAAGCCCGCATTGTGCGCCGCAATCATCTCGATGCCGTCGAACCAGCTCGCAAGGCCCGGCCACAGCGCGGCGAAGGCCGGCGAGCTCTCGCAGTCGGCCCAGGTGAGCCCATGGATATGGCTGAACATGATCTCGCGCCGCGGTGGCCGGATCAGGAAGCCTTCGCTCCGCACCACATGCCCGTCCTCGATGCGCGCGAGCCCGATGGCACAGGCGCTGTCATGGCCATAGTCGGCGGTCTCGAAGTCGATGGCGAGGATGTTCATACGGAAGACAATTCTTGAAACCCTCTCCCGTAAGGGGAGAGGGGAACGTTGTTACTTCCCCAACACCTGCTTCGCCGCATGCCGTCCGGCCAACCGCCCCAGCACCGTCGCCGTCAGCAGTCCGTTGCCCGAAAGATAGCCCCAGCGCGAGGGGCCGGACAGGCCGCGCGCAGCGCCGCCGCCGGCGAAGAGGTTGGGGAGTGGCGTGCCGTTTTCGCGCAGCACGCGGGCATTGGAGTCGACGACAAGGCCGCCCTGGGTGTGGAACAGCGCGCCGGTGATCTTGATGGCGTGGAAGGGTGGTTCGAGGAAGGGCTTCTGGGTGAAGTCGCGGCCCCAGGCATCCTTGCCCTTGCCTTTGCTCAAGCCCTCGACCTCGGCAAAGGTCTTCCTGAGCGCCTCGACCGGCAGGTTGGTGGCCTTGGCCAGTTCCTCGACCGTGTTGCCTTCCTTCACCGCGTTCATCTCCATGCAGTGCTGGAAGTCGGCGAAGTCCCTGGCCATCAGATAGGCGTCGTGGTCGAAGATGTCCCACGCCAGTCCCTCCGGCTGGCGCGCCACCTCCATCGCCTGCTCGGAATAGCCGAGCGTCTCGTTGGAGAAGCGCTCGCCCTTGAAGTTGACCTGGAAGCCGCCTTCCGTCAGCACGCCCCACATCACCGGAACACCAAGCGGATGGGCGACGGCGCCATGTCCCTGGTAGCCGCCCATGTCCTTCACCGCGCCGCCCAGCGCCATGCCCCATTTCACCGCGTCGCCCTTGTTGCCAACATGGCCGAAATAGGGCGCGTCGGCGATCTCGGGAATGTACTGGCGCAGCATCTCCGGATTGCCGCCGAAGCCGTTGCAGGCAAGGATCAGGACGTCGCAGCCGATGTCCTCCGTCACGCCGTCCGGCCGCGTCAGCCGCACGCCATGCACGCGCGCCGATTCATCGGCATAGACATCGGTGACGAGCGCCGATGTGGCGACGTCGACGCCCATGCGCTCCGCCGCCGCCGGCAGCACCGCCATCAGCTCCTGCCCGGTGCGGTTGGGCGAGCCGTGCATGCGATACTCGCTGTGGCCGGGATATTTGAAGCCGGTGAGCAGCGACAGCGGCATGCCCACCGTTTCCATCAGCCAGTCGACTGTCGGCGCGGATTCCTTTGCCACCCACAGCGCCATGTCGGGGTCGTTCTTGTTCTTCGCCTTGGCGATCAGATCGGCTGCGAATTTCTCCGGCGTGTCGGCGACGCCTTCCTTCTTCTGCAGCTTGGTCCCCGCGGCGGGGATCAGGCAGGTCGACAGGGTGGACGATCCCGTCGGCTTCGCGTCGCGCTCCAGCACCATCACCTCGGCGCCCGCTTCCTTGGCCGTCATGCCGGCGACGAGGCCGCAGGCGCCGGCGCCGATGATCAGGATGGGCACGGTGATCTCGAAGCCGCCTTTCGGCGGGGGCAGGACGGGCATGGTTCCTCCGGACAGGTCTGGGCTGATTTGGCCGAAGAGTAGGAAGCGCGCCGCGCGCCGTCCAGCAAAGAGGTGCTCGCGAGAGGAGGGGCCGGGGTGGGTGCCCGGCCCCTCCGGGGCGATCAGGCCGGCACGGCGCCCGCCGGGAGGGAAGGGCGCCGTAGTTCGCAGGCCAGCCTGTGCCGATCCCGTGTCATCCTTCCTGCGGGCGGATGTTTCCCTTTTCCATCGCTTCCGCGATCTTCGCCTTGCAGATGGTCTCGTCGCCGTCTTGCCGGGCGGCGTCGGCTTCCTTCCACAGCTTCAGCACCGCATCGCGCAGCACCTGTTCGGTGATCAGCGGCACCTCCTGTTCGACGTAGCGGAGCTGTTCCAGACAGGGCTTGGCGGCCTGCGCCGCCGCGGGCGCGCCATTCAGCAACGGCAGCGCCAGAAGGCCAGCCATGAGACACGGCGCTATCAGGGCGTAGGCGGTACGCATTGGTGCTTCTCCCGTCGGCTTCGGTCCGTGACCGTTCCGCGCCATTCTCCACTCGGTTCAACGGTGAAAAGAGCCTGCGGTTGCAGACGGAGAATCATGTTTTTCCAAGGAAATTCTGGATCCCACGCGGGGCGGTAGCCTGATGGATGCTGCGCGCCGAAAGTCCCCTTAGCGCCCCAAAATGGCCACGCCGGACTCGACCGTCGGCTACTTCCGGGCGGCCAGCACCATGAAGGCGCCGACATTGCCGAAGTCGCCGGCCTTCAGTTCCACGCGACCCTGGTTCTCGCGCGCGCGCCGTGCGCTCGGCGCTGTGGTGTAGACGATCTTTTCGCGCGCGAAGCCACATTTCGCTGTCAGCGCCGGCAGGTCGAGATCGTGCATCGGGCCGATGAACGGCTCGTTGTTGTAATAGGTGTCCCAGTCGGGCACGGCGGCGTCATAGGGATCGAGCGTCTTCCAGTCGATGCCATCGATATGCACCATCAAGCCGCCCGGCTTCAGCAGCCGGTGGCACTCGCGCAGGATTCGCGGCAGCGCCTTGTTCGACGTCTCATGCAGGATGATCTGGCTCACCACCAGGTCGAAGGATGCATCGGGGTAGTCCGTCGCTTCGGCATTCTGCTGGCTGAAATGCACGGTCTTGCCCAGCGCCTCGGCGCGGGCATGGGCATAGCGCAGCATCGGCGCGCCGACGTCCAGCGCATGCACCTCGGCACTGGGGAAGCCATCGACCCAGGGCAGCGTGCCATGGCCAACGGAGCAGCCGAGGTCGAGGATGCGTTTCGGCTGGAACGTCGGATAGTTCTGCTTCACCCAGGACACGAGGCTCTGGCCGAAGTCGTCGTTCAGCTCGCCGCGCAAGCCCATCGAAAACAGATAGATCCCGCGGTCATAGAGCGCGCCGGCAAAGACGTCGTCGCCGGTGATCTCGCTGTGGTAGCCGCCCGGCATGCAATGGATATCGACCGCGGTGTGATAGCGCGGCACGACAAGCTCCGGGTTGAGCCGCAGCGTGCCGCGTTCCCGCGCATTCGGCTGCGCCCGGTGGATCAGATCCGGCAGCTGCCGTTCGACGCAGACGCCGACCGCATCCCACATCATCTCCTGTGCCGTGCGCTTCAGGGCGCTGGCCATCTGGTAGTGGCCGTCGGTGCCAAGGGCCTTGCGTGCGGCGTGGCGATCCTTCGGTGCGAAACGCGGCTTGATGCGGCGGTCGTAGACGGTGCGCGAGCTGCCGGTGACATGCGACGAGATATGTGACTTCAGGGCCGCGACGAAATATTGCGATGACAGTTCGTCATGGTTGGTGTCGACCAGCATGGCGTGGCGGGTTTGCGGCATGGGGCGCTCCGGGCAGCTTTGCCCGAGTTTGCAGCGCGGGCGCCGCTGCTGCAACTGGCGCATAGTGGGCCGCAGCCCTAGGATGAAGTGCTCTCCCCTCCTTATCCCAGTTCCCGTGACCGCACCGTCCGTACCCGTCACGCCCGCGGACACCCGCTGGGCGCAAGTTCTTGTCATTGTCCTCGTCGGCGCCCTGGCGGCCTGCCAGATCGGCAAGGTGGCGCCCTCGCTGCCGGTGCTGCGCGCCGATCTCGACATCAGCATGTTCGGCGCGGGCTGGATCGCCTCGGTCTATCCCGGCACCGCGGTGGTGCTGGGCCTGATCGGCGGGGCGCTCGCCGACCGTTTCGGGCACCGCAATGCGATGGCCCTTGGGCTGTTGCTGATCGCGCTCGGCAGCGCGGCGGGCAGCATGGTCGGCTCGCTCGGCCCGATGATTGCCACGCGCATTGTCGAGGGCGCCGGCTTCGTCCTTATTGCCGTGGCGGCGCCGGCGCTGGTGATTGCGGCCGCCACCGCGCGGGATCGCGGCCTCGCCATGGGCTTCTGGGGCCTGTTCATGCCGATCGGCGTCACGACCATGCTGCTGCTGTCGCCGGTCGTGCTCGACATCTGGGGCTGGCGCGCGCTGTGGCTCGTCAATGCCGGCCTTGGCGTGGCGGCGGTGGCGCTGCTGCTCGCCTCGGGCACGGGCCGCCGGCGCATCCCGATCAATTCGTCGCAGCTGTGGCGCGACCTTGCCGTCACGGTGCGCTCGCCGGCGCCCTGGGTGCTGGCCGCCGTCTCGGTCATGTTCGGGTTGAAATACTCGGCCTTCAACGCCTGGCTGCCGACCTACCTGATGGAGGTGCAGGGGCGCAGCGCGGCGCAGGCCGGCGCCATGGCCGCGATCGTCGCGGTGTCGCATGCGCCGGGCGTCCTCCTCGGCGGCTGGCTCGTGGGCCGTGGATTGCCGCGTTGGGTGGCGATCGGCGGCGCCTCCCTCGGCATGGGTCTGGCGGCCTGGGCGGCCTTCGGCCTGGGGCTGCCGCCGCTGGTCGCCTTCGCGGCGGCGGTGCTGTTCGGCTTCCTTTCCGGCTTCGTCCCGTCGGCCATGCTCACCGCCGCACCGCACTTCGCGACAAGCATGGCCCAGATCGGCGCCTTCAACGGCATCATCATCCACGGCGCCAATGTCGGCGTGCTGGCGGCGGCGCCGGCCTTCGCCGCCGTGGCGACCAACCTCGGCGGCTGGCCGGCCGCCGGCATCTATCTCGCGCTGGTCGGCGTCGTGGGCATGGCGAGTTCGCTGGCGATCCGCGCGCTGGAGCGGCGCAGGGCCGCTGGCAGTCGATAGGACTGCGAACTAGGATGCCCGCCCTGACGCCCGAGACCGGTTCACCCCCCGCATGAAAGCCCCCGTTGCGACGGCCACCCGCTGGCCGCAAGTCGCCCTGATCGTCTTTGTCGGCGCGCTCGCCGCCTGCCAGATCGGCAAGGTGGCGCCCGCGCTGCCGGTGATGCGCGCCGACCTTGGCATGGATATGGTGGGCGCCGGCTGGATGGCCTCGGTCTACACCGGCACGGCAATGGTGCTCGGACTAGTGGGCGGCATGCTTGCCGACCGTTACGGTCATCGCAACACGCTGGTCACCGGGCTGCTGCTCATCACGCTCGGCAGCACGGCGGGCAGCCAGATGGATACGCTGGGGCCTCTCATCGTCTCGCGCATCGTCGAGGGCATGGGCTTCGTGCTGATCGTCGTCTCGGCGCCCGCACTGATCTTCGGCGTGGTCGCGCTGAAGGACCGCGGCCTCGCCATGGGCGCCTGGGGCCTGTTCATGCCGCTCGGCCTCACGGTCATGCTGCTGCTGGCGCCGGTGATCCTCGATGCCTGGGGCTGGCGCGTGCTGTGGCTCGTCAATGCCGCCCTTGCGCTGGTGGCGGCGGCTCTGCTCGTGCTGTCCGGCATCGGCGGCGCGCGCAAGCCGGTCGATCCCGCCAAGCTGTGGCGCGACCTTGCCATCACGGTGAAGCTCCCCGCGCCCTGGGTTCTCTCCATCGCCTTCGGCGTCTTCTCGGCGCAGTTCTCCGCCGTCAACGCCTGGCTGCCGACCTACCTGATCGAGACGCAGGGGCGCAGCACCGCAGAAGCGGGCGCCATGGCGGCCTTCATCGCCATCATCTATGCGCCGGGCGCGGTGCTGGGCGGCTTCCTGGTCGGGCGCGGCGTGCCGCGCTGGCTGGTGATCGCGGGCGCCTGCGGGACCATGGGGCTCGGCGGCCTCATCGCCTTCGGCCTCGGGCTCGGTCCCATCGCGTCCTTCGGCGGCATCATGCTGCTCAGCGTCACCGCCGGTCTGGTGCCGACGGCGATCCTCGCGGCGGCGCCGGTTATGGCGCCAAGCATGGCGCAGGTCGGCGCCTTCAACGGCATACTGATCCACGGCGCCAATGTCGGCACGCTGCTGGGACCGCCCGCCTTCGCCGCGGTGGTGAGTCACTTCGGCGGCTGGTCGGGCGGCGGGCTCTATCTCATGCTGGTCGGATTGGCCGGCATCGTCACCGCACTCTATATCCGCCGTCTGGAATGGAGAATCGCCGCCCAGAAGGGGTGACGGGGCGATGCTCGGCGGCTAGGGTATGCAGCCTGTCACGAGAGAGTCATGAAGAAGAACATCCCCATCATTCATTCCGTCCTGGATGCGGCGCCGCTGGCCGAACGGGTCGAACAGCATTACGACCTGCCCGGCCCCATCCATGTCGAGCTGCTCACCCGCGGCATGAACGACGTGTACGAGGTGCGGGACGGCAACGACCGCATCTATGCGCTGCGCGTCTGGCGTTCGGTCTTCCGCAGTGAAACGGATGTGGACTACGAAACCGCGTTTCTCGCGTTCCTGCGGGCCGAGGGCCTGCCGGTCTCCGCCGCCATCCCGGCGCGCGGCGGCAAGCTTTATGCGCCAGTGCGTGCCATGGAAGGTCCGCGTTTCTTCGCGCTGTTCCAGTGGGCCGATGGCGTGACCTATGCCAAGAACCCCGACCTCGCCATCGCGCGGAAGATGGGCGAACTGTTCGGGCAGATGCACAAGCTTTCGCCGCGCTTCCGCCCGCCCGTGCCGCGCGTGATCGATACGGGGGCCAACCTGCGCCGCGCCCTGCCGCACATCCAGCGGATGGTGCAGCACCGGCCCGACGATCTCGCCTTCTACACGGAAGCTGCCGGGAAGATCGCCGCGAAGTTCGACACACTGCAGGGCAGCAGCGACCTGCCGCGCGGCGCGACGCATGGTGATTTCCATGTCTTCAACGCCTTCGTCACGCCGGCCGGCAAGATCACGCTGCTCGATTTCGACAGCTGCGGCGATGACTATTTCGTCACCGAGCTGACCTGCTTCGCCTGGGCCAATGAATACGTGAAGATGAACCCCGCGGTGACCGATGCCTTCTCCGCCGGTTATGAATCGGTGCGCCCGCTGACGCAGAAGGAAAAGGACCTCATGGCCTTCTTCTACGCCGCCAAGGAGTTGCGCTTCCTGTTCGGCTTCGCCACCAACGTCAACGCCGTCGGCCACACGCCGCTGCTGTTCCCCGACCTCGACTGGTTCGCCGCCAGCGTCCGCCGCCACATGAAAGAGGCAGGTCTCTGATGTCCGCCGCCACCGCACACAAGGACGATATCGTCCCCGCCTCGCATGCCATCCTCCACGCGGTGCCGCTGGGCGAGCAGATCCAGGAACATTTCGGCCTCGGCAACCCGTTCAACTGCGAGCTTCTGCATCGCGGCATGAACGACTTCTACATGGTGCGCGAGGGCGGCAAGCAATATGCCGCGCGCGTGTGGCGGCCGATGTCGCGCCCGGCCTCGGATGTCGATTACGAGATCGAGTTCCTTCTGCATCTACATGACGGCGGCATTCCGATCCCGACGCCGCGCCGCGGCCTCGACGGCAGCAACTTCATGCCGATCGAGGCCCAGGACGGCAATCGCGCCACGGCGCTCTTCGCCTGGGCCTATGGCAAGCCGTACTCGGCCAACCCAACGATTGAGATCTCGCGCAAGATGGGCGAGATCTTCGGCCGCCTGCACAAGCGCTCGATGAGCTACAAGCCGAAGCAGGAGCGGGTGATCGACCGCTCGCGCAACATCAAGAAGGCCGCGCCACTACTTGCCGAACTGGTCGCGCACCGGCCGGAAGACCAGGCGCTCTATGCGCGGCTTGGCGACGAGGTCCTGAAGCGCTACGACGAGGTGCGCCAGCGCACCGACCTGCCGATGGGCACGGTGCAGGGCGACTTCCATATTCACAATGCGTTTGTCACCGATGATGGCCACATCACGATCATGGACTTCGACGCCTGCGGCCGCGACTATTTCGTCCAGGAACTGATGAGCTACAAATGGTCCATCGAGAAGAACAACCTGGACCCGCGCCTGTGGGACGTCTTCCTCGAAGGCTACGAGACCGAACGGCCGCTCAGCGACGCCGAGCGTGAAATGATTCCGCTGTTCCTGCTCTGGAAAGAGTTCCAGTACCTGAACGGCTTCGCCATTTCGGTCAATGCCATCGGTCACGCCCAGTTCTTCTTCCCGGGCTTCGACTGGTTCGGCAAGTCGATCCGCAAGCACATGGCCGACGCGAAGCTGCTCTGATCCTGCGACGGCGGGCCGCCGCGACATGACACGGGCCGCCGCATGAACCTGCTGCCCATGGTCTCGCTGCTGCTGGGTGCGGCGATGCTCGTCATGGGCTCCGGCCTGCTGACGGTGGTGGTGCCGGTACGCGCCAGCATCGAAGGCTTCCATGCCTTCTGGATCGGCCTGATCGGTGGTGGCTACTACCTCGGCTTCGTCTTCGGCTGCCTCGCCACGCCGTACATCGTGCGCCGTGCGGGGCATATCCGCGTCTTCGCCGCGCTGGCGGCGGTGGCATCAAGTGTGGCGCTGCTCCACCTGATGCTCGCGCTGCCATGGGCCTGGATCCTGTTTCGCGTCGGCACCGGCTTCTGCATGGCCGGTATCTACATGGTGATTGAGAGCTGGCTCAACGAGCACGCGACCAACGAGACGCGCGGCCAGGTCTTCTCGGTCTATATGGTGGTGAACCTCAGCGGGCTGACGCTCGGCCAGATGCTGCTCGCGGTGCCTGATCCGGCCAGCTTCATGCCCTTCGTCATCTGCGCGATGGCCATCAGCCTGTCGCTGGTGCCCGTTGCGCTGACACGATCGGCCGCGCCGGCGCCGCTGCCAGCCACCGGACGGTTGACCTTCCGCGAACTCTATCGCGCCTCGCCGCTCGGCGTCACCGGCTGCACGCTGGTCGGCCTCGCCAACGGCGCCTTCTGGGGGCATGCACCGGTGTTCGCCAAGGGCGGCACCGGCAGCACGGCGGACATCGCGCTTTTTATGACCGCCTTCGTCATTGGCGGTGCGCTGGTGCAATGGCCGCTCGGCCGCCTGTCCGACCGCTATGACCGTCGCAGCATCATCATCGGTGGCTGCGCGGTCGCGGTGGCCGTAGCCCTGCTGCTGTTCGCCTTCCGCGGCCTTGGCACCGTGCCGCAGACGGCGCTCGCCTTCTGCGCCGGCGCCGCCATGCTGCCGCTCTATCCGATCTGCGTCGCCCATGCCAACGACCACATCGTCGGCAACCGCTTCATCGAGACGAGCGGCGGCCTGTTGATGGCCTATGGCATCGGCGCCGTGGTGGGGCCGGTCGCGGCGTCGGCTTTGATCGCGGGCCTGTCGGTCAATGGCCTTTTCCAGTTCACCGCCATCGTCCACCTCAGCCTCGCCGGCATCGCCTGGTATCGCATGAGCCGGCGGGCGCCGGT
>CANJEJ010000017.1 GCA_947473325.1 Alphaproteobacteria bacterium | reverse complement strand
GCGTCGGGCGGTTGTAATAGGGCATCTGGATCAGCACGGCATCGACGCCTGCCTTCCTAGCATAGGCGCTGAGTTCCACCGCCTCGAGCGTGTTGTTCGAACCGGTGCCGGCGATGACCGGCACGCGCTTCCCAGATACCTCAACGCAGAGGTCGATCACCCGCTTGTGTTCCTCGTGGCTCAGCGTCGGCGTCTCGCCGGTGGTGCCACAGGGGACCAAACCATGCGTGCCTTCGGCGATTTGCCACTCACACAGGGCCTGGAACGCTTTTTCGTCCACGCGCCCGTTCCGGAACGGCGTGAGCAAAGCGACGATGGAGCCCTTGAACATGGTTAGCCTGTTGATTCACAATGGGTTGGCGACATTACCGCCCCGTCCCGATACCGGCAAGACGGGGACCCTGAGTTGGGCAACCCAGGCGACGCGACAGAATGACAGTGTGGTTAGGGGACGGATCTCGGGCGGAACGGCGCCGGCGCATGGCGCTGACGGCGGCAGCCCTGCTTTTGCTCGCGGGCGGGCCTGCCTTCGCCCAGGCCGAGGCCCCGGCCAAGCCGGCTGCCACCAAGCCCGCCGCCAAGGCCACCCCGGCGAAAGCCACCCCGGCCAAGACTGAGGCAAAGCCCGAAGCCAAGCCGGCGGCGAAGGCCGAGGCCAAGCCCGTCGCCAAGGCTGAAGCGAAGCCCGCCGCCAAGGCCGAGGCCAAGCCTGCCACCAAGACCGACGGCAAGACCGCGGCGGCCAAGCCCGCGGCCGCCAAGACGGCCCCTGCCAAGACCGCAGCCGTGAAGCCGCCGGCCAAGCCGGGCCCGACCCGGATCGCGGCGCCGCCGCCCGAGGGCAGCGTCGCCCGCGCCCCGGCGACGCGCGCCACCATCCCCGACAACCTGCGGGACGAATATGTCGCCGCCTTCGACGCGGCCCGCGCCGGCAACTGGGCGCAGGCGCTGAAGGTCGCCGATTCACAGAAGCACAAGCTCGCCTCCAAGGTGCTGCTGTGGCGCTATTACACCTCGCCGCAGACGCCCGCAGGCGCTGGCGACCTGGTCCGCTTCCTCGAGGACAACCCCGACTGGCCGCGGCTCGTCCCGCTGCGCCGCAACCTCGAGCGCAGCCTCGACCTGCAGGGGCCGGAAGCCGACGCGCTGGTCATGGACCTGATGAAGCGCTACCCGCCCGTGTCGCCGATCGGCGAGGCGCGGCTGGGCGAGGCGATGCTGCGCTGGGGTGACAAGGAACAAGGCATGGCGCTGCTGCGCCGCGCCTGGATCGACGGCAATTTCGGCGCCGAGCGCGAGCGCGACCTGTGGGTGCGCTATCAGAACCAGCTGACGGTCGGCGACAACAACCGCCGGCTCGACCGCCTGCTGTGGGACCGCGACGTCGCCGGCATCCAGCGCATGATGGTGCGCGTCGATCCCGGCCGCCAGGCGCTGGCGAATGCGCGCATGGCGCTCGCCCAGCAGGCCGGCAATGTCGACACGCTGATCGGCAAGGTGCCGGCCGACCTGCAGAACGACCCCGGCCTCAACTATGAACGGGCACGCTGGCGCCGGGCGAAGAACCAGGACGACGCGGCGCGGGTGATCCTGCTGTCGCAGCCGGGCGACGCCGCGCGCCCCGGCCCGTGGTGGACAGAACGGCGCATCCAGTCGCGCCGCGCACTGCGCGAGGGCCTGGTGTCGGACGCCTACAAGATGGCGAGCGGGCACGCCCTTGCCGAAGGGGGCGACTTCGCCGAGGCGGAATGGCTGTCCGGCTGGATCGCGCTGCGTTTCCTGAACGAGCCGGCAGTCGCGCTCAATCACTTCTCGCGCCTCTACAACGCAGTGCAGTTCCCGGTCAGCCGCAGCCGCGCCGCCTATTGGGCCGGCCGCGCCGCGGCCGAGATGAAGGACGATGCGCTGACGAAGCAGTGGTACGGCGACGCCGCCCGCTTCCCCACCACCTTCTACGGCCAGCTCGCGCTGCAGGCGCTGGATGAAGCGGCACCGCTGCCGCGCCTTGCCGACCCGCGGCCCGAGCCGCAGGAGGTGACCGAGTTCAACCAGCGCGAGACCACCCGCGCCGTGCGCCTGATCGCCGAGCTCGACAGCATCAAGGCCGTCGATCCCTTCCTGCTGCACCTGGCCGACATCGCCAAGACCGACGCCGAGCGCCTGCAGGTGGCGCAGATCGCCCGTGGCCTCGGCCGCAACGACCTTGCCGTGATGGTGAGCAAGCGCGCCTCACGCGCCGGCACCGAGCTGATGGCGGCCGGCTACCCGGTGATCGACCTGCCGCGGCAATATGCCGACGAGCCCTGGCTGGTGCTGGCGCTGTCGCGCCAGGAAAGCCAGTTCGACCCCGGCGCGGTCAGCCCGGTGGGCGCGCGCGGCCTGATGCAGCTGATGCCGGAGACGGCGTCGCGCACGGCAAAGAGCATCAACCTGCCCTTCGCGGTGGACCGGCTGACGCGCGACCCCGAATACAACCTGATGCTGGGCAGCGCCCATGTGCAGGACCTGATGGGCGGATACAACGGCTCCTATGTCCTGACGCTGGTGGCCTACAACGCCGGTCCGGGCCGGGTGCGGCAGTGGATCGAGCAGTTCGGCGACCCGCGCTGGCCCGAGGTCGATGCCGTCGACTGGGTCGAGATGATCCCCTTCGACGAGACCCGCAACTATGTGCAGCGGGTGATGGAGGCGATGGCCGTCTATCGCCAGCGCCTCGCCGGCGATACGCCGGTGCGGCTGACTCTGAAGCAGGACCTGAAGCGCTAGTCGGGCATCGCCGGCGCCTGCTAGGCTTGCCCCATGAACATCCCCGCTTCCGCCTTCCGTGAACGCACGGTCACCACCGCCGACGGCCTGTCCCTTTATGTCCGCGACTATGGCGACCCGAAGAGCACGGCGACGCCGGTGCTGTGCCTGTCGGGCCTGACGCGCAACAGCCGCGACTTCCACGCCTTCGCGACGCGGCTGGCGCCGCAGCGGCGCGTGCTGGCGATGGATTATCGCGGGCGCGGCAAGTCAGCCTATGACCCGGTCGTCACCAACTACCGCCCCGATGTCTATGCCAACGATGCGATCACGGTGGCGGCGGACAGCGGCATCGAGCGCGTGGTGCTGGTCGGCACCTCGCTCGGCGGCATTGTCACCATGGTGCTGGCGGCGCTGAAGCCCGGCTTCATGACCGGCGCGGTGCTGAACGACATCGGTCCGGAGATTCCGGCGGAAGCCGCGGCGCGCATCGGTAGCTACACCGGCGTCAAGGTGCAGGTCGCCTCGATGGACGATGCCGTGAAATCGGTAAAGGAGCGCTATGCCAGCGCCTATCCCGGCCTGCCTGACGCGCGCTGGCGCGCCATCGCCGAGGACGTGTTCACGCGGGATCCGGACGGCACCTTCCGCCCCGCCTATGACCTTGGCATCGCCAAGGCCTTCGCCGAGACGGGCCGCCCCGCCGCGGCCGACATGTGGCCGCTGTTCCTCGCGCTCAAGGACATTCCCGTGCTCGCCATCCGCGGCGCGCTGTCGGATGTTCTCACGGCCGAGACCTTCGACAAGATGCAGGCGGCCAAGGCCGACCTGATGCGCGTGACCGTGCCTGACCGCGGCCATATCCCGCTGCTCGACGAGCCGGAATGCCTTGCCGCCTTCGACACCTTCTTCCGCCGCGTCTGAGCGCCCTGTGTCCTTCACCGAACATCACCATCGCCTGCGCGATGGCCTGCGGCTCTACTACCGCGACTATGGCGACGCGCAATCGTCCCGGGTGCCGGTGCTGTGCCTGCCCGGGCTGACGCGCAACAGCCGCGACTATGAAGACCTTGCACCGCACATCGCAGGCCTGGGCCGGCGCGTCCTCTGTTCCGACTATCGCGGCTATGGCGGGTCGGACCGCGACCCGGAATGGATGCATTACCAGATCGAATATGACGCGGCCGACGCCGTCGACCTGCTCGACGGTTTGCGCATCCCCGCTGTGCACATCGTCGGCACCTCGCGCGGCGGGCTGATCGCCATGATGCTGGCCGCAAGCCACCCGGCCCGCATCGCGGGTGCCGTGATCAACGACGTCGGCCCCGACGTCGTCCATGGCGGCGCCAGCAAGATCGGCAAGTTCTTCGACCAGCCGCACGACTTCACCGACTGGACCAGCGCCACGGCGGCTTACGAAAAATGGAGCGGCGCGGCGACGCCGGACCTGAGCGCCGAAGGCTGGGCACGGCGGGCGCGGCAGACCTTCGTCGAAACGGCGGATGGCCGCGTCGCCTATGACTTCGACCCGGCGCTGGGCAAGGCCTATCGCGCGCGCGACAACACGCCGGTCGGCTGGGAAAAGTTCCGCGCCTTCGGCGCCAGGCCGGTGCTGGTGATCCGCGGCCAGTTCTCCGGCCTGCTGACGCGCGCGAGCTTCGAGCGCATGCCCGAGGAACTGCCGCAGGTGCAGCGCGTGACGGTGCCGAAGCGCGGTCATGTGCCGCTGCTCGACGAGCCCGAGGCGCTGGCCGCCATCGACGACTTCTTCGCCAGGGCGCCCTGACATGGCGATGATTGCACCGCCGGGCATCCTGGACGTCACCGCCGCGGCGCAGCGCATCGCCGACGCCGTGGTGACGACGCCGCTGCTGGAGTCCGACCTGCTCAACGCCGAGGTCGGCGGCCGGGTGCTGGTCAAGGCCGAGGTGCTGCAGCGCACCGGCTCGTTCAAGTTCCGCGGCGCCTACAACCGCCTGAAGCGGCTGTCGCCGCAGCAGCGCGAGACCGGCGTCGTCGCCTATTCCTCCGGCAACCATGCCCAGGGCATTGCCGCGGCGGCACAGAAGCTCGGCACCACGGCGATCATCGTCATGCCGATTATGGCACCCGCCATCAAGGTGGCGCGCTGCAAGGCGCTCGGCGCCGAGGTCATCCTGCATGACGGCGACCGCGACAGCATGGTGCTGCGCGCCCATGCGCTGGCCGACGACAGGAAGGCCGTGCTGGTGCCGCCCTTCGACGATCCGTCGATCATCGCGGGCCAGGGCACGGTCGGGCTCGAGATCGCCGCCCAGGCGCTGGCGCTGAAGGTGGAGCCCGACGCCGTGATCGTGCCGTGCAGCGGCGGCGGCCTTTCCGCCGGGATTGCGCTGGCGCTGGAAGACCGCCTGCCCGGCACTGCGCTCTACACCGCCGAACCGGTTGGCTTTGACGACATGGCCCGTTCGCTTGCCTCCGGCGATGTCGTGACCAATGCGCCCGGCGCGAAGACGTTGTGCGATGCGCTCATGGTGCCGCGCCCGGGGAACCTGACCTTTCCGGTGCTTCGGCGCCTCGCCAAAGGCGGCTTCGCCGTCAGCGACGACGACGTGCTGCGCGCCATGGCGATTGCCTTCATCCACCTCAAGCTGGTCATCGAGCCGGGCGGCGCCGCCGCCTTTGCCACGCTGTTCAATGGCCAGTGGGATCCGCGCGGCAGGACGACCGTCGTCGTCGCCTCCGGCGGCAACGCCGATCCCGCCACCTTCGCCACCGCCCTTACCCGCTTCGCCTAGGAAACTTCAGGGAGACATCGCATGCCCAAGCCACGCACGGCCGTCGGCCACATCCTCTACACCAGCGAGAAGCCCGACCGCATGGGCCAGGAACGTGGCCGCGAGGTCTTCACCCTCACGCATCACGAGGATGGCTCGCGCACGCTGACCGCCCATGCCGAGATCGACGACGCGCCCAGCGTGGTGCGCGACGTGTCGCAGACGGTGGACAAGGACTGGTACCCGATGGATTCCGCCGTGCGCATCACGGTGGGCGGCAAGTTCACCGGCTCGGGCTGGTTCCGCTTCGGCGACGGCTTCGCCGAATGCGAGACCAACACCGTCGCTGAAGGCCGCATCAGCCAGCGCGTGGAAACGCAGGGGCGCATCCGCGGCTTCGGCAACCACGCCATCGCCAATGACGGCTGGATGAACAACGCCTATGACCTGACCAAGGGGCCGGGCACGCAGCGTATCCCCCGCATCCTGCTGTCCTCGCCCGACCATCGCGGCGCCACCGGACCGCTGCTGTTCGGCATGGGCGTCGGCTTGCGCTTCGTCGGCCGCGAAAGCATCGACGTCAAGGCCGGTACCTTCGACGCCCTGCATTTCCAGGTCATCGCCAACGAGATGCCGGAGGAGCACCCGCCCTATGACGTGTGGACGACGGCGGATGGCGACTACATCTTCCTGAAAGGCCGCGTCACCGGCTACATGAAGACCTATTACGAACTGACGAAGCTGGAGCGCTGATCATGGCGGCCAAAGCCCCCCGCGGCATGCTGGTGTCCTTCACCCAGCCCGAAGCCGCGCACGAATCCGAGCACAACGAATGGTTCAACCGCGAGCATGTCGACGAGCGCGTCTTCACCCCCGGGTTCACGCGCTCGCGCCGCTACGAGGCGATCGACGCGCCATTCAAGTATTTCGCCACCTATGAGACCGAGACGGCCGACGTGCTGTCGTCGGACGCCTACCTCAAGGTGGTGAGCAACCAGTCGGACTGGTCGAAGCGGGTGATCCCCAACCTTGGCAAGTTCCACCGCATGACGACGCGGGTGATCGTCGACCGCATGCATGGCATCGGCGGGCTCGCCGCCGCCATCCGCTTCTATCCGCCCGACGACACGAGCGCGCAGGTGAAATTGCGCAACCACCTCGACACCGCGATGGCAGGGCTGGTGAAGGAGCCAGGCATGATCGGCGCCTGCCTGTGCGAGAACATGCTGGACGCCGCCAACCGCACGGGCGACGCGGCCCGGGCGATGGGCGGCGCCCTGCCGCGCGCCGAGCGGATGGAATGGCTGGCCGTGCTGGAGGCTGCGGATCTTGCGACGCTGAAGAATGCGACCTGGCGGCTGTTCAACCAGTCGGCCGTCGCGGCGCTGGGTGTGGCCCCCGCGCCACTCGCCGGCTTCTACCGCTTCGTCTACGGCAATCACCGCTAGAGCGAAGACTCGATCCGAGGCTCTGGCGCGAGTCAGAGCCTCGGCAGGTCCGGAAACCAGGCGGCGTCCGCCCTGTCCGCCAGCGCGGCAATGGCGGACGCCCGCATCCGGTAGGGCAGCCAGCTCTGGCGCGCGTCCTGCATGTGATGGGCGCCGATCCGGTGGTAGAAGTCGCGCGTCGGGTTCCAGTCGAGCACGTTGAGGTCGATGCGCGGGCAGCCACGCGACCGGGCGATGGCCGCGATCGCCGTCACCAGCTGCCGGCCAATACCTCGTCCCCGCGCCTCTTCCCGCACGAAGAGATCCTCGATGAAGAGCCCCGCGCGGCCCTCCCAGGTCGAGTAGTTGGGGAAGAACAGGGCGAAGCCCAGCGCCCGGCCGCCCTCCTCGGCCAGCAGGACCTCGAAGCGGCGCGCGGGCCCGAAGCCGTCGCGACGCACATCGGCGGCGGTGAGCTTGACGGAGGACAGCGGTTCCTTCTCGTAGATCGCAAGGGCACGCACGAGATCGACAATTTCATCCGCGTCGGCAAGTATGGCGCAGCGAATCACGACCATCCCGGGCTCCCTTGTCTTTCACGCGCAGGGACATGCATCGCGCGCGGCGCGAACTTGTTCTCCCGGCAGTCTTCAACTTCCTTCGGATCGGGCGCCATGATCGAGTTGTATTGTGTTCCGACCGCCAATGGGCAAAAAGCCACGATATTGCTCGAGGAAGGTGGCCTTCCCTACCGCGCCATCCATGTGGTGCGCGCCGTGGGGGCCCCGCCACCGCCGTCCTACCTGGATATCAGCCCCATGGGGAAATACCCAGCGCTCGTGGACAGGAGCCCGGGCCTCGCCCATCCGGTGACAGTGTTCGGCACGCTGGCCATCGCGCTTTTCATTTGCGAGCGGTCGCAGAAGATGCTTCCGGCCGATCTCGAAGCCCGCGCAAGCGCCTGGTCCTGGGCGTCGGTCGTGGCAACCGACTTTTCGCCGATGATGGGAGTCCAGTACTTCACGACACTTCGTGCCCGAAGTGATCTCTCGGAGGCGACGGACTATGTCGAGGCCGAGGCCCGTCGCGCCCTTCAGGCGATGGAACGCCGTCTGTCTGAATGCGAATACCTTGCCGGTCCCGCATTCTCCTTCGCCGATGCCCTTGCCTATCCGCTTGCGGTGACGTCGATCCAGCGCCTTGCCGGGGGGCTCAGCCCCTACCCCGCGCTCGCGCGCTGGCGAGACCGGGTCGGCGCGCGGCCGGGAGTCGTCGCCGGCATGGCGGCGGCGCAGGGCTGACCGGCCGCGGCAGCCTTTCACCAGGGCAGCCAGCCGAAGGCCCAGAGCCAGAGCACGGCCACGGCCATCGACAGGAGGGTCATCGGGATGCCGGCGCGGGCGAAGTCCATGAAGCCAAGGCGCACGCCCGACGCCTGTGCCCGTTCCGCCACGATCAGGTTGGCAATGCTGCCGACGATCAGCAGGTTGCCCGCCAGCGTCGACAGCAGCGCCAGGGCGTAATAGGCGCCCTGCGGCGCCGCCGGCCAGATGGCGGTGATGAGGATGACGGCGGGCACGTTGCCGATGGTGTTGCTGAGCAGCAGCGTGACCGGCGTCAGCACCGACAGGCGGTCGAGGCTGAAGCCGCGCTGCGCCGCCCAGCCAAGCGCATCGCCCGCCAACCCCGTGCCCGCCAGGGCCGCGGTGACGGCGAAGAGGCAGAGGAACAGCAGCAGCAGGTTCCAGTCCACGGACCGGAGCATCGCCCGGCTTTCCATCCGCCGGCTGACCAGCAGCAGCGCCGCGATGCCGAGCGCGGCCACCTCGCGCGGCACCGGCGTGGCGAACAGGATCACGAGCGCGACCACGGCGAGCGCGCCCTTGCCGACCTGGCGGCGGTCCACCGGCACGGGCGCGGCATCGGCCGCGGGCATGCCGGGGGCGGCCAGTGCGTTGCGCCACATCACGCGCGTCACCGCATAGACGAGGACCAGTGCCACGAGTGCGGGCACGCCGCAGACGGCGATGAAGTGCCAGAAGTCGAGCCCGCCGACCTGGCCGATCAGGATGTTCTGCGGGTTGCCGATCAACGTTGCCGCCGAACCCGCGTTGCTGGCACCCGCGAGCCCGATCAGGAAGGGCCGCGGGTCAAGGCCACGCCCCTGGATGCCGATGCAGAGCAGCGGCGTCATGGCGAAGACGACGATGTCGTTGGCGAGCACCGCCGACAGGCCGCCACCGACCGCCACTGTGAGCGCGAGCAGCACGGCGGGGCTTACTTGCGCCCGGGTGATGGCGGCGGCGCAGCGGTCATAGAAGCCGGCGCCGGCGAATTGCGCCGACACGATCATCAGCGCGAAGAGCAGGATCAGCGTCGGCGCATCGATGGCGGCACCGAAGGCCGCCACGTCCATCACGCCGCTGGCGAGCAGGGCGGCAAGTGCCAGCAACGCGATGCCGGTGCGGTCGAGCGTCAGGCCCGGCACGCGGCCGAGCGCCATGCCGACATAGGTTGCCGCAAAGACAACCAGAACGATGACCTGCGGCGTGCTCATGCGTGGAAACGACAAAGGCGAATCACGGTCTGGTTATAACGCGCATTTGCTGCGCCGCACAAAAGGAAGTCGGCCAGAACCGGGCCCGAATGCTGCTACGCTTCGCCTCCGGGAATTGCCCATTTCTGTTTTGCTGGTGCCGCGTGCAGCCGCGGCCGGAGGAGGTGTCATGCGAATTGTCCGTCATGTCGTTGGAGCGGCGGTTGCCGCCGCGCTCGCCACTGCCGCCGTTCCGGCGCAGGCACAGTTCATCAACATCCTGACCGGCGGGCAGACCGGCGTCTATTTCCCGCTCGGCACCGCGATGTCGAAGATCTATGCCGACAACATCCCGGGCGCCCGCCCGACGGTGCAGGCGACGCAGGCCTCGGTGCAAAACCTGAACCTGCTGCAGGAAGGCAAGGGCGAGATCGCGCTCACCCTGGGTGACTCGCTCGGCTTTGCCTGGGAAGGCAACGAGGAGGCTGGCTTCAAGACGCCGCTGAAGAAGCTGCGCGGCATTGCCGCCGTCTATCCGAACTTCATCCAGCTCGTCGCCACCAAGGACTCCGGTATCAAGACGATCGCCGACCTGAAGGGCAAGCGGCTGTCGGTCGGTGCGCCGCGCTCGGGCACCGAGCTCAACACCCGCGCCATCCTGAAGGCAGCGGGCATGACCTATAACGACCTGAAGGTCGAATATCTCGACTTCGCCCAGTCGATCGAATTGATGAAGAACCGCCAGCTCGACGCCACGCTGCAGTCGGCGGGCCTCGGCGTCGCCTCGATCCGCGACCTCGCATCCAGCAACGACATCACGGTGATCAGCGTGCCGGCCGATGTGGTGGCCAAGATCGGCGCGCCCTATGTGCCGGTAATCATTCCCGCCGACACCTACAAGGGCCAGACGGCCGCCGTGCCGACGGCCGCTGTGGTCAACTTCCTCGTCACCCATGAGGGCGTGCCCGAGCCGCTGATCTACCAGATGACCAAGTCGCTCTACGACAACCTGCCCGCCATGGTCGCGGCCCACGCCGCCGCACGGGACATCAAGCTGGAAGCTGCCCTGCAGGGCATGCCAATCCCGCTGCATCCAGGCGCCGAGCGCTTCCTGAAGGAAAAGGGCGTGATGAAGTAGGCGAGGTCAGTTCACCGGCCCACCCTTCGAGACGCCCGCCGCAGCGGGCTCCTTAGGATGAGGCTCAAGAGAAAAACGCACCCTCACCCTGAGGTGCGGGCAAAGCCCGCGTTTCGAAGGGCGAGGGTGTGCTCGCATTGATCATCCCATGACAACGGCTTCAAACGCGCCCACCGCCGGCAGCATCGAACTCGAAGGCTTTGGCGCGGGCTATGGCCCGGGCTGGCGCGGCACGCTGACCTATGGCATCGCCATCGTCTTCGCCGCCTTCCACATCTATAACGCGGCCTTTGCCGGGCTGCCCAGCATCGTCAGCCGGTCCGTCCATGTCGGCTTCCTGCTGTTGCTTGCCTTCCTGCTGCTGGCGCACAAGCGGCCGCGCCAGGGCATCGGCTATTACACCGACTGGGCGCTCGGCATCCTGGGCTTCGCCGTCGCGCTCTATCACTGGGTGGAATACAAGCCCCTGATCGTGCGTTCGGGCGACCCCACGGCGATGGACATCGCCGTTGGCGTCGTTGCAATCCTGCTGGTCTTCGAAGCCGGCCGCCGCGTGATGGGCATCGCGCTGCCGCTGATCTGCGCCCTCTTCCTCGCCTATGGCCTGTTCGGGCAGCACCTGCCAGCGCCGCTCGACCATCGCGGCTATGGCTTCGAGCAGGTGATCGACCACCTGTTCGTCAGCACCGAGGGCATCTACGGCACGCCGACGCTGGTGTTCTCGACCTACATCTTCCTGTTCATCCTGTTCTCGAGCTTCCTCGAGCGCGCCGGGATGATCGATTTCTTCAACGACCTCGCGCTCGGCACCGTCGGCCACCACCGTGGTGGCCCGGCCAAGGTGGCGGTGATTTCCTCGGCGCTGATGGGCACGATCAGCGGTTCGGGCGTCGCCAATGTGGTGTCGAGCGGCCAGTTCACCATCCCGCTGATGATGCGCTTCGGCTATCGCCCGGCCTTTGCCGGCGCGGTCGAGGCGACGTCGAGCATGGGCGGGCAGATCATGCCGCCGGTGATGGGGGCGGTCGCTTTCATCATGGCGGAGACACTCGGCATTCCCTATTTCGAGGTCGTGCGCGCGGCCGCCATTCCCGCCTTCCTCTATTTCGCGGCCTGCTTCTGGGCCGTGCATCTGGAGGCCGGGCGCTATGGTCTGGTCGGCCTGCCGAAAGCCGACATGCCGGATGCCTGGGCCTCGACGAAGCGGAACTGGCACCTGATCCTGCCGCTCGCCGCGCTGGTTTATCTGCTGTTCACCGGCTTCACGCCGCTCTTCGCCGGCACGGTGGGGCTCGGCCTGACGGTGGTGCTAATCCTGGGCACGCGCATCGCGGCGCAGTTCGGCCCCGTCATCTTCCGCGTCGTCTTCTGGGTCGTCGTCGGCGTCGTGTGCTCAACCTTTTTTGATTATGGCATCGACATCGTACTGGTACTGATTGCCGTGATGGTCGCGGCCTGCTGGTTCGCCAAGGGCGGGCGCGAGACGCTGCTCATCCTGCGCGATGGCCTCGCCGAAGGCAGCAAGAACGCGCTTGGCGTCGGCATCGCCTGCGCCATTGTTGGCGTCATCATCGGCATCATGACGTTGACGGGGCTGGGCACCACATTCGTTCGCGTGATCGTCGACGTGGGCAAGGACAACCTGTTCCTGTCGCTGCTGCTGACGATGGTGACCTGCCTGATCCTGGGCATGGGCATCCCGACGATTCCGAACTACGTCATCACCTCGTCGCTGGTCGGACCGGCGCTGCTCGAACTCGGCGTGCCGCTGATCGTCAGCCACATGTTCGTCTTCTATTTCGGCATCATGGCCGACCTGACGCCGCCGGTGGCGCTGGCCGCCTTCGCCGCCGCACCCTTTGCCAAGGAATCGGCGATGAAGATCGGCATCACGGCGACGCGTATCGCCCTGCCGGGATTCGTCGTGCCCTTCATGGCGGTCTATGCGCCCTCGCTGATGCTGCAGCCTCAGGACCCGCTGGCCGACGCCTGGGGCCTGCCGCTCGCCGCCGCCTATATGCTGTTCAAGGCCTGTATCGCCGTGGGCCTGTGGGGCGCGGCCGCGATGGGCTTCCTGTTCCGGCCGCTGTCCTGGCCCGAGCGCGCCTTCGCCACGCTGGCGGCCTTCCTGCTCGTCGTGTCGATCCCGCTGACCGACGAGCTCGGCTTCGCCGCAGGCGCGCTGTTCGTCGGCTGGCACTGGTGGTCGGTGCGGCGCGCAGCGAAGCCCGCATGAGCCTGTGCCTGGTGGCCGGCGCAGTCTCGGTCGCGCTCGGCTGGTCGCAGTTCACGCTCGCCTGGACCCATTCGGTGCAGAAAACCGCGTGGGAAGAGGACTACCGAATCGAGGGCGCCAATCTGGTCGCCACGGAAGCGCGGGTGAAGGGCAGCGGCGCCGGCATGGAGCCCGGGCCCGATGCGGTGTTGCGCGACGGCTGGTGGGTTTCACGCCCGATGCGGCGCCTGCCCACCCTCAATCTCGCGCGCAGCGACGCGGTGCCCGACTGGCGTCTGTGCCGTGACGGCAGTTGCGTGACAGTCTCGGCGCTGCTGCCCGCCGCGAAGACCACGGACAGTATGACGCTGGCGCCCTGCCGCTAGTCGAGGTCGTAGAAGCGGCGCACGGCGGCGGTGAGGTCGGCGGGCGGCGGCGCCCAGTCATAACCGCGCTGCGAAATGCCGATGCCGGCGCGGCGCAGGTCGACGAGCATCTCGGCGGTGCGCAGCAGCGGCAAGCGCGGGTCGAGGACGACGGCGCCGTCGAGTTCCGTCACGCCCGATTTCCACAGCAATTCGGCAATGATCGTCTGGCCCGGCAGCAGCACATCGACGCCATGGTCCTTCATCACCTTGCGGCCGGCGGCCTGGAACGCGTCGAGCACGCGCTGCGGCCGGCCCGCGACGGCATCGCGGAAATCGTCATAGCCGCAATCCATATAGGCGGTGGGCGCGGCGCGGGATTCGAGCCCTGCGTCGCGGATCATCCGGCGCACCAGCGGGTCCATCGCAGGGTTTATGCAGACGAAGGTGAAGCGCGCGCCCAGCATGCAGGCGGTGAGCATCGAGGTTTCGCCATAGCCGAGCACGGGAATGGGCACGATGCTGCGGGCCTCGCGCAGCACAGGGTCCTGCAGCACGCCGAGGATCACCGCGTCATAGCCTTCGGCGGCGGCGCGGCGGACGTTGTCGAGGATCTGATTGTCGTGGAAGCGGTGCAGGTAGCCATAGTTGACGGCGCGGCCCGCAATCTGTGCCGCCGTGCTGCTGGCATCGTCGCGCGTGCCATGCACCGCGATCTCGGTGCCCGGCCGCTGGTAGGCGGCATAGTGCTCCAGGATGAGATCCTTGTAGCCGGGCAGCGAATAGGTCGCGACCAGTCCCTGTTCCCAGATGCGCATGGCGGTCCTTCCGGATGACGGGACAGTCTAGGGCCGCGCCGGGCAGGGCATCCAACGGCTGTCAGCCCTCAGCCGCTGCCGCGGCTGCGACAGTGCTGGCCGGGGCGTGCTCATCGGCCGGCACCAGGCGGCCCGCCGCCCAGATGCGGGCGAAGAGCAGCAGGCTGACGCCGGCAATGCCGGCGATGGCCGCCACCCACCACAGAGGCTCGCGCGCGTGGAAATAGGTGTCGCCGAGATATTCCATCGCCAGCGCGGCCAGCACCACAACGCCCCAGCTGAGCCAGAGCGTGCGCGGCGTCACCTCGTTCGGGCCGCCGACGCCTTCCTCCTCATGCATCAGCGCCTCGTTCAGGTTGTCGAGCGTACCGGTGGGGGATGCGGCGGGCGGCAGCACCAGCTCCTTGTTCACGCGGGCGGCAAGAAAGCGGTTCCAGGCGCGGCCGATTGCCGTGGGGGCGAGGCGCAAGGGCGGCTTCGGCGGCGGCGGCGCGGCCATCGACACGACCGGCGGCCGGTCGACCTGTGTCGCCGGCATCTTCTTCGCTGCCAGCCAGTTGGCCGCCGCGGTGACCGCAAACAGGGTGAAACCGGGAATGTTGGTCGCGTATTCCGGCACGATCAGCAGGCCGGCGCTGGCGAACAGCGCCACCCGCTGCCAGACCGGCATGGGCCCGAAGAAATAGCCCGTCATCGCCAGGGCAAAGGCACTGAGGCCCATCGCCGCCATGAGCGAGACATAGACCGTCATGTAGAGCGGCCCTTCGAAGACAAGGCCGGGCGCATAGATGAACAGGAAGGGCAGCAGGAAGGTGCCGGCGCCAAGGCGCGTCGCCTGCCACCCCGTCTCGTTGGGACTCGCGCCCGCGAGCGGCGCGGCGACATAGGCGGACAGCGCCACCGGCGGCGTGATGTTGGCGGCGTTGCCGTAGTAGAAGGCGAACAGATGCGCCGCCATCGGCGAGATTCCCGCCTTGACCAGGATCGGGATCACGGTGGCGACGAGCGTGATGTAGATCGCCGTCGGCGGCATGCCAAGGCCCATGATGAAGGACAGGAACGCCACCAGCACCAGCACGATCCAGATCTGGCCCGCCGCCATGTCGACCGTGAACTGCGCCACCGCGAAGGTCAGCCCGGTCGCGAAGACCGAGCCGATGATGATGCCGGCCGCGCCCGCCGTGGCGCAGAGGCCGACAATCGACTGCACCGTCTGCTCAAGCGAATCGACAAGGCGATACGGCGTCATCCGGTGCTTCTTCTGCAGCAGCGATATGACAAAGGTCGCCGCAATCACGATGATCGAGACGAACAGGATTGAATAGCCAAGCGACAGCGTCACGATGATGAGCACCAGCGGCAGCAGCAGGTAGCCCTGGCGCTTCATGATGTCCCAGGCGCGCGGCAGCAGTTTCTTGTCCACCGCGTTGAGGCCAAGCTTCTTCGCTTCGTAATGCACGGTCACGAAGATGACGAGGTAGTAGAGAACGGCCGGAATTGCCGCCGCGACGCAAACGGCCGCATAGGACACGTTGAGGAACTCGGCCATCATGAAGGCGACCGCGCCCATCACCGGCGGCATGATCGGCCCGCCATTGCCGGCCGCCGCCTCCACCCCGCCCGCAAAGGCGGGCTTGTAGCCAAGCCGCTTCATCAGCGGGATGGTGAAAGTGCCGCAGGTGATGACATTGCTGATGGCGCTGCCCGACAGGGTCCCGAGCAGGCCGGACGACACCACCGCCGCCTTGGCCGGGCCGCCTGTGCGATGGCCGAACAGGGCAAAGGCGATGCGCGTGAAGAAGGCGCCGCCGCCCGTCATGGACAGCAGCGTACCGAACAACACGAACAGCACAACGAACTGCGCCATGACCGAAACAGCGGCGCCATAAATGCCCTCGTCGCCCAGGAAGAGCGTGCGGATCAGGCGCTCAAAGGACGCCGGCGCGGTGTTGAAGGGCGCCGGAAAGTGGTTCGAGAGCAGCGCGTGGACGACGAAGACCAGGCACACCCACACCATCGACCAGCCAAAGGCGCGGCGCGAGGTTTCCAGTGTCAGGAAGATGCACAGGATGCCGGTGGCATAGTCCAGCAACTGCATGTCGCCGCGCCGGAACTCCCATGTGTCGTAGAAGATGAAGAAATAGACCGAGGTCCACAGGCAGCCGGCGAAGAGAAGGATGTCGATCAGCACGAAGGGCAAGGGCTGGCGCTCGCGCTTGCCGCCGGTCGGCATATAGAGGAAGACCAGCGCCATCGCGACGCCGAGATGGAGCGTGCGGAACAGCATCGCATTGGGCGAGCCGTAGAAGCCGGAATAGAGGTGGAGCAGCATCCACGACAGGCCAAGCCAGGCAATCAGCCAGGCGCGCGCGACATGGCCCGGGGGGGCGCCGTTGCCCGTGATGATCTGCAGCACGTTCATGGAAAGTCGCCTCGAAGAACGGGGAGCCGGGCGCAACTGCACCCGGCTCCCGCCATCAGGACAGCGTCATCGGCCGACAGGCTTACTTCAGCTTGCCGATTTCCTTGTAGTAGCGCTCGGCGCCCTTGCAGAGCTGGACCTGGTTCGCGGAGAGCGGGTCGACAGCGCCGATTTCCTCCGAGCCCGGGAAGATGCCGTGGAATTCCTTGGCCTTCTCGTTCATCACCTTGGTGATCTGGTATTGGACCGGTTCCGGTACCTTGGTGGTGGCGATGACCTGGTTGGCGTACCACGGGATGGTCAGGTCTTCGCTCTGGCCCTTGTAGGTGTTCTTGGGCAGCACCCGTGTTTCGATACCCGGGCGCAGCTCCTGGAACTTCTTCATCGCCTCGGGCGAGATCTTGATGAACTTGAAGCCCGGCTGGCTCTCGATCTGCAGCAGCAGGTTGTAGGGAATGCCGCCGGAGAAGAAGGTCACGTCAAGCCGGCGGTCCTGGAAGGCGCCGGCGGTCTCGCCGTAGCCGAAGGTTTCCAGCACGCTGCCGGTCTTTTCGAGATCGGCGAGATTCATCCCGTGCGCTTCCATCAGCGGCAGGATGATGTTGTAGAAGAAGCCGGTCTTCGGGCCGGTCCAGACACGATAACGGCCCTTGGCCAGGTCGTTCAGGCTGTTGATCGGGCTGTCCGCCTTGGCGACCACGAAGAGGCCGTCGCCGAACACCGTCTGCAGATGGCAGACATCCGGCGTCTTCATCGGGATGGTGGAGAGGCCGTCGGCGATGCGCTTCACGTCGAAGGCATAGCCGATCTTGAACTGCAGCTCGCCCTTTTGCATGTCAGCCTGAGCCTCGACCGAGCCGACCGATACGGGCGAAACCTGTACGCCCGGCACGTTCTTGTTCACCATGTCGGCGAACTTCGCAGAATAGAGCGGATAGGTGCCGGCAAGGCCCGCGCCCATCTTGAGTTGCTGTGTCTGTGCCATGGCCTGACCGGCCGCGAGCGTCAAGGCGAGACCGACGACGGCCCCGGCTACGCGTTTCATGTGCTGCATCATGCGCCTCCTACGAGTTTCTCTGTGTCCCACTTACCGCTCGAACCACGCGTCGGCACCTGTGCCCGGGGTCCATTCGCGCCCCGGACGTCTGGAGCCTAGACGCCCGCGGCGTCCCTGCCCCAGTTAGATTTTCTTGCGGCGCGGCAACAAATCCTGCCCCGCCGCCTCCGACCGCTCAGTTCGGCGTGCCGGGGTGAAACACGAATTCCCGACTTTGCAGGTTCGCCACCGCCTCGTCGAAGGTCAGGACATTGGCAAAGCCGTAGGCCATGGCGCTGAGCGCCGCTTCATGCCGCGCCGGAACGAATTCGGCCGTGCAGTCGGACACAACGAAGGGGGCGTAGTCGCGCTGGAAGGCATCGCGCACCGTGGATTCAACGCACATCGCCGTTGTCACGCCGCAAACGAGCAGCGATTCAATCCGCGCCGAGCGCAGGATCGCCTCGAGCGACGAGGCGTAGAAGGCGGAATTGCGCGGCTTGTCGACAACGTAGTCTTCGGGACGGACCTCAATGCCCGGCATCAGCGCGCCATCCTCGCTGCCGCGCTTGAGACCGCCCCGCTCGGCGATCGCCGGACGCAGCGCGCCGGTCAGCAGGCCGCCGTCGCGATACTGCGGATGAAAGGTGATCGTGGTCCAGATTACGGGCAGGCCCGCGGTGCGGGCATGCTGCACCAGCGCCAGCGACTTCTCGGCCGCGTTCTTCATCGGCGTGATGTCGCGGCCGCGCCGGGCGGACGAGCCACCGGGATGGCAAAAGCCTGTCTGCAGATCGATGGCGAGCAGCGCCATGCGATCGGTCGAGAACCGCATTCCCATAATTTCCCTGCCTGGTCTCTCTTCCCATGGCCCCGTGTGCTGCAGGGGACCATGGGCGGATTTCGTTCAGGATCAGTGCGGTGGAGGGAGGGTGTCAAGCCGCCTTCGTCGCGCCTTCATGCATCCAGCGCACGGCCGCGCGCCTTGCTATGCTGCTTCACTTGGCTGGCCGATCCGGCCAATGGCAACGAAACAGGCATGCATCATGGCAAACACCGTTCCCGTCCGGCGCCAGTATGTCGAAGGCCCCTATGGCCAGGTGCATGTCTACACCGCCGGCAAGACGGGCGGAAAACGCCCGCTGATCTGTTTTCACCAGAGCCCGCTGTCGGGGCGCACCTTCGACGCGCTGATGCGCGAGATGGGGCGCGACCGCCTTGTCCTGGCGCCGGACACGCCGGGCTTCGGCCACTCCGACCCGCCGCCGGCGCCGCTCACGATCGCGGGCTATGCCGCCGCGCATGGCCAGGTGATCGACGCCATGGACCTCGGCCCGATCGACGTGCTGGGTGTGCACACCGGTGCCCGCATCGCCGTCGAGTTCACCCGCGCGCGCCGCGAGCGGGTGCGGCACGTCACGCTGGTCGGGGCCGCGGTCTATACCGAGGAGGAACGCGCGGCGCAGCGCGCCTGGACCGGCAAGTCGCTCACCCCGACCGAGTGCAGCGACGGCGCGCATGTCCTGCGCATGTGGAACAACTGGGCGCAATTCCGTGGCCCGGGCGTCACCGACGCGATGATCGAGCGCTACCTGTCGGATTCGCTGCGCCAGCGCAGCAGCGGGGCGGATGCGATGAAAGCCGTGTTCAGCCATGACATGGAAACGGCGCTGCACGATCTCGACCAGCCCGTGCTGGTGTTCAACGTGCGCGACGACATCTATG
The DNA here is from genome assembly GCA_947473325.1 of Alphaproteobacteria bacterium. Lineage (GTDB taxonomy): Bacteria > Pseudomonadota > Alphaproteobacteria > SHVP01 > SHVP01 > CANJEJ01. The sequence continues at coordinate 11,324 of CANJEJ010000017.1, read as the reverse complement.
AAGCGACCAGGCGGTCCGCCGCCTGCCTGAAGAACGGCCGGGTGGTCGACCTGTCACCGTCGGGCCTGTGGCCGCTGGAAACGCGCACCGCGGAGATTGCCGAGATGATTCGCCGGCATTGCGACAGCTGACCCGATAAGCGCCACTGCTGCGTGGCGACAGACACCAGCCTCAGGAACTCGGGCCAGGATCCGTGAAGGTCGCCTGCTGCACATCGGGCAGGACGAAGCCATAGGTCAGGTAGGGCGAGCCGTAGTCGCTGACCGGCGGATACCAGACGCGGACCTGGGTCCAGTCGTTCTTGGGCGAGACGTCGATGATCGAGACGTTCTTGCTGAGGCGGCCCTTGCCGGCGCCGCGCGCCGCCCAGTTGGCATGATCGACCAGGATCTCGCGGCTGCCGCGCACTTCGCGCACGACGGCAACATGGCCACTGCGCATCTTCGGGGTCTTCTTGAACACCAGCGCACTGCCCGGCTGGGGCGACTGGGCACGGTCGTAGCGCGGCTTGGCCTGGTCCCACCAGGTCCAGGCATCACCGAACAGTTCGAAGCCGGTGACGCTGCGCGCATAGATGACACATTGCAGGAATGCGGCGGCGGGTGTGGTGGTTGCGAGATGGACGGGGATCGCAACCATCATCGCGATGATGGCAACAAAAAACCGCGTGCGTCTGGCCTTGCGGTCGACGAGCAGAGCTCGACCCTCCGTTTGTTAGTCCCCGGCCTCTCTCTCCGCAACCGGACCGCGGTGAGCCCGCGGGAGCCGGTTCGGATCGCTGCACATCCTCCCCAGGAGCGCAGCGACAACGCCCTTTTGCCCCATCGAGCCGCCGATGGGAAGCAAAAAATGCCCCACAAAACACATTGATTTTCCCGCGCGGCACATGAGTACCGGCCACGCGAGAAGTTTCTATTTTGTGAATTGCGCGGATTCGTCCGCCTGCAGGGAAAACACAGATGTTCTGCGGATTTCCTGATCCTCGAGCGCGCGCGTGGTAGGCACGCGATACTCCGCAAGCTGCACGAGATTCGCCCGTGGCAGATAGGCGCGGCCAGGGTCGCCGACGAACACTTTCGCGCCGCGCAGCGCGAGTTGTCCCAGCCAATCCGTGACTTTCTCCGCCATCGGCCGCTCGTAGCAGACATCGCCGGCGAGCACGACATCCCAGCCCCCATCGCGGCCGATCTGATCGTCCAGACAGATTTCGACGATCACGTTGTTGTCCGTCGCATTGAGCAGAATCGCGGCATGTGCGAATTCATCGATGTCCGCGGCTTCGACCCGCCGGGCTCCCGCCTTCGCGGCAGCAATGCCGGCCAGGCCGGAGCCCGCACCGAAATCGAGCACATGCTTGCCGCGCACAATGTCGGCGTTGTCGAACACGTAGCGTGCGAGCGCCTGACCGCCCGCCCAGGCAAAGGCCCAGTAGGGCGGCGGCAATTCGATCTGGGCGAGTTCGTCTTCGGTGAGCTGCCACAGGGCCGTCGCATCGTCAGCAACATGGAGCGAAAGTTCCGGCACATGGGGCACGGGCAAAAGCCGCGTGTGGGCGCGGATGAAGGCGGCGTTCGGCTCGGCCCGGTCGGTCATCGCTTCCTTCCTGTGCAAGTGCGGCACGGCGTCCTACACTCACAGTCTGTTCATCTGTCCTGACCGAGGTTTTCCGTGTCGATCACAAAACCGGCCATCTCCACGCTGATTGGCGCCACCCTCACCATGCCCGACCCGGCGGTGGTTGCCGAGCACTATGTCCGCCATTTCGGCTATCGCATCGACAGCACCGGCAAGGTGGACGCGGCCACCGCCAAGGTGTGGGGCGCCCCGAAGCAGGAAGGCGCCCAGACCATCATCCTGCGCGCCACCAGCGGCCTGCCGCAGTGGCTGCGCTTCGTCGAACACCCGGAGCGCCATGCGCAGCCGTTGCGGACACTGGGCTGGAATGCGATCGAATTGAGCGTGAAGGCCGTCGACACGCTGAAGACGCCGCTGGAGGGCACGCCCTTCAATTGGCTGTCGGGCCCGCATTTCCTGTCGGGCGGCACCAGCACAATCAAGGCCATGCAGGTCGAAGGCCCGGCCGGCGAGGTCATCTACCTGACGCAGATTCCCGACGAGCCGGACAAGAAGCACCTGCCCAAGGCGAAGGTGCCGGTGGATCGACTGTTCATCGTCGTCCTCGGCACTGCCGACAGTCGCGCGGCGCAGCGCTGGTACATGGACCGCTTCGACGTGATCGAGCGGCCCTATCGCGAGACGCCGATCAAATGCATCAACAAGGCCCACGGCCGGCCGGAGAACGCGCTGAGCAGCCTGGCCTCGGTGTCGCTCAAGGAAGACGGCATGTTCGAGATCGACGGCTATCCCGCCACCGCGGTGGCGCGCCCGGTGAAGGAGGGCTATCTGCCCGCCGGCTTTGCCATGGTGACGGCGGCGGCCACCGGCCTGGCGCCGTGGCTCACCCTGCGCGGCGGCACCGCACCCGCCGACAGGGACCTGCATATGGGCCGCACGAAGATCGCCACCATCACCGGCCCCGCCGGCGAAGTGGTGGAACTCGCGGTTCCCTGAGGTTCAGCTGATTCCGGGCTTGCAGCGCCGCCAGGTCTGCGGCGGCGTCGCGGCATCGGTGCCGACGCGCACCAGCACCGTTTCATCGTTGACGAGGCTCATCTGCGCCTCAAGACCGCCATCCGTTTCGCCCGCCGGGATGGTGTAGCGAAAGGCATGACGCGTGTAGTCGCCGGCGAGCGTCTTGCCCGAGGCTGAAACGATGCGCGGGCCCTGAATCTCGACATGGCGGCCGTCGCGGAAACACCAGTTCCCGTCGATGGAATCCGCCAGCGCCGGCAGCGTGAAAAATCCACCCGCAAGAACCACACCCGCGCCAAGCACCTGCCGAACTGGAGACATCGCGTCCTCCTATTTTCGCGCCGCGATCATGAACCAGGCGCCGCCTTCGAGCTTGAGGCCCTGGTCGGTCATGTTGGCGGCGGGGCTCATGCCGGCGAACACCTTATCGCGCTTGAAGCCCGCGTTGTTCGCCCAGGCGACGGGGTCCATGTCGCGAAAGGGGCAGCGGAAGGGTTCCGCGTTGTAATAGGTGTCCCATTCGCGGATGAACTGTTCGTAGGGCGGCTGGCCTTCATAGGGCGGTTGTTCCGCGTGCACCATGACGCCGCCGGGCTTCAGGATGCGGTGGATTTCCCGGGCGATGCGCGCCATCGCCGGGCGTGGGATCTCGTGCAGGAACATCGCGGTCGTGACGACATCCACACTGTTGTCGGCAAAATTGGTCTTCTCCGCATCCTGCTGCGAATAGCGGATCGGCACGCCGAGCGCCTCGGCCCGGCCATGGGCATAGCGCAGCGGCGGCGCGCAGGCATCGACGCCGTGCACGGTGGCCTGCGGGAATCCCGCCTTCAGCGGCAGCGTGTTGTGGCCGACCGTGCAGCCGAGGTCGACGATCACCTTCGGCTTGAGGTCCGGATAGTGGCTCCGGATGAAGCTGACCAGAGACCAGCCGGCATTGTCGTTGAACTTGCCATGGCCGCCGCCCGTCATCAGGCCGGAACCGGAATCATAGGACAGGCCGGCATAGACGCCCTGCCCGTCATCGGTGTTGTAGCCGCCTGGCTGCAGGTGGATGTCGACCGCCGTGATGTAGCGCGGCACCGCGAGCTTCGGGTTCAGCCTGAGCGAGCCCTTGGTCTTGCCACGGGCAATCTTCGCGGCCTTCTCGGCGATCACGGGCGCGGCGCGGTCGTTGGCGGCGTTGCGCACGTCATAGGACATTTCCTGCGTGTTGCGCTTCAGCGCGCTCCACATCTGCCAGTAGGGATCGCGCTCCATCACGCTGCGCACCTCGCGCCGGTCCTTCGGCTCGCGCCCGAAGCGCCGCAGGAATTCGGCATGGCCGCGCGACGCCCAGGCCTTCTCGTTGCCCGGGAAGACCCGCTGCTGCATGTGGAAGTGGCACATCATGATGAAGTCGAGCCAGGCATAGTCGTCATGCCCATAGGGCTGCGACAGCGCATGGCGGCCCATGTTGCGGAACGAGCCCGGCAGGGGCCGGCCCGCCGACTCCGGGTGGATGGCTTTCAGGGGTTGTTTGGGCAGAGCTTCCTTGGCGGAGGCGTCCATGGCGAGACTCCGATTTTACGCGTTACCGCTGTTTTACCCCGTCCGCCCGCGCGTGACGAGGGGCGCGGGCCGGGCCGACTGCCAGCCGGGCTCACACCTTCTTGCCGTCGGCCCAGTCGTAGATTTCCACCAGTTCGTAGGTCGTCTTCGAATAGTCCCAGCGGATCTTCACGAACTGCAGGTCGGTGTCGCCGGTGTAGTAAATGTGCTCGGGCGAGAAGCGGCCGTGCAGCGGAAAGGCGAAGTGCTTGCACGGAAAGGTGCCGGCCCTCACCGTGACGGTCTCGTCGCCGAGGTACTCGGCCGAGAAGTTGGAGGTGCCGATCATCGGGCCCGAGGCGCCGTTCGGCAACGGCGACGACATGATGGCCTGCCAGCTCTGCAACCGCGCCGGGTTCGACCAGTCCCAGCCGCCGAGATGCCAGATGTCGCAGACGACCGGATGCGCGCCGAAGCTGCGTGGCCAGCTCTTCACCGGGAACTTCTGCGAGACGCGGCCCTCGCCGGCGGTGAAGCCCTCGCATTCCACCATGTTCTCGCTGAAGCGAAACCACGAGGTGCCGCCGAAGACGTCATCGACGGTGATCCGGACAAAGGCGTCAAGCGGCCGCCATTTGGCGTCCAGCGTGTAGGTGACCTCGCGCAGCACGCGGGTCTTGTTGATCTCCGCGTCGTCGATCTCGGCCTGGCTGCGCAGCGTGCGCGTGCCATCGGGTTCCACCGTGATGTTGAACCATTCCCGGCCGCGCTCGCCCGTCGTGTCGCCGATATAGACGATCTTGCCGCTGTAGCGGCGGCGATTCTTGCCCGTGGTCACCATGGCTCAGCCCACCTTCCTGCCGTCGGCCCAGTCGTAGATCTCGACCAGCTCATAGGTCGTCTTGGAATAATCCCAGCGGATCTTCACGAACTGGATGTCGATGTCGCCCGTATACCACATGTGCTCGGCCGCGGCGCCGGGCCGGTGGCTGTTGACAAAGGAGAAGTGCTTGCAGTCGAAGGTGCCGGCCTTCACCGTGATCGTCTCCTCGCCATGATAATCGACCTCCAGCTTCTGGTGGCCGATCATCGGGCCCGAGGCGCCGTTCGGCAGCGGCGATGACATGATGGCCGTCCAGCCCTGGCGCGTGGCCGGATTGGTCCAGTCCCAGCCGCCGGCCAGGTGCCAGATGTCGCAGACTACCGGGTGCGGGCCGAAGCTCTTCGGCCAGGCCGACACGGGGAACTTCTGGGAAATGCGGCCTTCACCGGCGGTGAAGCCTTCGCATTCCACTTCCTTCTCGCCGAAGCGGAACCAGGACGAGCCGCCGAACACGTCATCGACCGTGATGCGCACGAAGGCGTCGAGCGGGCGCCATTTGGCGTCGAGCGTGTAGGTCACCTCGCGCAACACGCGGGTCTTGTTGATCTCGGCGGCGTCGATCTCGACCTGGCTGCGCAGCGTGCGCGTGCCATCGGGTTCCACTGTGATGTTGAACCACTCGCGGCCACGCTCGCCGGTGGTGTCGCCGATATAGACGATCTTGCCGCTGTAGCGGCGGCGGTTCCTGCCGGTGGTGACCATGCTTCAGCCTTCCCTGTATTCCGCCAGCTCGTAGGTGGTCTTCAGCGTGTCCCAGCGGATCTTGACGAAGAGCAGGTCGTCGCCCGCGTACCAGCAATGCTCGGGCGTGAAGCCCGGCGTCTTGGTCAGCGGATAGACGAAGTGGTGCGTGTCGAAGGTGCCGGCCTTTACCGTCACCTTCTCCTGGCCGAGATACTCGGCATGGATGCCGGACTTGCCGATCATCGGGCCGGACGCGCCGGATGACAGCGGCGAGGACATGATCGTTTTCCAGCGCTGGCTTTTCTCCGGGCTGGTCCAGTCCCAGCCGGCAAGGTGCCATATGTCGCACACGACCGGATGCGCGCCGAAGCTGCGCGGCCAGCTGTCCACCTCGACGCGCTGGGAAAAGCGCCCCTCGCCCGCCGTGAAGCCTTCGCATTCGACGAAGCCTTCACCGAAGCTGAACCAGCTTGAGCCCATGAACCTGTCATTGGCGCTGATGCGCACGAAGGCGTCCTGCGGCAGCCAATTGGCATCGAGCGTCAGCGTGACGTCGCGCAGGAGCTGCGTGTTGTGGACGGTGGATCCGTCGATCTCGCATTTGGCGCGCAGGGTGCGCGTGCCGTCCGGTTCCACCGTCACGTCGAACCATTCGCGGCCGCGCTCGCCGACCTCGTCGCCGATATAGACGATCTTGCCGCTGTAGTGGCGGCGCTTCTTCGCCCCGGTCATGCGCCTTCCTTGTATTCGACCAGTTCATAGGTGGTCTTCAGGTGATCCCAGCGGATCTTGACGAAGAGCAGGTCGTCGCCCGCGTACCAGACGTGCTCGGGCGAGTCATATTGCGGACGGTCGTGCAGCGGGAAGACGAAATGCCTGGTATCGAATGTGCCCGCCTTCACCGTCACCTTCTCTTCCCCGACATAGTCGGCGGTGAAGGTGGAGAGCCCGATCATCGGGCCTGACGCACCGGAGGACAGCGGCGAGGACATGACCGCCTGCCAGCTCTGGCGCTTCTCCCTGCTCTTCCAGTCCCAGCCACCGAGATGCCAGATGTCGCAGACCACGGGATGCGAGCCGAAGCTGCGCGGCCAGCGCGCCACCGGCACCTTCTGCGAGATGCGGCCTTCGTTCACCGTGAAGCCCTCGCATTCGACCTCATGCTCGCCGAAGCGAAACCAGCTTGAGCCCATGAACTTGTCGTTCACGGTGATGCGGACAAAGGCGTCGAGCGGCCGCCAGTTGCCGTCGAGCGTGAAGGTGACATCGCGCAGCACGCGGAAATTGTGCACGACGGAACCGTCGATCTCGCACTTGGCGCGCAGCGTGCGGGTGCCGTCGGGCTCGACCGTGACGTCGAACCATTCGCGTCCGCGCTCTCCCACCTCGTCGCCGATGTAGAGGATCTTGCCGCTGTAATGGCGGCGCTTCTTCGTCGTGTCGGCGGGGGGCATGCGCGAACTCCTGGACTGCACGGAAACCAGCCGTCAGCCTAAAGGGGTTCGTCGCAATTTGGCATGCAGAAAGTGCAAAGCACGGGTTCGCGAAGAAATACCTCTCCTGAACTGCATGCCGGACGTGTAGTTGAGCTACTCCGCTGCCTTGCCTTTCGCGGTGTCGGCCGCCGCCTTCTCCGCGGCGTGGCGCTGGATCTGGAGCTGCTGGGCGGCGAGCGCCTTGCCCTGGAAGCCGTCATGCGCGTCGGCCACCCACTGGCGGCTCGCCTTCAGGCCGCCGGTCAGGTTCTGGAAGGCCGGGAACACATAGCGGGCGACGAGTTCATAGGACTTGAGCTTGTCCTCGAATCGCGTCCAGTTGGTGTCGGTGATGAGGAAGCAGCCGAAGCCGCCGGTCGCTTCCACCAGGCGTTCGATCTGGCGGATGCAGTCGTCGGGCGAGCCGATGACGACGCGGCCCGTGCGCGTGAGGTGGCCGGCGGGGTCGCCCGCCACGTCCTTGGGCACCATCGGGTGCGTGGCGACGTCGCCGAAATAGTCGACCCAGTCCTGCAGGCCGAATTTCACCTGCTCGAAGGCTTGCTCGCGCGTCTCGGCAATGTGGACGGCGCAGACCATGCGCCAGTCCTTGCGGTTCATGGTGTGGCCATGCTTCGCCGCCATGTCGTTGGCGGTCTGCCAATGCGCCGGCGCGGCGGCAAGGTTCTCCGGCGAGGTGCCGCCGAGCGACATGAGGCCGGTGCCGAACTTGCCCGCCGCACGCGGGCCAGACGGCGAGACCACGCAGGCGGTGGCGATCTCGATCATCTCGCCGCCGTAGGGCGCGATCTGCAGGCGCGCGTCCTTCAGCTCGAACCAGTCGGTCTTCTTCGTCACCACCTCGCCCCGGAACAGGCGGACGATGCAATCGAGCGACTCTTCCATCATGTCGCGCTGCCGTTCCGGGTTGAGGCCCATCATCATGGCGTCGGACACCAGCGCCCCGGGGCCGCAGCCCAGCATGGCGCGGCCGCGCGTCATGTGATGCAGCTGCAGCATGCGGTCGGCCAGTATCAGCGGATGGTGATAGGGCAAGGAGCTGACGCCGGTGCCGAGCTTGATGCGCTTGGTGCGCTCGGCCACAGCGGCGATGATGAGCTCGGGCGAGGCGATCACTTCGGCCCCCGCGGAATGGTGCTCGCCGATCCAGGCCTCGTCGAAGCCGAGCTTGTCCATATGCTCGATGAGTTGCATGTCGCGCTCCATCGAGAGGGTCGGGTTTTCCCAGTTCGGATGGATGGGCGGGATGAAGGTGCCGAAACGGAGATGGCCCGGCTGGCTCATGACAAACGCTCCCTGAGAATCAGACAGTCCCACTTGCGGGGTTCTGTATACAGTTTGGCAAGGAACGTCGCGGGGCGCCAGTGCGCCGCGGTGCCGCATGGCCGGCGGGCACAAAAAAGGCCGGGAAAGCCCCGGCCTTTCTTGTCGAAGACTGTGACCGATCAGGCGGTGCGGCCGGCCGTCTCGCCACGCGTGCCCGCCACCTCGGCCAGCACGAGATAGCCGAGCGCGAAGGCAAGCGCCCAGATCGCGTTGATGCCGGCGAAATAGAGCACGATGTCCGGCGCGAAGGTTTCCAGACCGCCGAGCACCACGGCGACGCCCGCGAGCAGCACTTCATAGACCGCGAAGGACGCAACGAAGGCCACCGCCAGGCGAAGCGGCGCGCTGTGGAGCTTCGCCACCACTTCGCCCGCGATGAAGGTGGCGGCCAGCGTGGCGATGCCGATGGCGGCGCCCCAGCTGAGCGAATCGGCATTCACGGGGTAACCCGCAATGCCATAGCCGATCATCTGGTTGCCGAGCCAGACCAGCGCGACGCCGATCAGGGCGTCGCGGCGGTTCAGGGTGACGGCGCAGAGCGCGGCAGCGGCGACAAGCGGCGTGATGCAGGCAAAGACGCCGGTCGCCAGCGCGGTGACGGCGACCAGCAGGCCGAGCCAGACCTTTTGCCAGACTGGGGCCGGCCGGGTGCCGGCGGCGAACACATCGAGCGAAACCATGGAGGTCTCCTTGTTTTTCAGGTCTACAGGTACGGCGCGGCGCATCAGAAGTCCACCCCCACGCGGGCCATCACGGTGCGGCCCGGCAGCGGATAGGCGCTGAAAGTGCCGAGGGTGGTGGAACTGGCGACGCCATACGTGAAGTAGTCGCGGTCGAGCGCGTTCTGGACCCCGAGCGACCAGCGGGCACCGCGGGCGATGTCGTCCACCTGGCCGCCGATCTTCAGATCGACGATGCCGCTGGCCGGGATGTGCTGCTGGCGGTTGCGCTGGTCGTTGTCGAAGCGCCGTTCGCCGACATAGCGCAGGTCGACGTCGAAGACGAGCGTGCGCGGCCGGATGTCCCAGGACACGCCGGCGAGGCCGGTCCAGGTCGAGACCAGCGGCACCTCGTTCCCCTTGTTGGTGCCGGCGCGGAACTCAGCGTCGATGTAGGTGACCCCGCCGCGCAGCCGCAGGCTGGGCAGGACGGGCCAGTTGCCCTCCAGTTCCACGCCGGTGCGCCGCGTGTCGTCTAGGTTGATGTTGGTGAAGTTCACAGGGTTGAAGGCGATTTCGTCCTCCATCTCCATGCGGAAGGCACGCGCCTCCAGCGCGACCGGGCCCAGCTTCGTGCCGACGCCGGCCTCGACATCCCACGAGGTCTGGGTGTCGAGGCGGAAGTTGGGCGGCACGCCAAAGGCGGTGGCGCCGACACGCTCGTCCACCGTCGGCAGGCGCACGCTGCGCCCGAAGCGGCCGAACAGTCGCAGGTTGGGGTTCAGGCGATGTTCGGCGCCGAGATGGGCGGAATACTGCGTGTCACTGTCGTCGAAGGGCACGCCCTTGGTCTGGCTGCCACCGCCGGGCGCCGTGGCATTCACGACGTCGCTCGCCTCGAAGGTCTGGTGGTCGATGCGCAGGCCGAGCGAAAGATCGGTGCTCGGCCGCAGGCTGACCGTCTCCTGCGCGTACAGGCCATAGGTCTGCTGGCCCAGCGCATAGATGTGGTTAGGCCGGTCGCCCGGATTGACGCTGCGATCCGAATCGTAATCCGAATCATAGACATCGACGCCAAGGATGGCGCGAGCGCCAAGGCCCATCAGGCTGTGCTTCACGTTGGCGCGCGGCGTCAACGACAACGTCTTCAGCCTGGTGTCGACATAGGCGTTGGAGGTCGGGTCGGTCGGGTCGATGATGGCCGCCTGCTGCGCCTTGTGGCGCAGGCCGCCGTCAATCGTCAGCTCGACATTCTCGCGCAGCATCCCGGTGCCGCCGAGCGTGGCATTGAAACCCTGCTTCTTCGCGTAATCGAGTGGCGTGCTGGCGCCCTCGCGGTCGGTGTCGAGCTGGTTCATTGCGTTGGTGCGGCGGCGCACGCCGGGCAGACCGACGAACTGGTCGTCACCCGAAAGCGTCAGGTAAGTCTCACCCCAGCTGGTGCGATAGCGGCCTTCGGCGACCGCGCTCTTCTGCCGCAATTCGTTGTTGACGCGATAGCCTTCGGAATTGATCGCATTGCCATAGGCGTTGAGCGACACCGGGCCGGCACTGTCCGAGGCCTTTACGCTCGCCTCGCCATAGCCATGCGAGCCGATGGCGGTTTCAACGCCATAGGCCGTCCGGCCGGTGGCGGGCCTGGTGATGATGTTGATGACGCCGCCGACCGCGCCATCGCCATAGAGCACGCTACCCGCATTGCCGCGGGTGATCTCGATGCGGCGGATGCTGTCCTTCGGGATGGCGCTGAAATCGACGCCAGCAAGGTCGACGTCGTTGAGGCGGCGGCCATTCACCAGGATCAGCGTGTTGGCGGTGCCGGTGGCGCCGAAGCCGCGCATGTCGACGGTGTCGCGCGCGCCGGCGACGCTGCCATACAGGTTCTGCACCTGGATGCCGGTCTGGCGCTGCAGGATGTCAGGCAGTGTCAGCGCCGGCGAGCGCTGGATGTCCTCTTCCGTGATGATGGTGGTCGCCGCGCCAGTGACGCCCGCGCCAAGGCGGCTGGGCGTCACTTCCAGCTCGAGCGGCGGAAAGCTTTGCGATTGCGCCTGTGCCGTGGCGGGCAGAACGAAACCGGCTGCGAGGGCAGCCAGGGACAGCAGAGTCTTCGTGTTCGACATCGTCGTTTCCCTTGATGCGGCAGGCCGAAAG
>CANJEJ010000016.1 GCA_947473325.1 Alphaproteobacteria bacterium | reverse complement strand
TCGCTGATGACCCGCAGGCCATTCTTGAGCGTTGTGAGTTCGGGCATGAGAGAATCCTCTAGGCCGCGCGGGCGCGGGCGGAAATGAACGCCTGCACGGCGGCAAGATCGTTGGCGAGCACGTCATAGCGTTCCGGCCGCTTCGGCAGGTCAGCCATGTGAGGCGGCAACGGCGGGCGCTGGCCCGTCGCGCGCTCGACGGCATCGGGAAACTTGGCGGGATGGGCGGTGGCAAGATGAACCCAGGGCTCCGCGGCACTGCCCCGTACATGGCGGCCAGCGGCCAGGCCCACAGCCGAATGCGGATCCACCAGCACGCCCGTTTCGCGCCATTCGCGCGCCATCGTGGCCAGCGTTTCGTCCTCGCTGACGCGCGCGGCCGAGAACTGGGCGCGGGCCGCCTTCAGCTGGTCGGGTGAGACGCGGAAGACACCCGACTGTTTCAGCGACGCCATCAGCGCGCCAATGGCGGCGCCATCGCGGCCGAGGAGATCAAACAGCAGGCGTTCAAAATTGCTCGAAACCTGGATATCCATACTCGGGCTGACGGTGGGCACCACCGTGCCCATTTCGTAGACGCCCGTTTCCATGAAGCGGGCGAGGATGTCATTGGTGTTGGTGGCAATGCACAGGTTGGCGATGGGCAGGCCCATGCGTTTCGCCGCATAGCCAGCGAAGATATCGCCGAAATTGCCGGTCGGCACCGCGAAGGAGACGGCCCGGTCAGGCGCACCGAGCGCCAGTGCCGCCTGCACGTAATAGACGATCTGGGCCATTACGCGCGCCCAGTTGATCGAATTCACCGCCGACAAATGGTGGCGGTCGCGGAAGGCGGCGTCGTCGAACATCGCCTTCACCATCGCCTGGCAATCGTCGAAGGTACCCTGCACGGCAATGGCATGGACATTCGCCTCGCCCACCGTTGTCATCTGGCGGCGCTGGATTTCCGACACCCGGCCATGCGGGAACAGGATGAAGATGTCCGCGGCGTCGCGGCCGCGGCAGGCCTCGATCGCCGCCGATCCGGTGTCGCCCGACGTGGCCCCAACAATGGTGACGCGTGTTTTTCGCTTCGCCAGCACATGGTCGAACAGCCGGCCGAGGAGCTGCAGCGCGCAGTCCTTGAAGGCAAGCGTGGGGCCGTGGAACAGCTCGAGCACCCATTCCTCCGTGCCGCTCTGCCGCAGCGGCGTCACCGCGCGATGGGCGAAGCCGGCATAGGCGTCCTGCACGATGCGGGCGAAATCGGCGCGGGGAATCGCATCGCCGACAAAGGGGGCCATGACCGCCACGGCGATCTCGGCATAGGAGAGCCCCTGGAGTTTGCGCCAGTCGTCGACCGTGAACTGCGGCCAGGTCTCGGGCACATAGAGGCCGCCATCGCGGGCAAGGCCCGTGAGCAGCACGTCTTCAAAGCCAAGAACGGGCGCGGCGCCCCGCGTACTGACGTAGCGCAAGAAGAGGAACTCCAGACATCCGGTTGAGTGGCGCGCAGCCTATCCGCGCCCCTTGCCCAAGTCCATGCCGGGAAGGCGCGCAGGAATTGCGCGCAAAACACGCCTGACAAGATTGTGGATAAGTGCCCAAAGGCCAGTCTTTTCAAGCTCTCGGGGCGGGATAAAACTGGGAATTCCAGCACCGGTTCAGGGCCGGAAAAAGGCCTGTAAGCCCTTGGCCTTCCGGCATAAAGTCCCGCCATGGTCAGCCCGCGGCAGCCGCCTGCAGGGGCACCGCCCCTGTTTGGAGACGAGATGGCCGAGCCGGCCCGCGAACCCTTGCCCGCCGATCAGTTCTCCACCGGCATCCTGCCGTCGCAGACGCTGCGCGAACTGGCGCGCGACCGCGTGATCGTCTCGACCGCCGACCCGATCCTCGAGGCGCAGTACCAGCCCGCCAGCATGGACCTGCGGCTGGGCGCCCGCGCCTATCGCGTGCGGGCGAGCTTCCTGCCCGGCGCCGGCGCGACAGTGCGCGAGAAGATCGACCTCTACGGCATGCACGAGGTCGACCTCAGCGAGGGCGCCGTGCTGGAGCGCGGCTGCGTCTACATCGTGCCGCTGCTGGAATCACTCAACCTGCAGAAGCGTCTGGGCGCCGTCGCCAATCCGAAAAGCTCGACCGGCCGGCTCGACGTTTTCACCCGCCTGATCACCGACCACGGCACGGAATTCGACCGCGTCGAGGACGGCTACAAGGGCCCGCTCTATGCCGAGATCAGCCCGCGCAGCTTCAGCGTCGTGGTGCGCAAGGGATCGCGCCTGTCGCAGCTGCGGCTGCGCCGTGGCAGCCCGCGCACCAGCGACAGCGCGGCGCGCCGCCTGCACGCCGAGGTCGCCCTGATCGCCGGGGCCGAGGCCGATGACGACGCAGCCAAGCGTTTCCGCAACGGCGTGCCGGTCAGCATCGACCTGCGCGGCGATGCCAATGGCCTGATCGGCTACAAGGCGAAGACCCACACCGGCCTAATCGATGTCGACCGCATCGGCGCCTATGCCATCGACGACTTCTGGGAACCGGTGCGCGCCACGCGTGACGCGACCCTGATCCTCGACCCCAATGCCTTCTACATCCTGGTGTCGAAGGAGGCGGTGACGGTGCCGCCCGACCACGCCGCCGAGATGGAAGCCTTCAACCCGCTGCACGGCGAGTTCCGCGTCCACTACGCGGGCTTCTTCGACCCCGGCTTCGGCCATGCCGGCTCGGACGGGCAAGGGTCGCGCGCCGTACTCGAGGTGCGTTCCTACGAAGTGCCCTTCGTGCTCGACGACGGCCAGGTCGTCTGCCGGCTTGTCTATGAGCGCCTGACCGGCATTCCCGACATCGTCTATGGCAGCGGCATCGGCTCCAACTACCAGAAGCAGGGCCTCAAGCTGTCGAAGCACTTCAAGCCTTAGGCGCGCCGGAACAGCCCCGGATAGTCCAGCACCAGCCCGTCGTCATCGACAGCGATATCGCACATGAAGTCGCTGTCGCGCGATTCGAAGCGGTAGAGCTTGGGGGCAAGCCGCTTGTAGCGCTGCGGATCGGCGCTGATGGTGAGGTCCGGCACGGTGACATAGGCGGAGACGATGTCGGCGCTTTCGCCAATGGCCAGCCCCAACCGCCGGATCGCCAGCGTGTTGGTGAGGGGCGTGCAGGTAATGTCGGTGTCGAGCGCGCCGTCCAGCGGGGGCAGCGGCGTGCCGTCGCCGTCGGTCCAGCGGCCGGCCCCGTCGCCTTGCAGCACCAGGGTGCGATCGCCATCGAGCAGGGAAATCTCCACCCGCCGCGCGCGCCATTGCGCGTCGCCGGTGACGGTGTAGCGCAGGCCGAAGCGGGTTGCGTCCTCGACCCGCATCACCACGGATTCGGCGCGAAAGCCGTTGTCGTCCAGCGTCAGCACGAGGTCTTCCATCCCGTCGGCATCGACGGGCTGCCAGGCGGGCGTCAGCGTGCGGGTCATCGGCGGTTCCAGAACGGCGTGTAGGCGGCCACAAAACGATCGTAGAAGGCACGGCCCCCCGGCGACAGCGCGTCCATCACCGCAGGCTCGCGGAAACTGCTGGCGGTCGGCACGCCCCAGTCGTTGGGTCCGCCGATGCCGTAGATGATGTCGAGCGTCCGACGCGGCTGGCGCGCGCTGTAACGGCCACGATGGATCGCCCAGGCATGGAACAGAAGCGCATCGCCGGCACGAAGCGGCACGACCAACCCGCCCGGCATCGGCCCGTGCCGCGTGGCAGCATCGGGCGAACGGCGCACCGCATATTCATCCGCTGTGTCCCAGCGGGCCTGGCTGCCGGGCACGATCTCGAACCAGGGGTCATCGACCAGCGCGACGCGAAAATGCACACTGGTGGACGAGCGGATGCGGGCCCATTCGATATCGTCGGTGTGGGCGAGGAACTGGGTGTCCCGATGCCAGTCGCCGTCCCAGCTCCGCGTGTGCTGCTCCATGAAATATTGCGTGTTGTGAAAGAGTATGGAACTGCCGGCGGCGCGTTCCACCAGCGCCAGCACGGCAGGCGACGCGACGAACTCGGCGATCTGCAGCAATCCCGCGCGGTCGCCCGGCCACAGGCGCAGGTCCGTCAGGAAGGCCATGTTGGTAAGATCGGGCGCGCGGGGCCCCCGCCCCTCTGCCTTCTGCCAGCCGGCAAGTGCGGCATCGCAGGCGCCGCGCAAGGCGGCGATGCGGCTTGGGCCGAGAAAACCGGGAAAGCGCGCGAAGCCGTCACGCCGGAAGCGGTCCGGCAACGTCAGGTCATCCGCGCCAGCGGCCATCAGCTCAGGTAGCGCGCCTCGACATGGGCGCGAAAGGCAGCCGTGCCGAGCGGCGCGCCGGTCGCATTGTGCAGGATGTCCTGCGTCGAATGGCGCGAGGCGACGCTGTGTACGTTGGGACCAAGCCAGGCAAGCAGCGGGCGAAAGTCGCCGCGCGCGATGCCGGGCAGCACGTCGCCGTCGGCCCTGATCGCCGCCTGGAACAGTTGCGCCGCCGCCAGCGCGCCCAGCGTGTAGGTCGGGAAATAGCCGAAATCGCCGCCAAACCAGTGAATGTCCTGCATGCAGCCAAGCGCATCACCCGGCACGTACACGCCAAGCAGCGCCTTCATGCCATCGGCCCATGCGCCGGGCAGGTCCGTCACCTGCAGACCGCCGGTAACCAGCGCGCGCTCAAGGTCGTAACGCAGGAGGATGTGGGCGGGGTAGGTCACCTCGTCGGCCTCGACACGGATCAGGCTGCGTTCCACCTTGAGATAGTAGCGTTCGAGGTTGGCCGGGCTCCAGGCATCGCCGGCGCCCTGGAAGACTTCGCGCATCAGCGGCGACACGAAGCGGACAAATTCACGGCTGCGGCAGGCCTGCATCTCGAGCAGCAGCGACTGGCTTTCATGGATGGTCATGCCGCGCGCTTCGCCCACCGGCTGGTTCTTCCAAGCCGCCGGCCGGCCACGTTCGTAGAGCGCGTGGCCGGTTTCATGCAGCACCCCCATCAGCGACTCGGTGAAGTCGCCTGCCGTGTAACGCGTGGTGATGCGCACGTCATCAGGCACGCCGCAGGTGAAGGGATGATGGCTGACATCGAGGCGGCCGAACTGCGTGTCGAAGCCGACCGTCTTCATCAGCTTGCGCGCGAGCTTGCGCTGCGCCGGCACGGTGATGCGGCCATCAAGCGGCAGCGGCACCGGCAAGGCGGCCTGACGCGCCACGACACGGTCGATCAGGCCGGGCAGAAAGCTGCGCAACTCGCCAAAGATGCGGTCGACGTCAGCGCTGCGGGTGCCGGGGTCGTAGGAATCGAGCAAGGCATCATAGGGGCCAAGGCCTAGCGCCGCGGCCTTGGCCTGCGCCTTTTCCCGCACAAGGGCGAGGAGATCGGTCAAGAGCGGCGCGACATCGGCAAACCTGTTCTGCGCGCGAGCCTCCCGCCAGGCCATCTCGCAGGCGGCGGATTTCAGCGTCAGCGCTTCCACCAGATCGGCGGGCAACGCAGTGGCGTGGCGCCAGCGCCTGCGCATTTCGACGAAATTGGCAGCCTGCCAGCTGTCGAGCGACGCGGCCTCACCCTCGGCCTCATTGAGCAGGTCACCGGTCGTGGGATCGACAAGGATTTCATGGGCGAGCACATCCAGCGTTGCCTGCTGGCCAGCGCGCGCCGTCGCGCCGCCCGGCGGCATCATCACGGCACGGTCCCAGTGCAGGACCTGCGAAACGCCTTCGAGGTGGGACAGGCGCTCAAAACGCTTTTCCAGGGCGCGATACGCCTCCATGACAACTCCTCGCAGTGGACAGCAGGTCGTCGCGACCCGTGGAATGCAGGCCCGCCTGTCAGGCCGGGCCAGGCTGTTCCGGCTTGCGCCGATGGTACACGACGTAGATCGCGATCAGGCCGGCGGCGATCAAGTACCAGGTCAGTGCGTATTGCAGATGATCATTGGGCAACGTGATGCGTGTCTGGCCGCCGATGGGGAAACCGCCGGGATTGGGCGTGGCCACGGCTTCCACCACGACCGGCTGTAGCGGCCGCCCGAGATGCTGGGCCATCGCGGGAATGTCGGTCCACAGCCACACATTCTTTTCCGCGTTGTTTTCCGGCGTCAGCCAGTTGCGCTGGCCGCCCGGCGTGGCAATGCCTTCCACCGTGATCGTGCCGGGCAGCTGGCCTTCGGCGCGCGCGGCGGGTTCCTTCTTCTCGTTGCTCACCCAGCCGCGATTGACCAGCACCGTCTTGCCGTCGGCGCGATCGAACGGTGTGAGAACGTGGTAGCCGACATTGCCCCGCATCGACCGCGCGGCGAGATAGATTTCCTGATCGTGCCGGAAGCTGCCGGTCACTTTGACGCGCCGCCACAGCAGGTCGTGCGCGGCCGCGTCGTCGGCCGGCAACGGCGTCGGCGCGGCAGCGAAGCCAGCCTGGCGTTCGGCGATTAGCGCTTCCTTCCACTGCAGGCGATCGAGCTGCCAGGTGCCAAGACCCAGCAGGATGAGCAGCGTCGGAACCGTGAAGAAGGTGGCCCAGAAGGTGGGGCGGAAGCGGGCCTTTTCGGTCGTCATCAAATACCCGCTTTGTGGCGCTGCTGCAGCGCGTAAAAAGTCGCCTTGAAAGGGCGCAGCAGGCCGAGCGACAGGCCCAAAATCAACGGCAGCCAGAGCAGAGCGTGCAGCCACAACGGCGGCGCATAGGACATCTCGACGATCAGCGCCATCGCCACCACGATGACACCCACGATCAGCACAATGAAGACGGCCGGCCCGTCGCCGGTGTCGCGCGCCTTGAGCTCGGTGCCGCAGACCGAACAGGTGTCGCGCAAGGTCAGGAAGCCCGCGTAGAGGGCGCCCTGCCCGCAATGGGGGCAGCGGCAGAGAAGGCCGGCGCGGAAGGGCGAGACGGTACCCGGACCCGCGCCGGCCATTTTTGCGTGCGCCTTAGTGGACGGCCGGAACGCCTTCACCCCACCAGTAGATGGAGATGAAGAGGAAGATCCAGACCACGTCGACGAAATGCCAGTACCAGGCCGCGGCCTCGAGACCGAAATGGTGCGTCGGCGTGAAATGATTCTTGTAGGAACGCACCAGGCAGACCGTCAGGAAAATGGTGCCGACCAGCACATGGAAGCCGTGGAAGCCGGTCGCCATGAAGAAGGTCGAGCTGTAGATGCCATCGCGGAAGCCGAAGGCAGCGTGCGAATACTCAAAGGCCTGCACGCAGGAGAACAGTGCGCCAAGGATGACGGTGATCCACAGGCCCTGCTTCAGCCCCTTGTAGTCGCCATGACGCAGCGCATGATGCGCCCAGGTCACCGTCGTCGATGACAGGAGCAGGATCAGCGTGTTGAGGAAGGGAAGGTCCCAGGGATCGAAGGTGGCGACACCCTTGGGTGGCCACACATCGCCCATCGCCTCGGTGGGGTAGAGCGCCGCGTTGTAATAGGCCCAGAACCAGGCGACGAAGAACATCACCTCGGAGGCGATGAAGAGCACCATGCCGTAGCGCAGGCCAAGCTGCACCACCGGTGTGTGGTCCTTGCGGACAACTGCTTCCTTCACCACGTCGCGCCACCACACGAACATCGTGTAGAGCACCATCAGCAGGCCGATGGGCGCCACCCAGGGCGTAACGTCGTGCATGTACAGCACAAGGCCGCCGGTCATCACCAGCGCGCTGAACGCGCCAATGATCGGCCATGGGCTGGGATCGACGAGGTGGTAGTCGTGTCCTTTTGTTGCCATAACTGCCGTCTCCCTTTGAGCCGGGCCGTGCGGATGCGTCAGTTGACGCGGCCGACGGCCGGGCCGGCCTGGCTGGTCTGATACTTCTTGAGCTCTCCGGCATCCATCTTGTGTTCGAAGAAGGTGTAGGAGAGCGTGATGGTGGTGACGTCATTCATGCCACGATCCTGCATGACCGACGGTTCGACGAAAAACGTGACGGGCATGCGTACCGACTCGCCCGCGGCCAGCACCTGCTCGGTGAAGCAGAAGCAATCGACCTTGGCGAAATAGATGCCGGCCTTGTCGGGCGTCACGTTGAAGGTGGCGCTGCCTTTGATCGGGCGCGCGGTAGGGTTCGTCGCTTCGTAAAAGGCGATCGCCTGCTCGCCGACACGCACTCGAATCTCGCGCTGCACGGGCTTGAAATGCCAGGGCATGGTGCCGCCGACATTTGCGTCGAAGCGGATCGTGATGAAGCGGTCGATGGCATCGGCCGGCACTGGCGCGGCATCGGCCCGCTGGGTCGTGCCGCCATAGCCCGTGACCTGGCAGAAAAGCTGATACAGCGGCACGGAAGCATAGGCCAACCCGCCCATGCCGAAGACGACACCGACAAGCGCCAGCGCGATGTTGCGGTCCTGCCGGCGCGCTGCCATCAGCCGCCCCCGCCGACGCGCACCATGGCGCCGAAATAGAGCAGCAGCACGAAGGCGATCAGGATGCCGGCCAGCGCAATGTTCTTGGCGCGGCTGCGGCGGTGGGATTCACCGATCGGCATCGCCCTAGCCCAGCACGGGGCGCAGCCACAGATCGACCGGCAGCAGCGCGAAGAGAAGGAAGAGATAGAGGATCGAGAAGGCGAACAGGCGCTTCGCCGAACGGTGCGTGCCCTCGGCCGCCTCAGCTTCACCGCGACGCCACACCTGCAGCGCGCCATAGACGAAGAGGGCGCCCAATACGCCTGCGCCAACGCCGTAGACGAGCCCGGTGGCGCCGATCAGCGCCGGTGCAAAACCCGACAGGGCGAGCACGACGGAATACAGGAGGATCTGGCGGCGCGTTTCCGCTGCGCCCGCCACGACTGGCAGCATCGGCACGCCCGCGCGGCCGTAGTCGCCGCTGCGCCAAAGCGCCAGCGACCAAAAATGCGGCGGCGTCCACAGGAAGATGATGGCGAACAGGATGACCGGCAGCCAGGCGACATCGCCCGTTACGGCGGCCCAGCCGATCACCGGCGGCAACGCGCCGGCTGCGCCACCGATGACGATGTTCTGCGGCGTGCGCCGCTTCAGCCACATTGTGTAGACGAAGACGTAGAAGCCGATGGTGAGCGCGAGCAGCGCACCGGCGACCGCATTGACCAGCACGCCCATGATGAGAACTGAGCCGCCGGCAATGACGACGCCGAAGATCAGCGCGTCCTCGGCAGCGACTCGACCGGATGGAATCGGCCGGTTCTTTGTCCGCTCCATCACCGCGTCGATGTCGGCGTCGTACCACATGTTGATCGCGCCCGACGCGCCTGCGCCCAGTGCAATGGCAAGGATCGCGGTCAACGCAATGAAGGGATGGATCGTACCCGGTGCGATCAGGATGCCGATCAGGCCCGTGAAGACGACAAGCGACATCACCCGCGGCTTCAGCAGGGCGACATAGTCGCCAACCGAAGCGGGGCCGGCAGCCACGCTGTCGCGGGCGGCCAGAGCCGGATCTTGCAGGCTGATGTCAGACACCCGTATCCCTCCGGGCGGCCGGTCCTAGTGACCGCCGCTGCCGCTCTTGATGCGCGGGAGTTCTTCAAAGGTGTGGAACGGCGGCGGCGAAGGCAGCGTCCATTCCAGTGTCGTCGCACCCGGTCCCCAGGGATTGGCCGCGGCCTTCTTGCCGCGCGCCATCATGTCAAAGATCAGGTACAGGAAGACGAGCACGCCAAAGCCCGAGACATACGAGCCGTAGGACGCGATCTCGTTCCAGTGCGACATCGCATCAGGGTAATCGGGCACGCGGCGCGGCATGCCGGCAAGACCCGAGAAATGCATCGGGAAGAAGGTCAGGTTCACGCCGATGAAGGTGATCCAGAAGTGAACCTTGCCGAGCGTCTCGTTGTATTCGTGGCCCCACATCTTCGGCGCCCAGTAGTAGAAGGCGGCGAAGATTCCGAACAACGCGCCCAGGCTCATCACGTAGTGGAAATGAGCGACGACGTAGTAGGTGTCGTGCAGCGCGATATCCATGCCGGCGTTCGACAGCACCACGCCGGTGACGCCGCCCACCGTGAACAGGAAGATGAAGGCGAGCGCGAACAGCATCGGCGTCTTGAACTCGATGGAACCGCCCCACATGGTGGCAATCCATGAGAAGATCTTGATGCCCGTCGGCACGGCGATGACCATCGTCGCAGCCACGAAATAGGCACGCGTATCGACATCCATGCCCACCGTGAACATGTGGTGCGCCCACACGACAAAGCCGACGACACCGATCGCGACCATGGCATAGGCCATGCCGAGATAGCCGAAGATCGGCTTGTTCGAGAAGGTCGAGATGATGTGGCTGATCACGCCGAAGGCGGGCAGGATCAGGATGTACACCTCGGGATGGCCGAAGAACCAGAACAGGTGCTGGTAAAGGATCGGGTCGCCGCCGCCTGCCGCATCAAAGAAATGCGTGCCGAAGTTGCGGTCGGTGAGCAGCATCGTGATCGCGCCGGCAAGCACCGGCAGCGAGAGCAGCAGCAGGAAGGCGGTCGTCAGCACCGACCACACGAATAGCGGCATCTTATGCAGGGTCATGCCCGGCGCGCGCATGTTGAATACGGTGGTGATGAAGTTGATGGCGCCGAGGATCGACGACGCGCCTGCGAGGTGGAGCGAGAAGATCGCCATATCCACCGCCATGCCCGGATGGCCCGAAGTGGAAAGCGGCGCATAGACGGTCCAGCCGGTGCCGGCGCCGCCATCGACGAACATCGAGCCGACCAGCAGCACGGCCGCCGGGATCAGCAACCAGAAGCTGATGTTGTTGAGGCGCGGGAAGGCCATGTCCGGCGCGCCGATCATCAGCGGCACGAACCAGTTGCCGAAGCCGCCGATGAAGGCGGGCATGATCATGAAGAACACCATGATCAGGCCGTGCGCCGTGACGACGGCGTTGAACGACTGGTAGTCGCCGCCGAAGATCTGCATTCCCGGCGCGGCCAGTTCCATGCGCATCAGCAGGGACAGGATGCCGCCCACCACACCCGCGCAGATCGCGAAGATGATGTACATCGTGCCGATGTCTTTGTGGTTGGTGGAGTAGGCCCAGCGCCGCCACCCGGTCGGATGGTGATCGTGGTGATCGTGCGCGTGGTCGCTGTGGGCTCCGGTGGCCATGACCTGTTCTCCGTCCCTCTAAATCAGTTGGCCGTCGCGACCTGGCGGTCGGCGGACTTTGCCGGAGTCCCGAAGGCTGTCTTCGCCTCCGCCACCCAGCGTGTGAATTCGGCCTTCGGCACGGCGCGGATCATGATCGGCATGAAGCCGTGGTTGACGCCGCAGAGCTCCGAGCACTGGCCGTAATAGGTGCCGGCCTTGGTGACGCGGAACCAGGTTTCGTTGACCTTGCCGGGGTTGGCGTCGAGCTTTACGCCGAAGGCCGGCATGGCAAATGAATGGATAACATCGACCGAGGTGGTCAGCAGGCGCACGTCGGTGTCGATCGGCACCACCACCGCGTTGTCGGTGGTGAGGAGGCGAACCTGGCCGGCCTTGATGTCGCTGTCAGGCACCATGATGGCGTCGAAGGTGATGTCGCCATGGTCCGGATATTCGTAGGACCAGTACCACTGGTGGCCGATCGCCTTGATGGTCATTTCCGGATTGGCGGCGCGGTCGGCGAAGAAGAGCAGCCGGAACGACGGCACCGCGATGGTCACCAGGATGACGATCGGGATCACCGTCCACAGCACTTCGACCAGCGTGTTGTGGGTGGTCTTGCTCGGGGTTGGATTGGCGCTCTTGCGGAAGCGCACCATCGCATAAACCATCAGCGCCAGGACGAAGAGCGAGATGGCAACGATGATGTACAGCAGCATGTTGTGGAAGCTGTTAATCCGCTCCATCGTCGGCGTCACGGCCGCCTGAAGGCCGATCTGCCAGTCCCGGGGCTGGTCGGCCAGCGCCGCAGTCATGGTGGCGCCCAGAGTCGCGGGTAGGGCGGTGAGACCGGCGAAAATCGGTGCGATCCGCATGCGTCTGGCTTTCTCCTGATGCGCGGTCCGTGGATGGGCAAAAGAAACCGCCCCGCCCCCGCGGAGCCGGCCGGCCCGGACCCTGATTTGCGGGCCTGTTTTAGCGAGTTCTGAGAGCCTTTGCCAGCGTTGCGGAAATGGCCATTTTGCCGCAGCGCTCAATATGTTGGCCTCTACCGCCGGGGAGCCGGGACATGGCGGCGGGCCTGTCGCAACCGGGTCGCAGCACCTATATGCTCGGAAAGTTGTTCCCGCGCCGGTCCCGGTTTGCGGGCAAGGAGTCCTCCGCATGGCCGAACCCACCCCCCAGGACCTGTTCTTCACCCGCGCCGGCCTTGACGAAAAGCGTGTCGCCCGCATCGTGGACGACGCTCTGCTGGGCGCCGACGACGGTGAACTGTTTTTGGAATACCGGCAGTCGGAAAGCTTCTCCTTCGACGACGGACGGCTGAAAAGCGCCAGTTTCGACACAACCCAGGGCTTCGGGCTGCGGGCTGTTTCGGGTGAATCGACCGGCTATGCCCAAGCGTCGGAGCTGTCGGAAGGGGCGTTGACCCGTGCCGCGTCAGCCGTGAAGGCGGTGCGCAGCGGCCATGCCGGCCAGGTAGCCGAGCCGCCGGCCGGCACCAACCGTCGCCTGTACGTGGACGACAACCCGATCAGCGAGGTGCCCTTTGCCACCAAGGTGAAGCTGCTGCAGGACATCGATGCCTATGCCCGGTCAAAGGACCCGCGCGTGCGCCAGGTTTCGGCATCGCTCGCCGGCTCGTGGCAGACCGTGCACCTGATCCGCGCCGACGGCCGGCCGGTATCGGACGTCCGCCCGCTAGTTCGCCTCAACGTCTCGATCATCGCCGGTGAAGGCGACCGCCAGGAATCCGGCAGCTTCGGTACTGGCGGCCGCACCGGCTACACCGCCTACATCACCGACGGTGCCTGGCAGGGCGCGGTCGATGAAGCCCTGCGCCAGGCGCTGGTCAATCTCGATTCGGTCGCGGCGCCGGCGGGCGAGATGCCGGTCGTGCTCGGCCCGGGCTGGCCCGGCATCCTGCTGCATGAAGCGATCGGCCATGGCCTGGAAGGCGACTTCAATCGCAAGAAGACGTCCGCCTTCGCCGGCCTGATGGGCAAGCGCGTCGCCGCCAAGGGCGTCACCGTTGTCGATGACGGCACGCTCGCTGATCGCCGCGGCTCGCTCTCCGTCGATGACGAAGGCACGCCGACCAGCCGCACCGTGCTGATCGAGGACGGCATCCTGACCGGTTACATCCAGGACCGCCTCAACGCACGCCTCATGGGCATGCGGCCGACTGGCAACGGGCGGCGCGAAAGCTTTGCCCACATGCCGATGCCGCGCATGACCAACACCTACATGCTCTCGGGCGACCGCAAGAAGGACGAGATCATTCGCAGCGTCAAGAAGGGCCTTTATGCCGTCAACTTCGGCGGCGGGCAGGTCGACATCACCAGCGGCAAGTTCGTCTTCACCTGCACCGAGGCCTATCTGATCGAGGACGGCCGCATCGGCCCCGCCGTCAAGGGCGCGACACTGATCGGCAACGGCCCGGACGTGCTGACGCGCATCTCCGCCATCGGCGACGACATGACGATGGATCCCGGCATCGGCACCTGCGGCAAGCAGGGCCAGGGCGTGCCCGTCGGCGTCGGTCAGCCGACGCTGCGCATCGACGGACTGACGGTCGGCGGCACCGCGCGATAAGCCCGCAGATCAGGCGTCGACGTTGGGTCCGAGCGGAATGCTCTTGCGCGCGCGGTCGCGCTGGGTGCGGACGAAATCCCAGCCGGGGCGCACGGCCAGCACGGCACCGTAGTCCCGCTCCGCCAGGCCATAGTTGCCGGCCTGGTGATAGGCGAGACCGCGCATCAGCCGCGTGACGGCGGTGCGGCCCGTGGGGATGTCCACCGTCGCATCGTCGGCCAACGCCGCGCCGTATTCTCGCACTGCCCGGTCATAGTCGCGCTCCAGATGATGCACGAGGCCGCGCTGGAAGGCGTCGAGCATACCGCCCTGGCGGATGCCATAGGCGCCGATGTCGGCGAGCGCCGAATCGGTGTTGCCGATGACGAGGTGAATCACGGCGCGGAACATGTAGTACTGCGCGCGGTCGGGCGTCAGTGCTATGGCGCGGTCGAGTGCCTTTACCGCATCGCTCGGCCGCTTCAACTCGATCAGCGCGGCCGCGCGCAGGACGTAATAGGGCGCGATGTCGTCCTTCACCGCGATCGCGTTGTCGACATCCGACAGGGCGCGGCCGGGCTGGCCGGTGGCGAGCAGCGCCTCGGCGCGCAGGGACAGAACCTCGGCCCGCTGGCCCGAGGTGTCCTCGGCACTGAGTCGTACCGCGGTGTCGAGATAGCCGAGCGCATTGCGTGGCGCGTTGAGCGCCATCTGCTTGCGCGCATCCGCTATCAATCCCGGCAGCGAGACGATCGTGGGCAGTGTACCGGCAGTGGGCGTGGACGGCGCCGACGGCTTGAGGGCGAGCGTCAGCCCCTCGCCGCCCGGCGCAGTGGCGCAGGCGGCCAGCAGGCTCGCAGTGAACAACAGGACGGCCGGGCTGAGCCCGGCGGCCCTCAATCGGCCCCATGCCATGAGCGCATGGTAGCAGACGAGGCCGCCGGAGCCAGAGCAGCGCCGGTCAATCAGTTGCGAAGATCGCGCCGCAGCTGCGGATCACGCCACCAGGGGCGGCGCAACTCTTCGGTCAGCCGTTCGGCGCTGACACCAATGTCGCGGCACAGATGGTCGTCGATGTGCAGGAGAGTCGCACGGTTCTCGGCTTGCCGGCGCCATGCTTTCCAGACCGCCATCCCCGTCGCGACCGGGCGCTTGAACGCCTGAAACGCGAGCGAGATAGAGGGAAGCGGGAACGACAAAGGCAGCGGGAAAGCCATGACACATCTCCTTTCGGGTGCGCCTTATGCTCTTGCGGTATTGATTAATCCAACGAATACTTCTGATCGTTTGCATCAGCCCTGCGAATGAGTGCGACCATGTCGCTGAACCTCGAAACCGACCTTTTGCGCACCCTGTCGGCCATCGCCGACACGGGAAGTTTCACTGCCGCCGCACGGGCGGTGAACCGCACCCAGTCGGCCGTCAGCATGCAGGTGAAGAAGCTCGAGGAATCGGTGGGCCAGCCCCTCTTCACCCGCGAGGGGCGCACGGTGCGGCTGACGGCCGAGGGCGAGGCGCTGCTCGGCTATGCCCGCCGCATCCTGAAGCTGCATGATCAGGCGCTGGCGCGCTTCCGCCAGCCGGAACTGTCTGGCGTCGTCCGCATCGGCGCCCCCGACGACTATGTCACCGTGTTCCTGCCGCGCGTGCTGGCGCGCTTCGCCCGCGCCTTTCCGGGTGTGCAGGTGGAGTTACGCTGCGAACCGTCGATCTCGCTGCGCCACTATGTCGAAGCTGGCGACCTCGATCTTGCCCTGCTGACCTGCGGCGCGCTGTCGGCGGAAAGCATGGCGGTGCGCAACGAACCTCTGGTGTGGGCGACATCGACGGCCCATGCCGTACACATGGAAGACCCGCTGCCGCTCGCGGTGTTCCAGAATCCCTGCCAGGTGCGCGAGGCAACGCTGCGTGCGCTCGACTTGATCGGCCGGCCCTATCGCCTCGCCTATGTCAGCCCAAGCCAGGCGGGCCTGCTCGCCGCGGTGAATGCGGGCCTCGCCGTCACCACGCTGGGACGCAGCTGGTTGCCACCCGGGCTGCGCCTGCTCACGGCGCGCGAAGGCTTCCCGGATTTGCCGAAGCTCGGCATCACGCTGGAACGTGCGCCGCGCCATCGAAGCGCGGCGGCCGAAGCGCTTGCCGACGCGATCCTTGCCGCCTTCCGCGAAGACGAAGCGACAGCCGCCTAGTAAGCCTCTTCCTCGAAGACGCGGTCGATGTTGCCCTTCCACGGGCCGTGGAAGCGTTCGAGCATGCGGTCGGCGTGGGTCTTGCCGGAGCGCACGATTTCATCGAGCGTGTCGAGGAAGCCCGACTCATTGTTGCCGCCGGCGTCGAGCCGTGCGCGTGCATTCAGGCCAGCGCGCGCGATCTCCATCATCTTGGCGGCAAGATCCTGCACCGTGCCATCGCGGAACTTGGTGCGCAGCGCGTGGCGCGGCACGTCGGCGCGCAAGGCAACATGCTCCTCGTGCGTGAAATCCTTGACGAGGTCCCAGGCGGCATCGAGCGCGGACTGGTCGTAGAGGATCCCGACCCACAGCGCCGGCAGAGCGCAGAGGCGGCCCCAGCGGCCACCATCGGCGCCGCGCAGTTCGAGATAGCGCTTCATGCGCACCTCGGGGAACAGCGTGGTCAGGTGGTCCGCCCAGTCCTTCATCGTCGGCTTGTGGCCGGGATAGGCCGGCAGCTTGCCGGCGAGGAAGTCGCGGAACGACTGGCCCGAGCAGTCGATGTATTTCCCGTCGCGGTGGATGAAATACATCGGCACGTCGAGGGCGTGATCGACATAGCGCTCGAAGCTCATGCCCTGGTCGAAGACGAAGGGAAGGATGCCGGTGCGGTCGGGATCGGTGTCGGTCCAGATGTGGCTGCGGAAGGACTGGAAACCGTTCGGCTGGCCTTCGGTGAAGGGCGAGTTGGCAAAGAGCGCGGTGGCGACCGGCTGCAGCGCCATCGACACGCGGAACTTCTTCACCATGTCCGCTTCGGACGCATAGTCGAGATTCACCTGCACGGTGCAGGTGCGGAACATCATGTCGAGGCCGAGACTGCCCTTCTTGGGCATATAGGCCATCATGATCTTGTAGCGGCCCTTGGGCATGACCGGGATTTCTTCGCGCTTCCACTTCGGCTGGAAGCCAAGGCCCATGAAGCCGACGCCAAGTTGGCCCGCCACCTGGCGGACCTGGGCGAGGTGCTTGTTCAGCTCTGTACAGGTTTCATGCAGCGTTTCGACGGCGGCGCCGGAAAGCTCGAACTGGCCGCCGGGTTCCAGCGTGATCGACTGGCCGCCTTCGGTCAGCGCGATGACGTTGCCGCCTTCCGAATAGGGCTGCCAGCCATAGCGCTGCAAACCTTCGAGCATGGCGCGGATGCCGGCGGGGCCGTCATAGGGCAGCGGCCGCAGTGTCTTGAGGTCATAGCCGAATTTCTCGTGCTCGGTGCCGATCCGCCAGTCGGCGGCCGGCCGCGAGCCTGAGGCAATGTGCTCGACAAGCTCGGCCCTGGTTTCGACCGGCGTGTCGGCGACGGCGCTGGGGGAGGACATGGCGTTCCCCTAGGCCGAATGGGCGATGGGCGCGAGGCGCCGGTGCACGGGCACCGCGCTGCGCGGCTTCGAAAAGGACATGGAGAAACTTTCAGAGGACGTTTCGTCGGTTGGCGCGAAGGTAGGCGCGGCCCCTACCCGACCGCAAGCGGCGTTCATCCACTCCGTTCTTGACCCTAGAGGATCTAGGGGTTTGCGACACGGTCGGCGGCGAGCATCTGCCACAGAGAGACGGCGACGATGGCGGCGGTTTCGGCACGGAGAACGCGCGGACCAAGGGAGACAGGGGTGACAAAGGGCCGCGCCCGCAGCAACTCCCGTTCCTCGGGCGCGAAGCCGCCTTCGGGGCCAATCAGGATCGCGGCGGACCCCGATGGCGAGGCCGCCAGCGCCGCGGCCATGGCCGGCGAATCGCGCGCCTCGTCGCACATGAACAGATGGCGACCGGACGGCCAGCGGTCGAGCAGCCGAGCGAGGGGTTGGGCCTCCGCAATGGCGGGAACGGTGAGCCGTTCGCACTGCTCCGCCGCTTCGATAGCGATGGCGGTCAGGCGTTCCGCCTTGGCCTCGCGCACCTCGCTCCGCCGGGTCACGACCGGATGAATGGCGGCCACACCAAGCTCTGTCGCCTTTTCCACGACCAGCTCGAAACGCGCCTTCCTGATCGGCGCGACCAGCAGCCACAGATCGGGTTCCGCCGTCTGGGCGCGGACCAGGTCGACGCATTGCAGGGCGGCATTGCCGCGATGGATGTGATCAATTCGCGCGCGCCACTCGCCGTCGCGCCCATTGAACAAGGCCACCACGTCGCCCGCCCCCTGGCGCATCACGCCGCCGAGGTAGTGCGCCTGTTCGCGCCTGAGCGCGATGGGAGCGCCAGCGGCCAGCGGCAGGTCGACGAAGAGGCGGACCTTGGGCATTTCGGTCATGGATGGAGCAGGCGCAGGGCGGGAAACATCTGCTAGAACCTAGCGCGTGATGGACCTTCACGAAACGCCTGTCGCCGATGCGGTGCACGGCAACTGGGTCGATCGGCATGCGCCGGCGGCGCTGCGGCCCTATCTGCGCCTCGCGCGGCTCGACCGACCGATCGGCACCTGGCTGCTGCTGTTTCCCGGCTGGTGGTCGGTCGCGCTGGCCGCCCAGGTGGACGGTGGCAGCGGCTTTGCCGGCCGCCTGCCCGATCTCTGGCTTATGCTGCTGTTCGCCATCGGCGCCGTCGCCATGCGCGGCGCGGGCTGCACCTACAACGACATTGTCGACCGTGACTTCGACGCCCAGGTGGAGCGCACGCGCAGCAGGCCGATCCCGAGCGGCGCGGTGAGCGTCACCGCTGCCTGGGCGTTTCTGGTGCTGCAAAGCCTGCTCGGTCTTGCCGTTCTGCTCGTCTTCAATCGTTTCGCCATCATCCTGGGTGCGGCGTCGCTGCTGCTGGTCGCGGCCTATCCCTTCATGAAGCGTGTCACCTGGTGGCCGCAGGCATGGCTTGGCATTACCTTCAACTATGGCGCATTGCTCGGCTGGGCAGCGGCGACCGGCACGCTGCACGTGCCGGCGATCGCGCTCTACATCGCCGGCATCGCCTGGACGCTCGGCTACGACACGATTTATGCGCATCAGGACAAGGATGACGACGCACTGATCGGCGTGAAATCCTCTGCCCGCGCGTTGGGCGAACGCACCCGCCCGTTCCTGTGGTTGATCTATGCGCTGACTGTTGCGTTGCTCGTGCTGACCGGCGCGCTGGCGGGACTTGGCTGGGGTTTTTATGCCGGTCTGGCCGCGGTGGCGCTGCACCTGGGCTGGCAGGCGGCCCGGGTGCGAACAGACGATTCCGCCGATTGCCTGGCGAAGTTCCGGTCCAACGCCCAGGTCGGCTGGATCGTGCTGGCCGCCATCGTGCTGGGACAGATGACCGCCGCGTGACAGCCGTTCACCCCCGCAAATGCACGGGGCTCGGGCGGCGCATCCTTTTCCGCTAGAGTCGGGTTGTCAGGAGGGGACCGACCCTTCCCCGCTGGAGACCGACCAATGCACACCCCCCGCCTTATTTCCGTTCTGGCCCTTGGCCTAGGATTGCTCGCCACCGGCTGCATGATGCAGGAAAGCAAGCCGGCGCCCGCCAACGCCATGGCGTCGTCGAACACGCTGTACGCCCGCCTGGGCGGCATGCCGGCGATCAACGCCGTGGTGGACGACTTCACCAACCGCGTCGCTACCGACCCCGAGTTGAACGCCGGCTTCAAGAACGCCGACGTGCCGAAATTCAAGAAGAACCTAGCCGACCAGATCTGCGAGGCGACGGGCGGCCCCTGCAAGTATGCCGGCAAGAACATGAAGGAAGCCCACAAGGGCATGAAGATCACCGATGCCCAGTTCAACAAGACCGGTGGGCATCTGGCGGCGTCTCTCGACAAGTTCAACGTCGCGGCGGCCGACAAGAACGCACTGCTGAACGCGATCGGCGGCATGAAGCCAGACATCGTCAACCAGTAGTCCGAAGCCGGACCCGTCGCTCCCCGACCGAGACACCTGCACGGAACACGACACCCTGTGACCGCGAACGGGGCGGGCCGAAAGGTCCGCCCCGTTTGTTTTTCCGCCGCTGCCCCATCAGGATGGCGCGGTCAGCCAGGCGAAACAGGCCGGATAGGGAACGCACAGATGAACAAGACCATCGAATCAGCGGACGAAGCCTTCGCCCCGCTTGCCCGTGGCCTCGCCAACGGCCTCCGCGCCGCCAACCCCGACCTTGCCATGCAGGCACTGACGGCCGAACTGCACGGCCTGCTGGGGATTCAGGACGCCCACCTCAAACCCGGCGGCCTGCTGCCGGGCGAAAAGCCGCTCGTCATCGCCGGCATCGAGATGGTCTCGGCAGATCGGCAGGAATTCGTCTTCATCGCCGAGCGCAATTTCCCCGCCCACCAGCACCGCCAGCGCATTCCGATCGGCAGCGGTCATCAGGCGCTGGTGATGCGCACCAGGAAGTCGGTCATCTCGGAAGACCTGCACAAGGACCCGGTTTTCGTGCAGGTGCTGTCGGCGGCCAAGATGGGATCGCTGATCATGGCGCCGATGATGTGGGAGGGCGAGGTGATGGGCATGGTCTTCACCGCGTCGCAGGCGCGGCGTCAGTTCCGCCCGCTCGATCTCACCGCGCTCGAGGCCTTCGCCGATGCTGCCGCCGTGCTGTGGGTCGCGCATGACGGGCCTCGCCTGCTCGAAGACGTGCTGAGCGAACGGCCACTGCCCAAGCGGCGCAGCTAGCCTCTACTTCTTCTCCGGCAGCAGCTTGGCCCAGCGCGGCAGCTTCGGCTTCAGCGCCGTGGCGGCGAGTTGCTTGCGATAGATCGTGCGCGCCGATTCGTTACGCGCGACCTCTACGATGAAATCGTCCAGCGCCTGAGCGGGCGCGAGGACCTTGCGCACCGCCTCCAGCATGGCTTCCTGGCCCATCGCCTTGAACTTGCGGCCTTCCGCCGGCACTTCGGCGAGCGCCACCGCTTCGCCGTTCTGCGTCAACGCGCCGGCGCGGCTGCGATATAGGAGCAGCTCCTTAAGCACGCCGCCGCCATCGACCAGGGTGGTCAGACCGCGCAGGCGGCCGAAGTCGTAGTTGCCCAGTTCCGTCTTGTGCAGCACCTCGAGTTGCGGCGGCAACAACCAGAGCACGAAGACATTGAGCCGGGTCCCTTCCGACGGCACCAGCGTCGCCGGCAACGCGCCATAGCTGGTGAAATGCGCCGAGTAGACGACGTCGAAATCCTTCAGCACCGTCTTGGCGACCAGGATCGGCCTGTCCTCAGGCTCGTTCGGGAACTTGCGCTTCAGCTGCTGCGGCGCGGCGTTGGAACCATAACTCAGCACCGGCACCCGGCCATCCATGTCGATCTGGCGGCCGCGGAAGGACACCACCTCGCCCTGGTAAAGGATGTAGCTGCCCTTGGGCAGGTCGTAGGGATAGCCCTTGGCCAGGATCAGCGTGTCGCGGCGTGCATCGTCGGTCATGCTAGTCTCGGCTTCTCTGGCTCAAGGGGTTCGTCGGCGTGCTTTATAGACAGGTCCTGACCGGGCTGGCCATGGCCGGCCTTCTGAATCTTCCGACGCCCGCCACGCAGGCGGCGCCGCAGGACAGCCTGCGCGGTGGCGAGAGCGGGCCGGTCGAATTCCTGTCGCGCACGCCCTCGGGTCCCACCGAATTCATGGCCAGCGGCGGGACGCCCGCGCCGATC
The DNA here is from genome assembly GCA_947473325.1 of Alphaproteobacteria bacterium. Classification (GTDB taxonomy): domain Bacteria; phylum Pseudomonadota; class Alphaproteobacteria; order SHVP01; family SHVP01; genus CANJEJ01. The sequence continues at coordinate 10,163 of CANJEJ010000016.1, read as the reverse complement.
ACGGGCAGCCTGGCCCTGCCGCCGGGCAATGGGCCCTTTGCCGCGATGGTCATCATGCATGGCTCGGGCGGTATCCGGCCGGGACGCGAAGGGGCGTGGGCCGAACGGCTGGCGGCGCAGGGCATCGCCACCTTCATCGTCGACAGCTTCACCCCGCGCGGCATTGCGGTCACCAGCGACGACCAGAGCCGTCTGCCGATCTCCGCCTCGGTGGCGGACGGCTTCGCCGCCTTGAGGCTTCTCGCGACGCATCCGCGCATCGATGCCACGCGCATCGGCGTGATGGGTTTTTCCAAGGGCGGACAGGTCGCGCTCTACACCGCGCTGGAAAGCTTCCGCCAGGCAGCCGGCGTCGGGGACAAGAAGTTCGCGCTGCATATCGGGCTCTACCCGTCCTGCTCCATTCCCTACATTTCACCGGTGGTGGCCAGCTCGCCCATCTTGTTTCTGCTCGGTGGTATGGATGACTACACGCCTGCCGCCCATTGCGAGCGCTATGCCGACTGGTTCGCCCAGAAGGGCGCTGGCGTCACCAGGATCGTCTACCCCGGCGCACACCACGGCTTCGACATGCCGGATCGCGTGCAGTTCCTCTCCCGGGTGCAGACCGCGCGCGACTGCGGCTTCGACATCGAGCTTGAACCGGTACAGGGCCGCTTCTGGAACACGGGTGCGGTGATCCCGAATGCCGAGATCACCCCTCAGGCGCGCCGTTGTACCACGCGGGGTGCCCATTTCGGCGGCGACCCTACCAGCCGCGACCTCGCTATGGATGCGGTGCGCGACGCAGTGGCGCAACACCTGCTACACAGCACCGGTCCCTAGCGAAACGGTTATTCCATGTTGCATTTCTACTACGCCCCACGCTGCTGCGCCCTCGCGAGCCACATCGTGCTCGAGGAAGCCGGCGCCACCTATACGACCACGCGCCTTGACTTCACGAAGCAGCAGCAGCGCAGCCCGGAATATCTCGCGATCAACCCGAAGGCCCGCGTTCCCGCGCTGGTGACGCCGCAAGGCGTGCTGACCGAAACGCCAGCCATGCTGGTCTACATTGCCCAGACCCACCCGCAGGCGAAGCTTATGCCGTCAATGGACGAAGCCTGGGCCTTCGCCCAGATGCAATCCTTCAATGCCTATCTCTGCGCCACAGTGCATGTCGCCGAGGCGCATTGGCAGCGCGGCAATCGCTGGGTCGATCCCGATGACGCGCATGCCATCGCCGCGCTGAAAAAGCGTGTGCCGACCAGCGTGTTCGACGCTTTCGAGCTGATCGAACGTAACCTGACCGGCGAATGGGTGATGGGCGACACCTACACGATCTCGGATGCCTACCTGTTCACGCTGGCCCAATGGATGGAATTCTATGGCGTCGACGTGTCGGGCCTGCCCCGCGTGATTGCGCATCGCGGTCGCGTCGGTGCCCGTCCGGCGACGCTGCGAGCCATCGCCGAGGAAACCGGCGTCGCGGCGGCCTGACGCATCGCCATGCCCTTCGCCTCTCTACGCGAATTCCTTAGCGACCTCGAATCCCGCGGTGAACTCGTCCGCGTGCTCGAGCCGGTCTCCACCGTGCTGGAGATGACCGAGATCCAGACCCGGCTGCTCGCCGAAGGCGGGCCGGCGGTGATCTTTGAGAACGCGCTGCGCGCCGATGGGCAGCGTTCCGACATGCCGGTGGCGGTCAACCTGTTCGGCACCGTCGCCCGCGTCGCCGCCGCCATCGGTCGCAAGCCCGAGGAACTGCGCAGCGTCGGCGAGACGCTCGCCTTCCTGCGCCAGCCCGAGCCGCCCGGCGGCTGGCGCGAGGCGATGGAGATGCTGCCGCTACTGAAGACCGTGCTGGCGATGAAGCCGCGCGTGACGTCGCGCGCGCCCTGCCAGGACATCGTGTGGACCGGCGCCGACATCGACCTGCACAAGCTGCCGATCCAGACCTGCTGGCCGGGCGAACCGGCACCGCTGATCACCTGGCCGCTGGTGGTGACCGAAGGAGTCGACGGCCGCGCCAACCTCGGCATCTATCGCATGCAGGTGATCGGCCGCGACCGCACCCTGATGCGCTGGCTCGCCCATCGCGGCGGCGCGCTGCATTTCCGCCGCTGGCAGGAAGCCAATCCCGGCAAGCCGATGCCGGCCTGCGCCGTGATCGGCGCCGATCCCGGCACGGTGCTGGCCGCCGTCACGCCGGTGCCGGAAACGTTGTCGGAATACCAGTTTGCCGGCCTGCTGCGCGGCAAGAAGGTGGAGCTGGTCGAGGCGCGGACCCAGCCGCTGAAGGTGCCGGCGGAGGCCGAGATCGTCATCGAAGGCCATGTGCTGGCGGATGAGGTGGGCGACGAAGGCCCCTATGGCGACCACACCGGCTATTACAACGCGGTCGAACGCTTTCCCGTCTTTCAGGTCACCGCCATCACCATGCGGCGCGACCCGATCTACCTGTCGACCTTCACCGGCCGGCCGCCGGACGAGCCGTCGGTGCTGGGCGAGGCGCTGAACGAGGTGTTCATCCCCCTGATCCGCCAGCAGTTTCCCGAGATCGTCGATTTCTGGCTGCCGCCCGAGGGCTGCAGCTATCGCATCGCGGTCGTGTCGATGAAGAAGCAATACCCTGGCCACGCCAAGCGCGTGATGATGGCGGTGTGGTCCTACCTGCGCCAGTTCATGTACACGAAATGGGTGATCGTGGTGGACCAAGACATCAACGCGCGCGACTGGAAGGACGTGATGTGGGCGGTGTCGACCCGCATGGACCCGGCGCGCGACATCACCGTCATCGAGAATACGCCGATCGACTATCTCGACTTCGCCTCACCCGAATCGGGCCTGGGTTCCAAGATCGGCCTCGACGCCACCGACAAATGGCCGCCCGAGACCAAACGCGAATGGGGCACGCCGCTGCGCATGAGCGACGACGTCATCCAGACGGTGACGGAAAAATGGACGAAGCTCGGCCTGCCGGGCAGCGGCAAGTCGATCTGGAAATAGCGCCCGGCCCCGCGGGCGCCGCCTGCCCATCATCACCGGAGTGGTCTAGAGTTTCGCCCGCTCACGCTGTCAGGCATCTCTGAGGTTCCCATGACCGCCATCACCGAAGCCCAGGCCACCGCCCTGCCCAATGAGCGGGGGCGCGAGCGCATCCGCCGGGCCTTCGAACGCGAGGAACTCTACGGCCTGCGCCAGTGGTTGCGGGCGCGGCTGGCGGTGCTGGTCGTCATCGGCACATGGATGCTGTTCATCAACCCGCCGGGCTGGGCGGCCTATTACATCGGGATCGTGCTGCTGTCGGGCATGTTCGGTGTTGCGCATTACGAGATTCGCAAGCACGGCTTCGGCGGCGCGCTGGCGCCCTATGCGTTTCAGTTGCTGGACGTGGCGCTGGTCGGCTTCGCCATCTTCGTTCCGAATGTATTTCAGGAGCGCATCCTGCCCTATGGCGCGATGCTCGGCTTCGGCAACGAGCACTACTTCTACATCTTCCTCGTCGCGTCGCTTTTCACCTATTCGCCGCGGATCGTGCTCTGGACTGGCTTCTGCACGGCGATTGTCTATGCCGCAGGGGTGGCGTGGATTCTCAGCCAGCCTGGCAGCTTCATCCTGAGCGTGCCGAACCAGGAATTCATGGCGCTCGGCATGGACGAGCGAAACCGGCTGATGGGCGATCTCAACCGCGTCGCCCTCGACGAGCATGCCCAGACCATCATCCTGATGCTGATCGTGTGCGCGATGCTGGCGCTCGGCGTGTGGCGCGTGCAACGGCTGGTGCTGGCCAATGCGGTGGCGGAACGGGCGCGGGCGAACCTGTCACGCCACTTCTCTCCCAACATGGTCGACATGCTGGCGAACACCGACCAGCCGCTGGGCGCGAGCCGCAGCCAGGAGGCTGCCGTCCTGTTCGCCGACATCCGGGGTTTCACCAGCTATGCCGAAACCCATGCGCCCGAGGAAGCGCTGGCCTTGCTGCGCGAGGTGCACAGCCGCTTCGCCCAGCACGTCTTTGCCCATGGCGGCACGCTCGACAAGTATCTCGGCGACGGCATCATGGCGACCTTTGGGACGCCGTCGCCGGGCCCGCGCGACGCCGCCAACGCGCTCGCCGCCGGCCGGGCCATCCTTGAATCGATCGCCGCCTGGAACCAAACTCGCATCGCCCGCGGCGCCGACCCGGTCCATGTCGGCATCGGCCTCCACCACGGAAGGGTCATTCTTGGCGACATCGGCGACGAGCAACGCATCGAATACGCCGTGATCGGCGACACGGTGAATGTGGCCAGCCGCATCCAGGACCTGACCCGCAAGCTCGATGTCCGCCTGGCCGCCTCGCAGGCGCTGGTCACGGCGGCGTGCGAGGCCGGGGACGGGCCGGAACTGCTGCAGGACATGCAGCGCGCCGCGTTGCAGCGCCTGGATGGCCGCGAGGAGCCAATCCTGGTCTGGACGCTGGAATGAAGCCAACTACATCGGCGCCCGTTGCCATCGACCGCATCCAGCTTGCATTCGCGGCGGAGGAGGCGGAAGGCCAGCGCCTGTTCCTGCGCGTGCGCCTGGTGCTGGTTGCCATCACCGCGATCTGGCTGCCGATCATCACGCAATGGCAGGGCGTGCTCTACTGGTGGCTGCTGCTTAGCCTGTTCATCGCCTTCGGCTATGGCCCCTACAAGCTGCGCCGGCGCGGCGTGACCGGGCGCTGGCCCGCCTATCTCTTCGCCGCGCTCGACATGCTGTTGCTGACCCTGATCGTGCTGGTCCCGAACCCGCTGCAGGAGCTGACGATCCCCGCCGCGCTGTTCCTGCGCTTCAGCGGCGAGCATGCCTATTACATCTTCATCGCCGCCGCCGTGTTTTCCTATGCGCCGAGGCTCGTGATGTGGAACGGCGTAATGGCGGTTGTCGCCTATTCGGCCGGCGTGGCATTGCTGCTCCAGGATCCCGCCGCCTACGCCATTGTCGGCGGCGTGTTCAACGATGGGCCCGACGCCTATCTGCGCGCCTTCGCCGACCCGAACTATGTCGATCTTGGCGGCGTGGCGCAGCGCAACCTATTCTTCCTGTTGGTCGCCGGCACGCTCGCCTTCGCGCTGAAGCGCTTCCGCCGCCTCGTCTATCGCAGCGCCGAAGCCGAACGCGCGCGATCGAACCTCGCGCGCTATTTCTCGCCCGCCATAGCCGACACGCTGGCGGCGCGCGACGAAGCGCTGGCCGAGCCACGCAGCCAGGACGTCGCCGTACTGTTTGCCGACGCCGTCGGCTTCACTGCCTTTGCCGCCAACAAGCCGCCGCGCGAGGTCATGGCAACCCTGCGCGATCTCAATAGCCTGCTGGCCGACTCCGTCTTCGCGGAACGCGGTACGCTCGACAAGTATCTGGGCGACGGCATCATGGCGACCTTCGGCACGCCGGAAACGGCAGCGGACGATGCCGACCGGGCACTGGCCTGCGGCCGCCGCATTATCGAGCGCTGCACCGCCTGGAATGCGGAACGCCAGGCGCGGGGTGAAGCGCCCCTGCGCATCGGCGTCGGCGTCCATTTCGGTTCCGTGACGCTGGGTGACACCGGCGACGTCAATCGCATGGAATATGCCGTGATCGGCGACACGGTGAATGTGGCAAGCCGCATCGAACACCTGACCCGCGAACTCGACTGCAGCCTGGTGGTGAGCGACGCCTTGTTGGCGCGCGTTGGCACACCGGCGCTCAAAGAAAATCTGGTGCAGCGCCCGCCGCAGAATCTGCGCGGCCGGGACGAACCCATCATGGTCTGGAGTCTGAACTAGTTGTGGCGCAGCGGACGCACGCTCTCGCGGCGGCTCAAGCTCACCCAGCCACCGGCGTCAGGATGTAGAGGTCGGCGGGCGGCAGCACGAGATCGACGGCGACGGCGATGCCGACGGCCAGTACGATCAGGCCGAGCATGATGCGGATCTGGTCGCCACGCAGCTTGCCCGCGAACAGCGCACCGATCTGTGCCCCGACGACGCCACCGAGGATCAGGATCACCGCCAGGACAATGTCGACCGTCTGGTTGCTGGTCGCCTGCAGGAAGGTGACGGCTGAGCCGACGATCGAGATCTGCAGCAGCGAGGTGCCGACCGTCGTCACCGTCGGCATGCCGATCAGGTAGATCATCGCCGGCACGAGCAGGAAGCCGCCGCCCACGCCCATGATCGCCGTCATGATGCCGATGACGAGGCCGAGCCCGAGGGGCAGGAGCGCGCTGATGTAGAGCCGCGACTTGCGGAAGCGCATCTTCAGCGGCAGGCGATGCACAAGGTAATGCGTGTGTAGCTTGGTAAGCCGGCCGGGCGCCGAGCGCAGGCGGCGATAGGCGCGGATGCCTTCGGCGAGCATCATCGCGCCCAGCGTGCCGAGCAGGAGGACATAGGACAGCGAGATCACCAGATCGACCTGGCCAACGCGGCGCAACAGCGCGAACAGCCAGACGCCGAAACCGGCACCGACCAGGCCGCCCGCCACGAGCACGCCCGCCATCATCACATCGACATTGCCGCGCCGCCAATGCGCAAGCACACCCGAGACTGATGAGGCGACAACCTGGTTGGCACCCGTGCCCACGGCGACGGGGGCCGGCACGCCCAGGAAGATGAGGAGCGGCGTGAGCAGGAAGCCGCCACCGACGCCGAACATCCCCGAAAGCAGCCCGATCACACCACCCAGCAAAAGCAGGAGGGGGATACTGAGCGCGATCTCGGCGATGGGCAGGTAGAGCGACATGATTTCCCGCAATGGGGCCGTGAAAAGGGTCTAGGCCCGCGCGGGCGTGCCGTCAATTGGCTTCGCGCCGGCCGGCGTCTGCCGGCAGGCCTTGGCGCACTGGCGACCCCGCCGGCCAGCCCCTATATATCGAGGCCACCCTTCGCGGAGTTCTCATGGCTGCCATGCGCGACGCCGAATCCCAGGCGCTGACCTTCCTGACTGATCTCGTGGCCAAGGCCCGCAAGGCGGGCGCCGATGCGGCCGACGCCGTGGCGGTCGAAGGCGTGTCCCTGTCGGTGTCGCAGCGCTTGGGCGCCCGGGAAGACCTGCAGCGCTCAGAATCGCGCGACATGGGCCTGCGCGTTTTTGTCGGCAAGAGGAGCGCCATCGTGTCTGCCACCGACCGCTCGCCCCTGGCGGTGGCCGAACTGGTCGAACGCGCCGTCGCCATGGCCCGTCTCGCCCCGGAAGACCCTCACGCCGGCCTGGCCGACCCGGCGCTGCTGGCCAGGTCGCTGCCCGACCTCGACCTTTGCGACGATGCCGAACCGGATGCCGAGCAGCTCTATGGCAAGGCGGCCGTCGCCGAGGACGTCGCCCGCAACGTGCCTGGCATTACCAATTCCGAAGGGGCCGACGCCAGCTGGGGCCGCTCGACCGTCGCCCTCGCCACCTCGCACGGCTTTGCCGGCAGCTATTCAGGCTCGCGCCATTCCGTCAGCGTGTCGGTCATCGCCGGCGAAGGCACGGCGATGGAGCGCGACTACGACTTCACCTCCGCCCGCCATGAGGGCGACCTCGACGAACCCGCCAGGCTGGGCCGCAACGCGGCGGAGAGGGCGCTCAAACGGCTGAACCCGCGGCGCATGGCCTCGGGCCAGTTTCCCATCGTCTTCGACCCGCGCGTCTCCAACGGCCTGCTCGGCCATCTCGCCGGCGCGGTCAATGGCCAGTCGGTGGCGCGCAAGACGAGCTTCCTGCGCGAGGCGCGCGGCACCCAGGTCTTCGCGCCAGGCGTGACCGTGATCGATGATCCCCACCGCAAGCGCGGCCAAGCCTCGCGTCCAGTCGATGGCGAGGGCGTGGCGACCCGGCCGCTGACGCTGATCGACAACGGCACGCTGACCGGCTGGATCCTCGACAGCGCCTCGGCCCACCAGCTCGGCCTGCAGACGACCGGTCATGCCAGCCGTGGCACTTCGGGCCCGCCGGGGCCGTCGACCAGCAACCTCTACATGCAGGCGGGCAAACTGACACCGAAGGAGCTGATGGCCGACATCGGCTCGGGCTTCTATGTCACCGAACTGATCGGCTTCGGCGTCAATGGTGTCACCGGCGACTACAGCCGCGGCGCCGCCGGCTTCTGGATCGAGAACGGCGCCATCGCCTTTCCGGTCAACGAAATCACGATCGCCGGCAACCTGAAAGACATGTTCCGCCAGCTGACGCCGGCCAACGACCTCGTCTTCCGCTATGGCACCAACGCGCCGACGGTGCGCATCGAGGGCATGACCGTCGCAGGCGCCGGATGAGCGACACCGTTCTCGCGCAGCGCATGGCCGACCGCACGCTGCTGCTCGCAGCGGTGCGCGAGGCCGGTGCGGTGGCGAAGCGTTTCTTCGACGGCACGGTCAAGCACTGGGAAAAGGCGCCGGACAACCCGGTCAGCGAAGCCGACTATGCCGTCGACAAGTTGCTGATGGAGCGCCTGCGCGAGGCGCGGCCCGACTATGGCTGGCTATCCGAGGAAACCGAGGACGATTCCTCGCGCCTTTCGGCGCAGAAGGTCTTTGTCATCGATCCCATCGATGGCACCCGCGCCTTCCTGAAGAAGGAGCCGGAATTCACCGTCGTCGCCGCGCTGGTCGAGGCAGGTCGGCCGGTAATCGGCGTCGTCTACAACCCTGCCACCGACGAGATGTTCGAAGCGATGGCCGGTTCAGGCGCACGCAGGAACGGCCTGCCGATCCAGTGCAGCACTGCGCGCAGCCTGGTCGGCGCGCGGCTGCTGTCGAGCGCGCGCACCTTTCGCGGCAAGAACTGGGGTGAGACAGCTAACGGCGCCGTCTTCCGCTTCGTCAACTCGATGGCGTACCGGCTGGCGCTGGTGGCATCCGGCCAGTTCGACGCCACCGTCACGCTGACGCAAAAGGCCGACTGGGACCTGGCCGCCGCGCATGTCATCCTGAATGAAGCGGGCGGCCACATCAGCACGCTGGCGGGGGACGAACTCCTGTACAACCGCGCAAGCGTGCTGCACCCCAATGTCGTCGCGGCTGGGGCCGGTCTGCATCCGCACCTTGTTGCGGGGCTGTCCTAGCCTACCCAGCGCAGCATCGTGATCTTGCCGGCGCCGTATTTTCGCTGGTCGATCTCGGTGAACCCCGCGGGCACGGCGGTGTCTTCCGTCGATGCTGTTTCCACGACGCACATGGCGCCTGGCGCGAGCCAGCCGTCAGCGGCCAGCGCCGTCAAGGCAGCTTCGCTGAGACCGGACCGGTAGGGCGGGTCGAGGAAGGCAAGCTCACAGGCACCTAGTGCATGGCCCGGCTTGACGCCATCGCGCTGCAACACCTGGACATGCGCGCTTTCGCCCAGCGTGGCGGCGTTGCGCTCGATACGGCGCGCTGCGGCACGGTCCTTCTCGATGAAGGTGACATGGGTGGCCCCGCGCGACAGCGCCTCGAAGCCAAGCGCGCCGGATCCGGCAAACACATCGACCACGCGAATGCCTTCGAGGCTTGCGCCGTCGCTGGCCAGCAGGCCGTGCGCGAGCCGGTTGAAGATGGCAAGGCGCGCGCGTTCGGCGGTGGGGCGGACGCTCAGGTCCTCGGGCGGCTCAAGACGCCGGTTGCGGTGCTTGCCGCCGGAGATGCGCAGCACGGCCTAGCCCTTTTTGCCCAGCTGGTCCTGCATCACCTTCTTCGGCACCGGCTCCACCTCGCCCTCGGGCAGGCTGCCGAGCTGGAAGGGGCCATAGGCGAGGCGGATGAGGCGGGTGACGCGCAGGCCGAGATGTTCGAGCACGCGGCGGATTTCGCGGTTCTTGCCTTCGCGGATCGACATGGTGAGCCAGGCATTGCTGCCCTGCTGGCGGTCGAGCGCAGCGGTGATGGGGCCATAGCGCACGCCATCGACCGTGATGCCGGCCTCAAGGTCCTTCAGCGCCGCGGGATCGGGGAAGCCGTTCGCGCGTACGCGGTAGCGGCGAATCCAGGCGGTGTCGGGATGCTCGAGCCTGCGGGCCAGCTCGCCATCGTTGGTGAGCAGCAGGAGCCCCTCGGAATTGAGGTCGAGCCGGCCGATCGACAAAACTCGGGGCATGTCGGGCGGCAACGCCTCGAAAATCGTGGGCCGGTTCTGCGGATCGCTGCGCGTGACGATGAGGCCGCGCGGCTTGTGATAGCGCCACAGCCGCGCCGCCGGCGGGGCGGCGAGCGGCTTACCAT
>CANJEJ010000015.1 GCA_947473325.1 Alphaproteobacteria bacterium | reverse complement strand
GCCTTGGCGAGCGTCTCGAACCAGTCGGCGATCTCGTCGAAGCCTTCGTCGCGCGCCGACTTCGCCATGCCCGGATACATGTCAGTGTATTCGTGCGTTTCGCCAGCGATGGCGGCCTTCAGGTTCAGCGCGGTTTCGCCGATCGGCAGGCCGGTCGCCGGGTCACCCACAGATTCCAGGAATTCGAGATGGCCGTGCGCATGACCCGTTTCGCCTTCGGCGGTCGAACGGAACACGGTCGAGACATCGTTGAAGCCTTCGACGTCGGCTTTCTGTGCAAAATACAGATAGCGACGGTTGGCCTGCGATTCGCCGGCGAACGCGGCCTTCAGGTTGGCTTCAGTCTTTGTACCCTTGAGATTCTTCGCCATGGTCATGGCCTCCTGCAGTTGCGAGGTTCGGTAAACCCACTGAATGATGCAAAGCGACTCTTGCGATCGCTGGCGCATGGTCGAGCCATCGCGCGTGACCCTATTGTGGAACCGCGCAGCGAAACCTGTCAACAGTTTGGAATAATTTTAATCAGGCCGTCAAAGGACTGTCGCAAAACACTTATTGCGAATCGTCCTCAAGCCGGATGACGACATCGACGCGCCCGATGCGGGTGCCGCCGGGCGCGGCAGGCAGGCGGCGAAGCTCGACGCTGTCGGTCGGAATATCGGCCAGCGTTCCACTGCCTTCGAAAAAGAAATGGTGGTGATCGCCGGTGTTGGTATCGAAATAGGAACGGCCTGGGCTGACGACAACCTCGCGCAGCAGGCCGACTCGCACGAACTGGTGCAGCGTGTTGTAAACCGTGGCGAGCGAAACCCGCATGTCGGCGTCCAGCGCCTCGCCATGCAGGGCTTCCGCCGTGACATGGCGGTGTTCGCGTTCGAAAAGAAGACGGGCAAGGCCGAGGCGCTGGCGCGTCGGGCGCAGGCCTGCGGTGCGCAACTGTTCCTGCGCCTGGGCAAAGGGACGGTTCACAACCTCGCTGCGCATCGCCCTACTAGTCTCCCGTCACCAGTCGCTCGACCAGCTGGCGCACCGATGGAATGAACCCATTCGAATAGAAAGGGTCCGAGCCGAAGCGGAACGCCGCATGACCGGCAAACATTAGCTGGTTATCGACTTCCTCGGAATGGCTGATCTGCTGCAGCGTCTTCTGGATGCAATAGCTGCGCGGGTCAGGCTTCTTCCCGGTCGTGTGACCTTCGTCCTGCGACCAGTTCGAGAAGTGACAGTGCGACAGGCAGCCCATGCACTCGACCTGATCGGTACGGATCTCGCGCAGCTTTTCCGGCGTCACGAAGACCAGCGTTTGGTCGGGCGTCTTCACCGGTTCCGTCTCGCCGTCCGCGATCCAGCCTTCGGCAAGCACCTTGTCGTGCTCGGTGACGTAGACCGGCTTCTTGCGCGCGCCGAGTGGCAGTTCGACGAAATGATCGCCCATCGGCTCGTTGGTGTAGGCGATCTGGCGGGCCGTCCGCGCCTTCAGATCGCGCATGAAGTCATTCTCCACCGCACTCGACCACATGCCGGTCGGGCTGAAACGGTTGAGGTAGATGTCGCCTTCCTTCAGCGTCAGCAGGCGCTGCTTCCAGGCGTCGGAGATCGGGCTCTCCTTGGTCACCAGCGGCCGCGTGCCGAACTGGAAGGCGATCGGGCCCAGTTCCGGATTGTCGATCCAGTGGTCCCATTCGCGTAGGAACCAGATACCGCCCGCCATGATGATTGGCGTGTCGTTGAGGCCGAATTCGCGCATCGTCTCGCGCAGCTGGCGGACGCGGGGATAGGGGTCTTCCGGCTTGTTCGGGTCTTCGCTGTTCGACAAGCCGTTGTGACCGCCGGCAAGCCAAGGGTCTTCGTAGACCACACCACCGAGCCATTCTGCCTGCTTGTGATAGGCGCGCTTCCACAGCGCACGGAAGGCACGGCCCGACGAAACGATCGGGTAGTACCAGACACCATATTTCGCCGCGAGTTCCGACAGGCGATAGGGCATGCCGGCGCCGCAGGTGACGCCATTGATCAGGCCCTTGGCCCCTTCGAGCACGCCGACGAGGACACGCTCTGCCGCTGCCATCTCCCACAGCACGTTCATGTGGATGGGATGCTTGCCGCCGGTGAGGTCGCGGGCGATGCGGGCCTGGGCAATGCCGCCGTTGATCGCGTAGCTGATGAGTTCTTCGTGCCGATCGACACGCGTGCGACCGTGATAGGTCTGCGGTACCGGATGTCCGCCGACGTCGTAGGAATCGGCGTTCACGCCAGAGAACGTGCCGACGCCGCCGGCTGATGCCCAGGCGCCGGAGCTTTCGCCGTTGGACACAGAAATGCCCTTGCCGCCTTCGACCAGGGGCAGGGCATCAAATCCGGAAATGCGCAGTGTTTTGAGTGGCTTCACGAACCTATCTCCGGCCGGGCCGACCCCGGCGAGGCGGTGTGGACTCGTCCCCTCAATATAGAACGATTCCACACCATACCAAGCGGGGGGTACCCGGCCAGATACCCTGACGAATACGTTAGGGGGTCGCTTCAGCCTTGGCCTCAGGCGCGGCTTCCTGGCCGGTGGCCTGATCAACCTGCTTCATACTGAGGCGGACCTTGCCGCGGTCATCGAAGCTCAGGACCTTTACCCACACTTCGTCGCCCTCGTTGATCACATCGGTCACCTTGCCGACGCGACGCGGGGCGAGTTCCGAAATGTGGACAAGGCCATCGCGATTGCCGATGAAGTTCACGAAGGCGCCGAAATCGACGACCTTCACGACCTTGCCCTTGTAGATCACGCCCATCTCCGGTTCCGCGACAATATTGCGAATCCAGGCGATGGCGGCGTCGGACGATTCCTGGCTGGCGCTTGCCACCTTGATCGTGCCGTCATCCTCGATGTCGATCTTGGCGCCGGTCACTTCGGTGATCTCGCGGATCACCTTGCCGCCCGTGCCGATGACTTCGCGGATCTTGTCCTTCGGAATCTGCAGTGTGGTGATGCGCGGCGCATGGCTGTTGATGGTCTCGCGCGCGGTGTTCAGCGCCTTCGCCATCTCGGCCAGGATGTGGATGCGGCCTTCCTGCGCCTGAGCCAGCGCGGCCTTCATGATGTCGCGGGTGATGCCCGTGACCTTGATGTCCATCTGCAGCGCAGTGATGCCGTCCTTGGTGCCTGCGACCTTGAAGTCCATATCGCCCAGATGATCTTCGTCACCCAGGATGTCGGACAGGATGGCGTAGCTGCCATCCTTCTCTAGGATCAGGCCCATGGCGATACCGGCGCAGGCGGACTTCAGCGTGACGCCGGCGCTCATCAGCGAGAGCGAGGCGCCGCACACGGTGGCCATCGACGACGAGCCGTTCGATTCCGTTACTTCCGACACGACGCGGAGCGTGTAGGGGAACGTCGCGTGATCCGGCAGCAACGGCCGGATGGCGCGCCACGCCAGCTTGCCGTGGCCGATTTCGCGGCGGCCGGGCGAAGACATGAACTTCGTCTCGCCGGTGGAGTACGGCGGGAAGTTGTAATGCAGCATGAAATGCTCGCGGTACTCGCCCTCGAGCGCGTCGATGATCTGCTCATCCTGGCCGGTGCCCAGCGTGGTGACGACCAGCGCCTGGGTCTCGCCGCGGGTGAAGAGCGCCGAACCGTGCACGCGGGGCAGCACGTCGGTCTGCGCCACGATGGGACGGATCTGGCGGCCGTTGCGGCCGTCGATGCGGACGCCCGTCTTGATGATCTGGCCGCGAACGATGTCCTTCTCGATGTCCTTGAAGAGATCGCTGACAACGTTCGATTCCTGGTCGGCCATCGCCGCCACGGCCTTTGCCTTGGCCTGACTCAAGAGGTTGGTGCGGGCCTGCTTGTCGCGTTGAGTATAGGCCGCTGCGAGGTCGCTGCCGATCTGGCCATGGAGCGTCGACTTGAGCGCATCCTTGCCTTCGGTTTTCGGCATGTCCCACGGATCCTTCGCCGCGAGTTCGGCCAGCGCGATGATCGCGTCGATCACCGGCTTGAACGAATCCTGGCCGAAGATCACGGCGCCGAGCATGATTTCTTCCGACAGCTGCTGCGCTTCGGATTCGACCATCAGCACCGCATCGGCAGTGCCGGCAACGACGAGGTCGAGCTGGGTCTTTTCCAGATCCGCCGGCGTCGGGTTCAGCACGTACTGGCCGTCGACATAGCCGACGCGCGCAGCGCCGATCGGGCCGAGGAAGGGAATGCCCGAGATTGTCAGCGCCGCCGAGGCGCCGATCATGGCCGGCATGTCCGGGTTGTTCTCGAGGTCATGCGCCAGCACGGTGCAGATGACCTGGGTTTCGTTCTTGAAGCCCTTGGCGAAAAGCGGACGGATCGGGCGGTCGATCAGGCGCGACGTCAGCACCTCTTTCTCGGCCGGGCGACCCTCACGCTTGAAGAAGCCGCCCGGTATCTTGCCGGCGGCAAAGGTCTTTTCCTGGTAATTCACGGTGAGCGGGAAGAAGTCGATGCCGGGCTTCGGCGACTTCTGCGCAACGGCAGTGCAGAGCACGACGGTTTCGCCATAGGTGACGAGCACGGCGCCGTTGGCCTGGCGCGCGATGCGGCCCGTCTCCAGCGTGAGCTTGCGTCCGCCCCACATCAGTTCCTTGCGATGAATCGTAAACATATCTGTCTTCGTCCTACGGTCGGGCGACAGCCTTATGCCATCGCCGGTCCGGCCTGAGCCCCATGCCCAGGCCGTAAAGCAGCCACGACGGCGCGATCGGCAAAGCCCCTATCGGGCCGCCGCGCGCCGTTCTGTGGCTGGGGTGCGGAAGGAAATTTCCGCGGTCGCGACCGCCAGCCATCCGGCGGTCGCAGTCTGCCGGTCACGGTCTGGCATGGCCATTCCGTCCGGTCGCATCGTGACCTACTTACGCAGGCCCAGACGCTTGATCAGTTCCTCGTAGCGATCAACATGCGTCGCCTTGAGGTAGTCGAGGAGCCGACGGCGCCGGTTGACCATCATCAGAAGGCCACGGCGCGAATGCAGATCCTTTTTGTGATCCTTGAAGTGTTCGGTCAGGTTGTTGATGCGTTCCGTCAGGATCGCGACCTGAACCTCCGGCGAGCCGGTGTCCGTCTTGGTGTTGGCGTATTCGCCGATAACCTCGGCCTTGCGCTGAGTCGTAATCGACATCGGGCGTTGCTCCAGTTCTAAAGATTGAAAACGCGTATCGATTCGGCCACGCCGGCCTCGATACGCGCGAGGGCAACGGGCTTTCCATCCGCAGTGACGAAAACGATGCCCTGGGTGGAACCGGAAACCCGGATGCGTTGGCCGCATCGCAGCCTGTGCGCATCATCGTCGCTCATTGCCAGAGCCGGGATGTCGTCCAGCACAGCAGAAAGCGGCAGCAAGGCTTCCGCGAGGCGCGCACTATGGCGTAAGGCCTCCAGTGAATCCAGCGAAAAGGCCGCCTTTTCCGTGAAGCGCCCCGCCTTGGTCCGACGCAGGGCCGACATATAGCCGACCGACCCAAGAGCTAGCGCCAGATCGCGGGCGAGTGACCGGATATAGGTGCCTTTGCCGCAATCGACGGCAAATTCCGCCTTATCCCCCTCGCAAGACAGCAATTCCAGCCGATCAATCTGGACAGTCCGGGCATCAAGTTGGACGGCTTCGCCAGCCCGAGCCAGGGCATAAGCGCGTTCACCACCCACCTTGATCGCCGAATAGGCCGGCGGCACCTGCTCGACCGCCCCTGTAAAGCGCGGGATGACAGCCTGGATGGCGGCAGAGTCTGGACGAACCAGGCTGGTGGCGGTCACCACGCCCTCACCATCGTCGGTGTTTCGGGATTCCCCGAAAGTCAGGGTGAAGCGATAGGCTTTGTCGCCCTCGAGCACCATCGACATGGTCTTGGTCGCCTCGCCAAGCGCGATGGGCAGCACGCCGGTGGCGAGAGGATCGAGCGTGCCGCCATGGCCCGCCTTGGCCGCGTCGAACAGGCGGCGGACGATGCCCACCGCTGCCGCCGAAGAAAGACCAAGGGGCTTGTCGAGAATCACCCAGCCCGTGATGGGCTGGCCGCGCCGCTTCACCCGCTATTCCTCGCGCGGTGGCGTGCGGAGCAACGAATCGATGCGCTCTGCGTAGTCGAACGAGTTGTCGAGGGTGAAGCTGATCTGCGGCGCATGACGCAGCTGCAGCTGGCGGCCGAGCACCCCGCGAATATACGGCGCGCAAGCCGTCAGGCCTTCGATCACGGCATCGGCTTTCTCGCCGCCGAGCGGAATGACGAATGCAGTGGCATTGCGCATGTCGGGACTGACGCGCACTTCCGACACGGTGACGGAGACGCCGCTCAGCGCCTCATGGCGCAATTCGCCGCGGGCAAGGATTTCCGCCAGGCCATGGCGCATCACTTCCGCCACACGGCGCTGGCGCTGGCTGGGCGCGCGATCAGGCGAGCGTGCCATGGCAACTCCTCAGACTGGGCATCAGATCGAACGGGACCGGATCGTGCGCTAGAGAGTGCGCGCGATCTCCTGGACCTCGTAGATTTCGATCATGTCGCCGACCTGCACGTCCTGATAGTTCTCGATCGCGATACCGCATTCGGAACCGGCACGCACTTCGCGGACGTCATCCTTGAAGTGCTTCAGCGTGTCGATGGCGCCTTCGTGGATCACGACATCGTCGCGCAGCAGGCGGAGACGGGCGCCACGGCGGGCGACGCCTTCGACCACTTCACAACCGGCGATCTTGCCGACCTTCGTGATGCTGAAGACTTCCTTGATCCGGGCCTGGCCAAGGGTGTTCTCGCGCAGCGCCGGCTTGAGCATGCCCGAGAGCGATGCCTTCATGTCATCCACAAGATTGTAGATGATCGAATAATAGCGAATATCGACGTTGTCGCGCTTGGCCCGGTCGCGGGCCTGGGCGTTGGCGCGGACGTTGAAGCCAATGATAAGCGCCCGCGAAGCCTGCGCCAGTGTCACATCGGACTCCGTGATGGCGCCAACCGCGCTGTGGAGGACGCGAACGGACACTTCATCCGTCGATATGCCTTCCAGCGCCTGCTGGATCGCCTCGACCGAACCACGCACGTCACCCTTGACGATGATCGGCAGCGTCTTTGCCTCACCGACCTTGATCTTGTCGAACATCTGCTCGAGCGAGCTGCGTCCGGTGGTGGCGGCAATGGCGGACTTCGCCTGCGCCGTGCGGAACGCCGTGATATCGCGCGCGCGCGTCTCATCCTCGACAACCGAGAACTCATCACCGGCTTCCGGCGTGCCGGCAAGCCCAAGCACTTCCGTCGGCTCGCCTGGTCGGACTTCATCGACCTGCAAGCCGCGATCGTTGATCAGGGCGCGAACGCGGCCCCATTCCCGGCCGGCGACCATGACGTCGCCGACGCGGAGCGTGCCGCGCTGGATCAGCACGGTTGCCACGGCGCCACGGCCACGGTCGAGCTTTGCCTCGACCACGATGCCGTCGGCACGGCGGTTTGCGTTGGCGCGCAGTTCGAGCACCTCGGCTTGCAGAAGTATCAGCTCCTCCAGCTTGTCGAGGCCCTGCTTGGTCTTCGCCGAAACCGGCACGGTAATCACTTCACCGCCCATTTCTTCGGCAACCAGGCCGTGCTGCAGCAATTCGCGGCGCACGCGGTCGGGCTCGGCACCGGGTTTGTCCATCTTGTTGATGGCGACGATGATCGGCACTTCTGCCGCTTGCGCGTGTCGGATGGCCTCGATCGTCTGCGGCATCACGCCGTCATCCGCCGCCACGACCAGCACCACGATGTCGGTCACCTTGGCGCCACGGGCGCGCATAGAGGTGAAGGCCTCGTGGCCCGGCGTGTCGAGGAAGGTGATCTTGCCACCCGACTTGAGCTGCACCTGATAGGCGCCGATATGCTGGGTGATGCCGCCGGCTTCGCCCGCCGCCACGTCGGTTGCGCGCAGCGCATCGAGCAGCGAGGTCTTGCCGTGGTCGACATGGCCCATGATGGTGACGACTGGCGGACGCGGATCCTTCGCATCCGAATCATCCTCATCACCACGCAGGCCGATTTCAACGTCGGAGGCCGACACGCGTTTCGGGCGGTGACCGAATTCCGTCGCGATAAGTTCCGCCGTGTCGGCATCGATCACCTGATTGATGGTGACCATCATGCCCATCTTCATCAGCGACTTGATGACGTCGACGCCGCGTTCGGACATGCGGCTCGCCAGTTCCTGGACTGTGATGGTCTCGGGAAGAATGACGTCGCGGAATACTTTCTGCGGCGAGGCCGGGCCCTGGTCGCGGCGGTTGTTGCGCTGCTGCTGACGGCGGAACGATGCCAGGCTGCGGACGCGCTCGTTCTCATCAAGCGCCCCCTGCACCGTCATCTTGCCGCCACGGCGGCGATCGTCGCCGCGGGCACGCATGGTAGCCGGACGGCGCGGCGGCTCCACCTTGGCGCCCGGACGGCGCACGCGCTCGTCTTCCTCGGCCGTCGTCGGGCGAACGGGCGTGGCGCCGGCGACTACCGGCTTGGCCTGATCTTCGTCGTCGTCCTTGCCGATTCGCGCGGCAGCGACATCGGCCGCCTTGGTGCGCGAGGCTTCGTCGTGGCGCTTGCGCTCGGCCTCTTCGGCTTCGCGCCGGCTCGACGCCTCGCGCTCGGCGGTGGCACGCGCATCTTCCTCGGCGCGACGGGCGGCTTCCTCTTCGGCCCGCGCGCGCGTTTCGACCGACTGGCGACGGGCCTCTTCCAGCGCACGCGTGCGCGAGGCCTTCTCTTCGTCCGTCAGGGTCTTGAGGATGACGCGCGGCTTGGGCGTGCCGCTGGACCTGTCAACGGCCTCGTCATGCGTCGGGCCCGGTGTGTCAGCCTTGCGGATCGGTGCAGGCGCGGGTGCTGGCGCTGCCGGACGCGCCGGAGCGGCGGCAGGCGCGGCGGCCACAGCCGGTGCGGCACCGCGCTTCTTCTTGACCTCGACCGTGACCGTCTTCGAGCGGCCATGGGAGAAGCTCTGGCGCACCTGCCCGGCCGCAGCCGGGGGGCGCCGCATTTCGAGTTTGCCGCGACCAGCGAGGGTCAGGGGCTTCTTTTCGTCTGTTTCTTCAGTCATTCACTTCGCCAGCTTGCGCGTCATCGCGCCCGCGATCGGGCATCGATGCGCTGGATTCCTGCGGGCGGAAACCCGCAAAACGTGTTGCCTCTGTCAGGAATCTGTTGGCCAAGCCACCGGCCAGCAGCGCAGCATGTACCACATTTTCCCGGCCAAAGGCCAAACTCAATTCCGCGACGGTCAGGCTGTCGATCAGCGGGATCTGCCCGCGTTTCGCACGCAACTTGCGCCGCCCGTCGTCACTTGCATCGGACGCCGCCAGCAACACGACGGCACGCCCGTTCTCCAATACTTCCCGCACCTGGTCGAACCCGGTGATGGCCTGACCCGCGCGGCGCGCAAGCCCGAGAATATTCTGGCAGCGACGCAGCAGTTGCGCCGCTACTTCGCTACCCAGTTCCGGCGCAGCGCGAACGTCACGTTTCGCGGCCCGGGCAAACTTCCGCCCCGCGACGGCAGCGGCGACGCTGTCCCGCGTCGCCGTTACCCAGAGACCGCGACCCGGCAGGTTGCCGTCCACGTCAGGAACCACGGCACCGTCCGGCCCGACAACGAAACGGACCATGCCGCTCCGGTCGGCAACGAGACCCGAAACAATGCAGCGCCGTTCCGGCCCGCTTTCGCTGTCTGCCGCTTCCGTCAGGCCGAAGCTCCTTCAGCCGGGGCGTCCTCGAACCAGTGGGCGCGCGCAGCCATGATGATCGTGTTCGCCTCGTCCGCCGACAGGCCGGCTTCGGGCAGCATCTCGATCAGTTCGTCGCCAGCGAGGTCGCCCAGATCGTCGAGCGTCTTAACGCCGTTCTTGCCAAGCGTAACCAGCATTTGCGGTGTCATGCCATCGACCGCGGCCACCTCGTCGGTGACACCAAGCGACAAACGCTCGTCGTTCAGTTCGGCGTTGCGCTTTTCGATATAGGTCTGGGCGCGGGCCTGCAGTTCGCTGCCGACATCCTCGTCGAAGCCTTCGATATTTGCGAGCTCGCGAATTTCGGCGTCGGCGATTTCCTCGACCTTGGAGAAGCCCTCGGTCACCAGCAGCTGGGCGATGGTCTCATCCACGTCCAGCGTGTCCATGAACATCTTGCTGCGCTGGCGGAACTCTTCCTGGCGGCGTTCCGATTCCTCGGCCTCCGTCAGGACGTCGATGTCCCAGGTTGTGAGCTGCGAGGCAAGGCGGACGTTCTGGCCGCGGCGGCCGATCGCCAGCGAGAGCTGGTCGTCGGGAACCACCACTTCAACGCGATGGCTGTCTTCGTCGAGCACCACCTTGGTCACTTCCGCCGGCGCCAGGGCGTTCACGATGAATGTGGCCTCGTCCGGCGACCATTGGATGATGTCAATCTTTTCGCCCTGAAGTTCGTTCACCACGGCCTGCACACGGCTGCCGCGCATGCCGACGCAGGCGCCGACGGGGTCAATGCCCGAGTCGTTAGACATAACCGCGATCTTGGCGCGACTGCCCGGATCACGGGCCACCGACTTGATCTCGATGATACCGTCGTAAACCTCTGGCACTTCCTGGGCAAAGAGCTTCGCCATGTAGCGCGGATGCGTGCGCGACAGGAAAATCTGCGGGCCGCGCGGCTCACGGCGCACGTCGTAGATATAGGCACGCACGCGGTCACCCTGGCGGAAGGTTTCGCGCGGCAGTAGTTCGTCCCGGCGGATCACCGCCTCGGCACGGCCGAGGTCGACTGTCACGTTTCCGTATTCGACGCGCTTGACGATGCCGTTGACGATTTCGCCGATGCGGTCCTTGTACTCGCCATACTGACGTTCACGCTCGGCCTCGCGCACCTTCTGCACGATGACCTGCTTTGCCGTCTGTGCGGCGATGCGACCGAAGTCGATCGGCGGCAGAGGTTCGGCGATGATGTCGCCAAGCTGTGCTTCGGGGTTGCGGCGCTGCGCGTCGGGCAGGCTGATCTCGGTCGCCTCGTTCTCGATGCCTTCCTTCACCTCAAGGCAGCGGAACAGGCGGATCTCGCCGGTCGAGCGATCGATTTCGGCGCGAATTAGGTTCTCGGCGCCGTATTTTGAGCGGGCGGCCTTCTGAATGGCTTCTTCCATGGCGATCAGGACGGTGTCGCGTTCGATCACCTTTTCCCGCGCCACCGCATCGGCAATCTGCAGCAGTTCGATGCGGTTCTGGCTGACGCCCATTCTCGGTTCCATGGTCTTCACATCCGTTCGTTGTTGGCGGCCTGCTGGCGTTCCGCGGCAAGCGCGGCCTGCTCGAGCAAGGCGTCCGTCAGGACAAGTTTGGCAGTGGAAATGTTATCGTAGGGGATCGCGACCTCGCCCGTGTCGAGCGTAAGCAGCACGCGATCGCCTTCGGTGCCGCGGAGCGCGCCCTTGAAGCGCTTGCGACCGTCGATCGGCGCCCGCATCTCAAGACGCAATTCATGGCCCGCGAAGCGGCTGAAGTCGTTGAGGCGGGTGAGAGGCCGGTCGATGCCCGGCGAGCTCACCTCCAGCACATAGGCACCGGCGATCGGATCGTCGACGTCGAGGATGGCCGACACGGCGCGCGAGACTTCTGCACAATCGTCAGCGGTGATGCCGCCATCGCCGAGTTCGTTGCGCTCGGCCGAGCCCAGACGTTCGATCATGATCTGCAAGGTCTGGGTGTTGCCGCCGGCGAGCAAGCGCACGCGAACAAGGCCGAATCCCATGGATTCCACCGTCGGCTCGATCAACTGTTCGATGCTAGAGACCTGAACCATTCAACAACCGAGAACCTTGCATCACGCAAAAGCCGAGGGCCGCCCGCTTCCGTTTCCGGAAGGACCCAAACGCTTCTATTTATTGGATGACCAGAGAATAAGCGGTTTTCCGGGCTTTTTCAAGACCCGGCCCTATACCGCGCCCCGCGGGAGGCGACGGAAGCGCAGATAAGCTCGGGGCAGGCCCTGTGCTATCGACTTCGCCTCATAGCGTGTCGGCTGCCACCCGACAGGGGGTTCACGCCAGTCGGCTGGCACCTCAACCTGCCACTTGAAGGCGGGATGTACCGTCAGATGGGCCAAAGCCCAGCGGGCATACCCCATATGGTCCGTGGCAAAGAGAAACTCTGCGCCGTCCGCCAGAACCCGGGCCAGCGCGTCAAGGTTGCCGGGCTGGATGAAGCGGCGCTTGTGGTGCCGGACCTTCGGCCAGGGATCGGGAAACAGCAGGAAGACGCGATCGACACTGGCATCGGCCAGCGTGTCGATAAGAAGCCGTGCATCGTCGCCGAAGATGCGGATGTTGCGCTGGCCGCCTTCGGCCACCTGACGCAGCAGGCTGGCCACGCCATTCACATAGGGTTCGCAGCCGATCAGGCCGGTGGTGGGGTGCGCAAGCGCCTGGGCCGCCAGATGCTCGCCACCGCCATAGCCGACCTCCAGCCAGACCGTCGGGAGCGGCGGTGCGAACAAGGTCCGGGGATCGCACGAGGCCGTCGCGGCCTCGGCAATATCGATGCCGAGGCGCGGCAGCCATTCGTCCAGCAAGGCCTGCTGGGCAGGCCGCAGCCGATGACCCTGACGGCGGCCGTAAAAACTGCGAACGCCCGCGGCCGAAGCCGCGAACGTCGCACGGTCCTTAGCGGAGCGCCGACTTGAGTTCGTCGACGAGATCGAGCTTCTCCCAGCTGAACCCGCCTTCGGCATCCGGCTCACGGCCGAAATGGCCATAGGCCGCGGTGCGCAAATATATCGGACGGTTGAGCTTGAGATGCGTGCGAATACCACGCGGCGTCAGGTTCATCACCTGCTCCAGCACCTTCTCGAGCTTCGCCTCATCAACCTTGCCCGTGCCATGCGTGTCGACATAGAGCGACAGCGGCTTGGACACGCCGATGGCATAGGCGAGCTGGATGGTGCAGCGATCGGCAAGGCCGGCGCCGACCACGTTCTTCGCGAGATAGCGCGCAGCATAGGCCGCCGAACGATCGACCTTCGTCGGGTCCTTGCCCGAGAAGGCACCGCCACCATGCGGCGCGGCACCGCCATAGGTGTCGACAATGATCTTGCGGCCCGTCAGGCCGGCATCACCATCGGGTCCGCCAATGACGAAGTTGCCAGTCGGGTTCACGTAGAAGTTGTCTTCCGGGCACATCCAGCCCTTCGGCAGCACCGAAAGAACGTAGGGGCGCACCAGTTCGCGCACGTCTTCCTGGCTGACGCCTTCGGCATGCTGCGTGGACACGACGACCGAGGTCGCAGCAACCGGCTTGCCGTTTTCATAGCGCAGCGTGACCTGGCTTTTCGCGTCAGGACCGAACTGCTTGATCTTGCCGCTATGGCGGTCATCTGCCATCAACTTGAGGATGCGGTGCGAATAAATCAGCGGCGCCGGCATCAGCACGTCGGTTTCGCGGCAGGCATAGCCGAACATCAGGCCCTGGTCTCCCGCGCCTTCGTCCTTGTTGCCCGCTGCGTCGACGCCCTTCGCGATGTCGGCCGACTGGCTGTGGACATAGACATCCACCTTGGCGTTCTTCCAGTGGAAGCCCGCCTGCTCGTAGCCGATCTTCTTGACCACGTCGCGGGCCAGACCCTCGATGCTTTTCAGCACCTTCGCGGGGCCGCGAACCTCGCCGGCCACGACGATCTGGTTGGTGGTCGTCAGCGTCTCGACGCCGCAGCGCGCTTCCGGCTCTTCCGCGAGATAGGCGTCCACGACCGCGTCCGAGATCTGGTCGCACACCTTGTCGGGGTGACCTTCGGAGACCGACTCGCTCGTGAACAGATAACTGGCGCGTGACATGCCGTAATTCCTCGCTCTTCGGACCGGGAAGCTGTTGGGCGGTCGCACCGGGCCGAATGACGCCACAGGTCGACACCCCCGGGCGCAACGGCGCATCAAGCCTGAGGCTGGCCGGCGGGCGCGTGATTTATTGAAAAGTTTATCGCCGGGGTCAAGGGCAGCGGGGCCGCCTCAGGATGATTCCGTGTCGCTGACCGGTTCCCCGGCCACTGCCTTGATCAGTTCATAGATGCGCCGTCGTGTGTTGCGGTCGCCAATGCGGTAATAAGCGCGCACCAGTTCCAGGGTTTCCCGGCGCGAGAAATTGTCGTCCTCCATCGGCGGCGGCGCGCTGCCAGGCTCTGCCAGACCGCCAGCCCGGTCAGGGGCCACGACCCCGTCGGCCGGCAAATTCTCGAAGAAATAGGCGACCGGGACGCCCAGGACCTGGGCGAACTGGTAAAGGCGACTTGAGCCGATCCGGTTCAGGCCACGCTCGTATTTCTGGATTTGCTGGAAGGTAATGCCGACGGCCTGGCCAAGTTTTTCCTGGCTCATGCCCAGCAGCGTGCGGCGGAGACGAACACGACTGCCTACATGGCTGTCGATCGGGTCGCGCCGGCTTTTTCCGGAGGATGTTTTGGGGGCCACGGTGTCCGCGTCGAAAGAGATCATGACAGCTCCCACCCCCCAGTTTGGAACCGCCGACACACCCACCAGTTGCCGATCCCGGCCGCCGATGAGCTTTTAGATTGTTAGTTACCTCGTTTCGGTTGGTCAACAAAACCGGAAACGATATGCGAATTTGCACAGTCAGGTAGAAATACGCCGCCAACCACTCAACCAGACCATCAGGATGCCCACCAGTCCGAAGGTGAAAACGATCAGGTCGCCAAAGCGGGCATAGGGCGGCAGGCGCTCCAACGCCAACGGCAGGACGGCGTCGAGTACGCCTTCGGTGTTGATCTCAAGATGCGAGAGAATTCGGCCGACCGGGTCGATCACGCCGGAAATGCCCGTGTTGGCCGCCCGGACCATCGGCAGCCCCTGCTCGACGGCGCGCATGCGCGCCATCTGGAAATGCTGCCACGGACCCGCGCCAGGGCCGAACCATGCATCGTTGGTCAGGCTGAGCAGCCAGGCGGGGCGTTGGTCCAGATCGACCACGCCGGCGGGAAAGATCGCCTCGTAGCAGATCAGCGGACTGAACGGCGGCGCGCCCGGCAGCGCAATGGTCTGCGGTCCTTCGCCGGCGGAAAAGTCGATCCCACCCTGGGCGAGTTGCTCCATGCCAAGACGGCGCAGCACGGGACGCAGCGGCAGGTATTCACCAAATGGGACCAGATGGTGCTTGTCGTAGGTCGCGGCGACGGCGCCATCGCCCGTCACCGCCTGCATGCTGTTGAAGGCGCGATAGGCGGCACCTGGCAAGCCGTTGCCGCGCGGCGCACCGGTCACGACCAGCGCGCCCGGCGGCACAGCTTCAGCAACGACGCGCGCGGCGGCGTTGCCGCTGTCGATCTGGAAGGTCGATGCCGTCTCGGGCCAGACAATGAGATTTGGCGCCTCTCCTTCCTTCCGGCTGAGCACGACATGACGCAGCAGGTTGGCTTCGCGCTGGCCCGGCTCCCACTTCAGCTTCTGAGCGACGTTCGCTTGCACCAGCCGCAGGCGAACATCGTTGAGCAACGCGGTCGGGTTCGCATCGAGACGCCACGCACCACCGATCCAGGCGGCCGCGAAAAACGTGAGCGCGAGTCCGGTCGGCAGCCAGCGCGTCACGCGCCGCGGCGCCGATTGCGCTGCCAACGTCGCAGGCATGGTCGCGACCCACACGGTGATCAGGCTGAGGCCATAGACACCAACCGCCGCAGCAAGTTGCATGACCGCAAGATTCTCCGACCAGGCATAGCCGATGAGATTCCACGGGAAGCCCGTCAAGATCGTGCCGCGCAGCCATTCAAAGCCGGTCCAGGCGATACCCAGAATCAGTACGCGCCGCCAGCCCGGCGCGACAGCAAGCCAGGTCACAAGCGTGGCGAGGCCCATGAAAATGGCAAGCGCCGCCGGCAAGCCGCCCACCGCAAAGGGGATCATCCAGGCAAAGCGGTCCGGCTCGATCAGCATCGGGTAGGCGAGCCAGTGGAGGCCCGCGACCAGATAGCCGAATCCGAACCACCAGCCGGCGGCAAAAGCAGTGCGCGCGCGGGGCGCGCCATCGATCAGCCAGAGCAGAGGCGGAAAGGCGACGAAGAGGAATGGCCATAATCCCGCAGGCGGCAACGCCCCGGCAGCGATCAATCCCAGAACCAGCGCGCAAGCATGGCGGCGCCAGCCAGTGAGGCCGCCGATGACCGCCGCTATCGCCGTCATGCCGTTCCGGCAGCGGGTGCGGGCGCGTCGCGCTTGGCTTCGACGCGGCGGACGCGGAGCCGGATAGCCCGGCGCGGATCAGCCTCTACAACCTGAAACTCGATGCCGTCCGGATGCGAGATAACCTCACCACGCTGCGGCACGCGGCCGGCCAGCGAGGCAACCAGGCCCGCAACCGTGTCGATGTCTTCATCGCGGTCTTCGGGCAGGAAGTCGACGCCTAGGCGTTGCTCGAGCTCCTCGACTTCGGCGCGGCCATCGACCTCGAACAGGCCCTTGCGCGCCTCGACGATCAGCGGCACCTCGATTTCGTCATGCTCGTCGTCAATCTCGCCAACGATGGCTTCGACCAGGTCTTCGATTGTGGCGAGGCCGTCGGTACCGCCATATTCGTCAACGACGATCGCCATGTGCACGCGCTTGGTGCGCATGCGGAGCAGCAGATCGGGAACCGGCATCGAACGCGGCACGAACAGAACTTCGCGGACAATGCCGGGTAGGTCGAACTCGCGTTCGTTGCCCCAGAAGGCCATCAGGTCCTTGATGTGGATCATGCCCACAACATTGTCGAGCGTGTCGCGGTAGACGGGAAAGCGAGAGTGAAACTCCTCGCGGAACAGTTTGATCGCGCCGTCGAGTGTGCTGGTTGCATCGATGGCGATGATGTCGGCCCGCGGGATCATCACGTCATCGACGCGCAACTCGCCAAGCTTCACCAGGTTGGACAGGATGATGCGCTCTTCCGGCCCGATCTCGCGGTCGGCGTCGTCGCGCTGCTCGATCAGCTCCAGTAGGTCGTCGCGCAGCGACGAATCCTCGCCGCGCTTCACAAGGGAGCGCAGCCAGACACCGACCGAGCGCTGTCGTCGCGGCGGCTCGTCTTCGCCTGGCGCTTTGGTCGTGTTGGGGTCGCTCATTGCAGGGTTCCGTCGAGGCGATAAGGATCGGCCACGCCCATGACATCCAGGATACGGCGCTCAAGATCTTCCATCGTTTCGGCGTCCAAGTCAGTTTCGTGATCAAAGCCCACGATGTGCAACACGCCGTGCACGACGAGATGGGTAACATGGTCGTTGAGCGTCTTGCCCTGCGCGCTGGCTTCGCTCGCGATGGTCTCGAAGGCCAGGATGACATCACCGAGCGGCGCAGGGATGCCCGGCAGCATGATCGGCTCCTGCGGAAAGGACAACACGTTGGTGGGCGCGTCCTTGCCGCGATAGGTGCTGTTCAGCGTCTGCACCAGCGCGTCGTCGGCCAGCACAATGCTGAGTTCAGCCGGGTCGATCGACGGTGGCGCCGCCAACAGCGCGGCGCGCGCGGCGTCTTCCACCAGCGCCTCGGCGTCGGGGAGCCGCGCGGCCCATATGTCGCTTTCGATGGTCACGGCGATCGCCACGCTCATGGCTTCGACGGGTCGTGCCCTGGCTGGCTGCGTTCATAGGCGTCATAGGCGCGCACCATGCGACCCACCAGCGGGTGGCGTACGACATCGGTGTCGGAGAATTCGACAAAGGCGATGCCTTCGACGCCGTTCAGCACCGTGATCGCTTCGCGCAAGCCGGATTGCACGCCGCGCGGCAAGTCGATCTGCGTCAGGTCGCCTGTGACCACCATGCTGGAGCCTTCACCCAGCCGGGTGAGAAGCATCTTCATCTGCATCGGCGTGGTGTTCTGCGCCTCGTCAAGAATGACGTAGGCGTTGGCGAGCGTGCGGCCACGCATGAAGGCCAGCGGCGCCACTTCGATCTCGCCGGTCTCCAGCCGCTTCTCTACCTGTTCGGCGGGTAGCATGTCGTAGAGCGCGTCGTAGAGCGGTCGCAGGTAGGGATCGACCTTTTCCTTGAGGTCACCGGGCAGGAATCCGAGACGCTCGCCTGCTTCCACCGCCGGACGCGACAGGATGATGCGGCTGACGCGGTTGCTCGTCAGCATCTGGACGGCGACGGCGACGGCCAAATAGGTCTTGCCGGTGCCGGCGGGGCCAAGGCCGAAGGTCAGGTCGTGCGACAGCAAGGCACGCAGGTAATCGCGCTGGCGCGGTGAGCGCGCATTGATGGTGCGCCGGCGGGTTCGGATGACCGCATCGCCATCGTCCATGCCAGCACCACCCGAGGATTCAGCATTCGCCATCCGCACGGCCCCATCGACTTCGCCTGGTGTGACGTCGAGGCCGCGCTTGAGACGCTGGTACAGCGTCAGCAGCACCGCGCGCGCCACCTTCTGCGCGGCGGCATCACCGGCGATGGCGACGTGATTGCCACGCGATGACAAAGTGACGCCGAGCAGTTGTTCGATGCGCGCAAGGTGGCGATCGTGCTGACCAAATAGGGCCGGAAGCAGGGCATTGTCGTCAAAGGCGACGATCTGCGGCGCGTTACGAACCTCGATTTCCGAAGCGGTGCTCACACCCGGTGCCTCATGCGGCGCGGTCCGCGGCAGGGCGGCCGGCGGGAACGCCGGACAGGCTGTTGGACAGCACCGTGTCGATCATGACATCAACGACGCTACCGATGCCTTCGTTCAAGCCGACGACACTGACCGCCTGCAGATAGGGCGACTTGCCGACGAGCTGGCCGGGATGACGGCCCGGCTTTTCCAGCAGCACCGGCAGGGTGCGGCCGAGGCAGGCGGCATTGAAGGCCGTCTGCTGTCGCAGGAGCAATGCCTGCAGCTCGGCTAGGCGCTCGGATTTCGCGGCTTCGTCAACGGCGTCCGCGGCTTCGGCCGCGGGTGTGCCGGGGCGGGGGCTGTATTTGAAGCTGAAGGCCTGAGCGAAACCGGTTTCTTCGACCAGCGCCATGGTGGCGCGGAAATCGGCATCTGTTTCGCCGGGAAAGCCGACGATGAAGTCGCTCGACAGCGCGATATCCGGGCGCGCGTCGCGCAACCGTCCGACGATGCGGCGATAGTCGTCTGCCTTGTGGCGCCGGTTCATCGCGGCCAGGACCCGGTCGGATCCCGATTGGACCGGCAGGTGCAGGAAGGGCATGAGCGCGGGCAAGTCGCGATGTGCGGCGATTAGGTCGTCGCCCATATCACGCGGGTGCGAGGTGGTGTAGCGCAGACGGGCGATGCCGGGAATGGCGGCGAGTGCACGCATCAGGGTGGCGAGTGAGGCCGGCCGGCCATTTTCATCGAGGCCGTGATAGGCGTTGACGTTCTGTCCAAGCAGGGTGATTTCGCGGACACCTTTGGCGGCAAGCTGGCAGGCTTCATCCAGCACCTGGCGCAGGGGGCGCGAGGCTTCGGCCCCGCGGGTGTAGGGAACGACGCAGAAGGTGCAGAACTTGTCGCAACCTTCCTGCACCGTCAGGAAGGCGGCCGGGCCATCGACCGACCGCTCCGTCGGCAGGAGGTCGAACTTGTCTTCGGCAGGGAAGTCGGTGTCGACCACCGGCGCATGCAGCGCTTGGGCCACGAGGTGAGGCAGGCGGTGATAGGTCTGCGGGCCGACCACAAGATCGACAAAGGGTGCGCGGCGCTGGATTTCGGCGCCTTCGGCCTGGGCAACGCAGCCCGCCACCCCGATCAGCAGCGGCTTTTCGCGTTCATTGCGCAGCACACGCAGGCGTCCCAACTCGGAAAACACCTTTTCTGCCGCTTTTTCACGGATATGGCAGGTGTTGAGGATCGCGAGGTCGGCATCGTCCACCGTGTCGACGGGGACATACCCTAAGGGTGCCAGTGCCTCTGCCATCCGGGCGGAGTCGTAGACGTTCATCTGGCAACCATAGGTTTTGATAAAGAGCTTTTTCTGCAACTTCTCCGAGAGCTCCTGGGGAAAAGACCGGCTTCGCAGCGCCCGCCGGCCCTGTCCGGGCTGCGGGGGACGTTAGCATGGGCCCCCCTTGAGTCAAGGTTGGGGGGCGCGGCGCGCCAGCAGGCGGCGTTTCGGGGCCGGCAGATGCACCCGCCCCGACAGGGCATCGGACAGGCCCTTGGCCACCACCGCCTGGCAATGCGCCGCCAGTTCTTTACGCGACGAAAACGACTCGATCGTGACAGGCGCGTGGAATTGTACCGTCACCGTAAAGCGGTCGAGGCAAAGCACACCCCAGAGGTGCGGCGCGAGATCCATGTCGCCGAACCAGGTGAGTTCTGGCCGCCGGTCGCGGCCGATCGGCAGGCCATCGATTGCTGTATAGGCTACTGAGACGGGCTGAACCGTCAGGGCAGCATCCCGGATTCGGGTTTCGGCCAGCGCAAAAAAAGCGCTCTTGAAGGGCAACACATGGTTGCCGTCGCTGCTCGTACCTTCGGGAAACAGCACCAGGCTGTCGCCGGCGTTCAGGCGCTCGGTCATCTCGTCCTTGTGCGCCGCCGTGCGCTGGGCGCGACGCTCGACGAAGACCGTGCGCTGCAGGCGCGCGAGCAGGCCGAAGACCGGCCAGGAGTTCACCTCACGCTTCGCCACGAAGCAGATCCGCATCAGCGTGTCGATCACCGTGATGTCGAGCCAGGACGAGTGATTGACGGTGAACAGGGTCGGGCGCGCTGGCGAGCGGTCGCCGATGACAACCACTTTCATGCCGATGATGCGCGCCACGCCGCGGTGATAGATCATCGGCACGCGCCCTTCGAGCGGCGAGCGCAGCGCGACTGCAACGGCCTGCACGGGGATCAGCGTCCCTGTCCATACTGCCAGCGCCAGCGCCTTCAAAATTGCGCGCGCGTACTTCATCGAGTCATCGGGCGGCCCGCACCGCCGGGATCAATCGCGGCCCAGGGCCGGACGACGCGTCGTTTTCATTTTCAGGTCGTTCTTCGGATCGGCTTCCGTCGGCACGGCATACAGCTCCAGCCGATGATCGACCAGGCGATACCCAAGGCGCGAGGCAATGGCCTGTTGCAGGCGTTCGATTTCCTCATCCTGGAACTCGATCACCCGGCCCGACTTCAGATCGATGAGGTGATCGTGATGCACGTCGCTCGCTTCTTCATAGCGCGCCCGCCCATCGCCGAAGTCATGTTTCTCGAGAATGCCGGCCTCTTCGAACAGGCGCACTGTGCGATAGACGGTGGCGATCGAAATGCCGGAATCGATCTTGGTCGCGCGCTTGTAGACCTCCTCAACGTCAGGATGGTCCACAGCCTCGGACAGGACGCGCGCAATGATGCGCCGCTGTCCCGTCATTTTCAGACCTTTTTCGATGCAGAGGCGTTCGAGGCGATCCGGCATGAGGCGACTTTCAGGCATGAAGCGACTTATAGCTCAAGGACGCGGTGCCGCGAAACCTCGGATGCATCAGACCGCGCGGCGCTTGCGCCGCCGCCGCTTCGTCGTGCCGAGTCCGATCTTCTTGGCGAGTTCGCTGCGCTGCTGCGCGTAGTTTGGCGCCACCATCGGATAATCCTGCGGCAATCCCCAGCGATCGCGGTACTGCTCGGGCGTCATGTTGTATTTTGTCTTCAGATGCCGCTTCAGCATCTTCAGCTTTTTGCCGTCCTCCAGGCAGATGATGTATTCCGGCGCGATCGACTTCTTCACCGGCACCGCTGGCTGCGGGCGCGATGCAATCGCAACGCTGCTGCCCTGCCCCACATTCGAGAGTGCGGCATAGACCTGCTGAATCAGCTGCGGCAGGTCTGCGATCGGCACCGTGTTATTGGAGACATGCGACGCCACGATATTGCTGGTGAGGGCCAGCAGGTTCGGGTTGCCGCCGCTGGTGTTCTGATCCGCCATTCCTGGCCGCCTTCTATTTGGAACTATTGATCCCTATATTATCCGTTCCTCAGCATTGCAGAGCAACCGCAAAGACCGGCACAGAAATATTCTTGATCCCGATGAACAGCGCGACCCTTCATTACCTCGACATTACAGCTGACATCTGTCCGATCACCTTTGTTCGCACCAAGCTGGCGCTGGAACGGCTCCAGCCTGGGGAATTGCTGCAGGTGCGCCTCAAGGGCGGCGAGCCGTTGAAGAACGTGCCGCGCTCGGCCAGTGAGCAGGGGCATGTTGTCCTGTCGGTGGAGCCATCCGATTCAGGCACCCACACCATCGTCATCCGGCGCGGCCCCGGCGCCTGACGGCGCCAAGCGAAGACGCAGCACCAGCGCGTCATCCGCAGGTCCGTCCGGCCGTTCGTAGTAGCCCTTCCGCCGGCCAACCACGGTGAACCCCAGTCGCTCATAGAGCGTGCGAGCGGCGACGTTGACAGCACTGACTTCGAGAAACAGCGATGTCACCCCCGCTGCGACCGTGTGCCGGCTAACCGCTTCCATCAGGCCGCGCCCATGGCCCCGGCGCTGGTGGTCCGGCAACACGCCGATGGTGATGATCTCGGCTTCATCGACCACACTGCGCGCCACGACGAACCCAACCGGCCTGCCATCGTCGAGCATGACAAGCGCGAGCGTGCCAGGAATCTGCAGCAATGCGTGAAAGGCCGAGGCCGGCCAGCCCTGAGCGAAAACACGCCCGTGCAGCACGCTCAGCAAATCGCCGGAAACCGGATCGGAGGGTGCGAGCTCCGCGACCGTCATGGCGTGCGGGGCGTGGGCAGCTTGGCGTCTGGCGCCCGCAGGTACACCGGGAAAGGCGCGGCTGCGAAGGCTGCCGCACCCCGGTTTTGCAAGACTTCGGCAGCAAGACCGGCAAAATCCCGCGCATCGGGCAGGCCGAACCCCTCGGCCGTCGGATCGCCTGCGATCATGACACCGGCCGGCCACATCGCGGCCAGTAGCGGTGCGGCCGTGCCCGCCAGCAGGGCGACACGGCCCTGCCAGGCAATGGCGACATCGGTCAGCGGCTCCACATGCGGTTCACCAAGCGGTTTCAAAGCATTGTCGAAGGCCTGGAGGTAAACCTCGCCCCGCCGGGCGTCGTGCACCACGAGAACAGGCTGGGGCGCCTGGCCGCGCTGTGCCGTGGCCGCGATGGCCCGAAGGGTCGGGATGGGAACAACCGGGCCTCGCAGCGCCAGGCGCAGGCCACGCGCGGCCGCCAGGCCGATGCGCACGCCGGTGAAGGTGCCCGGGCCAACCGTGAGCGCCAGGGCATCGAGAGTGGCAATGGCTGTGCCCGCGTCGGCGCACACGGACTCGATCATGGGAAATAGCGCTTCGGCATGACCCTGCTGCTGCAGGCGGAAGGCGGCCGCCCGCACCGCGCCGTCGGCCCACAGCGCCACCGAACAGGCGCCCAGCGTCGTATCGAAGGCCAGAACCTTCATTCTGCCGGGCCCTGCATGTTAGCGTGCGCCGCCATGGCCTCTCCGCTTCTGGTCGAGATCACACCGGCGAGTCACGCCGTCAGCCTCGACATCGTCTATGCCACACCGCGCAACTTCACCGGCGCGCCGGTGTATCGCCGGCCTGCCTGTTTCCTGCACCCCGACGCGGCCAGCTGCCTCGCCCGCGCCGTGGACCTGGCGACGGCGCAGGGCTTTGGCGTGCGCGTCTTCGATGCCTACCGGCCGACCGAGATCCAGTGGTCCCTGTGGCGCCACACGCCCGATCCCGAGTTCCTCGCCGATCCGCGTCGCGGTTCGCCCCATTCGCGTGGCGTTGCCGTCGATCTGACGCTGACCGATTCACGCGGCGCCGAACTCGACATGGGCACCGCCTTCGATGCCTTCGTGGTGCAGTCCCATCACGGTCGCCTTGACATCTCGCCGGAGGCGCAACGTAACCGCGCCATCCTGCTGGGTATCATGACCGCCGCCGGCTGGGACTACTACCGCAACGAATGGTGGCACTACCAGCTTTTCCAGCCGCGACGCTATCCCTTGCTGAGCGACCGCGCTGCCGGCACGGCGATGGCCTGAGGAGACCTCGATGCGACACGCCTTGCTCGTACTGCTGATGATTCTGGGCGGCCTGGCCCCGGCCCGGGCCGCCGATCACGCGGTGATCATCATGTATCACCGCTTCGGCGAGAACAGCATTCCCTCGACCAACATCCGGCTCGACCAGTTCGAGGCGCACCTCAAGGAACTGACGTCGGGCCGCTACAATGTCGTGCCGCTCGCCGACATCGTGAAGGCGTTCCAGACCGGCCAGTCGCTGCCCGACCGCACGGTGGCGATCACCGTGGATGACGCCTATCGCTCGCTCTACACCGAAGGCTGGCCGCGCTTCAAAGCCCTAAAGCTGCCGATCACGGTCTTCATCGAGACCAAAGCCATCGACCGCAATCCGACCGGTTTCCTGAACTGGGATCAGCTGCGCGAAATGGCACGTGAAGGCGCCACCATCGGCAGCCAGACCGTGACGCACCCGCACATGCCGGACCTGACACCCGAGGCGGTGGCGCAGGAACTGCACCAGTCACGGCTGCGCATCGAACAGGAAATCGGCGTGGCGCCCACCCTTTTCGCCTACCCCTATGGCGAGGCGAGCACATCCGTAATCGAAGCGACGCGCGCCGCCGGCTTCGTCGCGGCCTTCGGCCAGCATTCCGGCGTCGCCTATGCCAGCCACCCGCCGTTCTATCAGCCGCGCTTCGCCTTCAACGAAACCTTCGGCGGCATCGATCGCTTTCGCATGGCGGTGAATGCACTGGCACTGAAAGCCACGGACATCACGCCGTCCAACCCGACGCTCGGCCCCAATCCGCCAGCCTTCGGTTTCACGGTGGATGCGGCTACTCCAAACCTGCGGGCACTCAACTGCTTCGTGTCGCATGTGAACGGGCCGGCGAAGATCGAGCGGCTGGGCGACAACCGCTTCGAGGTGCGGATCGACAAGCCTTTCCCGCAAAGCCGCGGGCGCTTCAATTGCACGGTCCCCGCCGAAGAGGGCCGGTTCCGCTGGCTCGGAATGCAATATTACGTGCCGGGCGTTCGCCGCGCCGACGAATAGCGTCTTCGCTAGAAGCCGCGGGCAACGCGCAGTGGCCGCGGTTCCTGCAGTTTGGCGCCGTCGAAGGCCGCGAGGTCGTTGGTCCGCATGATAGTGCGGATCGTGTCGACATATTCCTGACCCCGTTCGGAATAGCGCGTCATGCTGCCGGCCAGCACGGTGCCGTTGAGCGGCGCGTCCTTGCCCCGCATCGCCTCGCGCAGACGACGGAATTCCTTGTAAGCGGTGTGCCGGTTCAGGTTCAGCACATAGGTGAGAACCGATTCGTGCAGGTGATCGAACGACTTCACCTCGTGCTGCTCGCCCGCCGCCCGCTGCTTCGGCACCATGCCGTCGCCGGCATCAAATGTACGCTGGCCGAACAGGGCATTGCCATGCAGGGCAAACCGCGACGTGCCCCAGCCTGATTCCTCGATCGACTGCGCCAGCGCGAGCGATGGCGGCACAACATCGTGGCGGCGCAGCAGCGCCCCAAAATCATCTGCTGATTCGCCATAGCGCAAAGCGAGTTCTTCAAGCCAGGCCTGATCCGATGCCGCAACAGCGAGACCATCCGCATGGCGCCGGGCGAGGCGCTGCAGGCGGCTGCGCTCCTCAAGGATTGTTTCGTTGACGCGCAGGATGTGCGGCAGCAGCGCCTTGATGAACAGGCGCTTGCGTTCATCCACCGAATCCACGGCCGGCAGGTCCTGGGGAAGACTGGCAAGGAACAGCCGCGGCACATCCTCGCCGTCGCGCACGCCTTCCAGGCGATAACCGATCTGCTCGAAGCGGCGCGTCATCCCCTTGGTGTCGCGGATGTTGGAGAGTGGCGGCGCCAAGGCGTCGCCGGGACGGGGCGTGGCAAAGGCCACTGGGACCGTCACGCTCTTGATGATGCTGTCGTCGCCACGCGCAGCGTTCGTGCGCTCAGCCAGCAGGCCACCGCCACTCAGCGCGGCTGCGAGCAACGCGCCGGTGTTGCGATCCACCACGGCCGTCAGTCGTTCCAGGCGTGGCGACAGCGCCGTGTCCTGCACCTCGGGGCTTTCCGGGGACGAGGCCGTGCGCGCACGCGGATCGGGCAGCACGCGGGCAAGCATGATCACTTCCGGCGCGATGGTGACGGGCGCAGAACCACGATCGAAGAAGGCGATCTGACGCGGCGTCGGAGTACGATCAACCATCGATATCTGGACGCCTGAACCCGCGGCCAGGAAGACCGCGGCGGCTGATGCCAGAAGCGTGAAAAAGGCCACACGCTCGAAGGGCATCCCGTATTGGCTGCGATGAGATTTCATCAATTCATCTCAACTTGGCGGGATCAAGGTCCGCGCAGTTACACGAGGCTGCGGCAAAGGGGCAACCCAAAATCGCCGCGAGGGCCGACGAAAAGCCGCCGCTGTGGGCGATGGGACACGCGTATGAAGACAATGTCGGAGGAACGACGAGACCGGATTTCTTCGCTATTTGCAGGCTTCTGTGCGTGACTTGATGTCGCAACTGAGAAATCCGCCGTAAATGAGGCGAATTCTATCAACAGGCTGTCCACCGCCTGTCTGGCGCATCAACGCAGTTCTTTCACGCACGTTCCGATGGCGATCCGTCTGCGGCGAGACGTCGCAAAACACGCACGGCGATGTATACAAACTCAGGTGAGCTCGTCGAGCTGCTCGTCGCTCAGGTTGCCCGGCACAACTGTGATCGGCACATGCATCTGTCCCGCCATCTTGCCGACCAGCATCGAGACCAGCGGGCCAGGCCCATCGGCGCTGGTGCCCGCGCCCAGCACGAGCACGCGGATGCCGGGATCTTCTTCGATCAATTGCAGGATGACCTGTTTCGCTTCACCCTGGCGCACGACAAGTTCCGGCAGGATTCCCGAATCGGCATGCACCTTGCCCGCGAGACTGCGCAGCAATTCTTCGGCTTCCGCCTGCGCTTCCTCGCGCATCTTTTCCTCGACTGATAGCCATTGCTGAAAATCGACCGGATTCACGGTGCGCAGGAGCGCGACGCCACCACCCGTGTTCTTCGCGCGCCGCCACGCAAAGCGCAGCGCCTTCTGGCATTCCGGCGTGTCATCGACGATGACGAGAAACTTGCGCCGGTTGCTGGTGGAGGAATCAGCCATCGTCATCCCTGATGTCGCTGCAACAGGCGTCACCATGCCCGGCCCATCGGGGCCGGGCAAGCGAAACGGGTTCTGCCAGCTATTTCAGCAGGATATTGGTGATTTCACGCAGCTGCGTACGGGCGCGCAGCAGGTAGAAGCCCTGGCCCGCGAGATGGCTCGGGATGAACTGGTTGTCGGCCGAGCCGTTGAGGATGACGAGCGGATCGAGCCGTGATCCTTCACTGAGAGTCTGCAGCATCTGCTGCCACGCCGGCACCAGATCGCGCTCCTTGATGACACGGTCGAAATCGACGCTGAGTTCCTGCAGCAGCATGCGATAGGCGTAGAGCTGCCCCTTGACGGTATAGAAAATGTCGTCCGCCTGCTCGTCGAACACCGCCGGGCCTTCGCGCAGACGCCGCTCGATCGCCGCCGACGACGAGCCCAGATCGGCCGCCATGCGATCCATCGTGGCCAGCAGATTGTCGGCGCGGCGTTCGAATACCGCTTCGTTGCGCGCAAGTCGCACGTTGTAATTCAGCAAGGCGCGCCGCGCCTGGCGGTACTGCGCCTCCGACGTCGCGGTGGGCGCAAGCGACGTGCTGAGGTCGAAAATCCACTTCGTGCCCGAATACTGCAACAGTCCCGCGGCTTCCTGCAGGTCAGGATCGACCGTGCTGGTGCCGCGTGTGCGGCCGATCTGGTCTGTCAGCTCAAAGGCAAACCGCGCCAGCGCCGCGATCAGGCCTTGCTGGAAATTGGGCATGTTGTCGAGGATCGCGGAGGGCAT
Organism: Alphaproteobacteria bacterium; assembly: GCA_947473325.1. Lineage (GTDB taxonomy): Bacteria > Pseudomonadota > Alphaproteobacteria > SHVP01 > SHVP01 > CANJEJ01. Next base: position 4,474 of record CANJEJ010000015.1, on the reverse strand, counting down.
GAAGAACGGATCATTCGCGGTCCAGCCATGCACATCGACCTCGCGATGGATCAGGCCCGCCGCCATCGCGACGGTTCGGCTGCCGCCCACCGCGGCGGGAATATCAGGCGAATAGGAAAGGTTGTCGTCGATCTTGTGCATGATCAACGCGCCCACGGGGTAGTAGATCAGCAACAGCGCAACCACAACATAAGCAGCCCGCAGCGACCAGCGGCGGACCGTCTGTGGCGAGCCCGACGGCCGCAGGCGGCGCCAGAAGCCGCGGCCCTTGGGTGCGCCGGCCTGGTCATAGACTTCGGGACCGAACGTGGTTCCCGACTGGGGATCTGTCATGGAGGCTCCTGCCGTGCCCTGGTACCGGACTTACATGTGAACGTCCGGCGAGCCGATCAAGGCTCCCTCAGGGGCGAAGAAATCCGACGATGTCCTGGGTTTGGCGCAGGATCGGCCGGGCAATGGCGTCAGCACGCGCCGCGCCGTCGCGCAAAACGGCATCGACATGGCCCGGGTCGGCCATCAGCCGGCGCATTTCGGAGGTAATCGGTGCAAGCGAATCGATCGCCAGCGCCGCCAGTTCCTCCTTGAAGGAAGAAAACTGCTTGCCCGCGAAACGCTGCATCGCCGCCTCACGCGACAGGTCGGACAGGGCCGCGAAGATCCCCATCAGATTGTCCGCTTCAGGCCGCGCTTCCAGCGCCGCGATCGTGTCGGGCAATGGCTCGGGATCGGTGCGGGCCTTGCGGATCTTCTGCGCGATGTCATCGGCGCTGTCGGTGAGGTTGATGCGCGAGTAGTCCGACGCATCCGACTTGCTCATCTTCTTGCTGCCGTCGCGCAAGGACATCACCCGCGTCGCCTCGCCAAAGATCAGCGGCTCCACCATCGGGAAATGCTCGACGCCATAGGCACTGTTGAACGAGCCGGCAATTTCGCGCGTCAGTTCCAGATGTTGCTTCTGGTCATCACCCACCGGCACATGTGTCGCCTTGTAGGTAAGAATGTCGGCCGCCATCAAGTTCGGATAGACGTAGAGGCCCGCTGACGCACTGTCGCGATTCTTGCCGGCCTTGTCCTTGAACTGCGTCATGCGGTTGAGCCAGCCGAGGCGGGCCACGCAGTTGAAGATCCAGGCCATCTCGGCATGCGCCGAGACCTGGCTCTGGTTGAACAGGATGTGCGTCTTGGCATCGATGCCGGCGGCAAGCAGGCTTGCCGTTGCTTCCCGCGTATGGCGGCGGAGATCTTCCGGCTTCTGCGGCATGGTGATGGCGTGGAGATCGACGACGCAATAGATGCATTCGAACTCGCCCTGCAGCCGTACCCAGTTGCGGATTGCGCCCAGGTAATTGCCAAGGTGCAGATTGCCGGTGGGCTGAATGCCCGAAAAGATGCGTTTCATGGGTCAAACCTTGCTGGGGCGCCCGGTCGGGCCGCGCTTTATCGCGCGATCCCGAAAGGGGGGTCAAGGCGCGCGGCGGCGACGCCCGGGGAGGAAGCCGCGGAGATCGCCGAGCCGGGCCGCGCCCGTTCCCATCGCCGCCAGCGCATAGGCGCCAAGGCCGGCAAGCACCAGCAGGACCAGCGCCAGCGCACGGCCCAGCACCGCTTCGACCACCGCCCGGCCGAACCGGTCGGCGAGGAACAGCACCAGGACCATGATGGCCACCGAGATCAGGATGCGCGGCAGCCGCGACCTGAGGCGGGCGTCGAGCACCAGGTGGCCCCGGCGATGCAGCACGACCGCCAGCGCCACCGTGTTGACCCATGCAGCGATGGCGGTGGCGAGGGCGAGGCCGACATGCTGCAGCGGCCAGATCAGGGTGAGGTTCAGCGCGAGGTGCAGAACCAGCGTGCTGACGGCGATACGGACGGGCGTGCGCGTGTCATGCCGGGCAAAGAAGCCCGGCGTCAGCACCTTGATCAGCACATAGGCAGGAATGCCGATCGCATAGGCGATAAGAGCGAGCGCAGTGGCGTCCGTCGCCGCCGTGTCGAAGGCGCCGCGTTGGTACAGCCCGGTGACAATCGGCTCCGCAATGACGAGGAACGCCGCCATGGCCGGCAGCGCAAACAGCAAGGCGGCCTCAAGGGCGCGATTCTGGCTGTTCATTGCCGCCTGCTCGTCGCCGCCGGAGAGCTGGCGCGACATCATCGGCAACAATGCCGTGCCGACAGCGATGCCGATCACGCCGATGGGCAACTGGTTGATGCGGTCGGCATAGTACAGGAACGAAATGGCGCCCTGCGGCAGAATCGACGCGATGACGATGTCGATCATCAGGTTGATCTGCACGGCGCCGGCGCCAATCGTGCCCGGCAGCATGAGGCGCAGGAATTCGCGCACGCGCGGCGTCAGGTGCGGCCAGGCAAGGTTGAGGGAGAATCCTTCGCGCCGCAGCGCCAGCGCCAGCCAGACGAATTGTACGATGCCCGCGATGCTGACGCCCCAGGCCAACGCATGGCCGGCCGTTTCCAGCTCGCGCGCGAACAGCAGCATGGAAGCGATCATCACCAGGTTGAGCAAGACCGGCGTGAAGGCCACTTCGCCGAAACGGTTCAGGCTGTTGAGAATCCCGCCCTGCAGCGACACCAGGCTGATGAAGAGCAGGTAGGGAAAGGTGAGGCGCGTGAGTTCGACCGTGAGGTCGAACTTGCCGGAATCGTCGGAAAAGCCGGGCGCCAGAACAAACATGGCGAGCGGCATGAATATCTGCATCAGACCGCAGAACACCAGCAATACCGCGACCAGCACCGACATGATCTCGGCGGCGAAATCGCGCGCCGCCTCGCGCCCCTCCTGCTGCAGCAGGCGCGAGAACATCGGCACGAAGGCCGCGTTGAAGGCGCCTTCGGCAAAAAGCCGGCGGAAGAAGTTGGGCAGCTTGAAGGCGACGAAGAAGGCGTCCGCCACCAAGCCCGCGCCCATGAAGGCGGCAATCAGGATGTCGCGGGCAAAACCGGCGACACGGCTGAGCATAGTGTAGCCGCCGATGACGGCGATAGCGCGGGACAGGGTCACGGGACGGGGACTTTACGGTGCGGCAAGGGAGGAGCCGAAGGGCATTGTGTCACGGGAATTATGCCGCCATCCCGTCCATACTGATATCTTCAGCTCCACACTCCTCATTCCGGTTCCTTTCGTGTCCCAGCGTCCGTCAATCCTGTCCGGCCAGGTCCTGAGCCTGGCCGTCCTCACCATGTTCGCCCCGCTGTCGGTCGACATGTACCTGCCGGCCTTCCCGACACTGGTGAAGGCGCTGAACACGGACGCGGGCCAGGTCCAGCTCACGCTTTCAGTCTTTTTCGTCGGCTTTGCGGTCGCCCAGCTGGTCTACGGGCCTCTGTCGGACCGTTTTGGCCGCAAATTGCCGCTGAATGTCGGCATTGGCCTCTACATCGCCGCCAGCATCGGCTGTGCGCTGGCGACGTCGATCGAGGCCCTGATCGTGCTGCGCTTCCTGCAGTCCCTGGGTGCCTGCGCCGGCATGGTTCTGGCGCGCGCCATGATCCGCGACCTTTATGGCAAGGACGCGGCGGCACACATCATGTCGACGATGATCTTCATCACTGGCGCCGCGCCCATGCTGGCCCCGCTGATCGGTGGCCAGATTCTGGCCCACACCGACTGGCGCGGCATCTTCTGGGTCCTGACGCTGTTTGGGGTAGCCTGCCTGCTGGTCTCCACCCTGCGCATCCCCGAATCGCTGCCGCCCGAGCGACGCACCTCGCACAATGCCTGGCAGATGGCGCTGAGCTATGGCCGGCTGTTCCTCGACCTGCGCTTCGTCGGCTATGCCCTCTGCGCCGGCTCGGTGTTCTCAGGCATGTTCGCCTACATCTCCGGCTCCCCCTTCGTCTTCATCGAGATCTACGGTGTGTCGGAGCAGGCGTATGGGCTGTTCTTTGGCTTCAACGTGCTGGGCCTGATCATCGGCGGCATCGTCAACAGCCGCCTGATTCCGAAACTCGGCTCCGACCGTATGCTCGTTCTGGGCACTATTTGGGCGATGGCGGCAGGGATCCTCCTGCTGGCCGTCACCGTGACCGGCTTTGGTGGTCTGCCGCTGATCGCGCTCTGCTGCTTCCTGTACATGCCGGCGGTGAATCTGGTGGGCTCGAACGCCGTCGCGGGCGCATTGTCGGAATACCCGCACATGGCCGGCACGGCATCGGCGCTGATCGGAACAACGCAATTTGGCACGGGCGCCCTGATCGGCGCGCTGGTGGCCGTCCTGCACAATGGCACCGCGGTGCCGATGGGCGCCGCCATCGCGGCGATGGGCACCTCGGCCTTCGTCATTCGCGTGCTGCTTATTCGGCGGCCGACGCCGTAAGGTCGGCGCTCTGCGGCGCAAGGACCGGCATCAGTTCGGCGCGGATGCGCTCGAGCTTGGTTTCGTGGTCGATTTTCAGACCAAACACGTCCTTCACGTAGAAGACGTCGACGGCGCGTTCGCCATAGGTGGTGATATGT
>CANJEJ010000014.1 GCA_947473325.1 Alphaproteobacteria bacterium | reverse complement strand
AGCTTGGCGATTTTCTCGATGCGCTCATCAAGGGCGGTGCCAACAGCCTGAATGGCGTCTTCTTCTCCGTTACTCGCAACGAAGAACTGCAGGACAAGCTGCGGGTCGATGCGGTGAAGGATGCGCGCCGCAAGGCCCAGCAGATGGCGGAGGCTGCTGGCGCCACGCTTGGTCCGGTCATTTCCATCTCCGAAACCGGACGCGGCGGCGGGCCCATTCCGATGGCGCGCATGCAGTCCGATGCCGCGATGGCCGTGCCGGTGTCCGCGGGCACCGAAACGCTATCGACGACCGTTCAGGTTACGTTCGAACTGCGCTGATGGGGTTGGGCACGGAGGGGGGAAACCTCGCCGTGCCGACGGAGTTGTGGTGGACGGCCTCTAGGTGCCGGTCTTTGCCGGCGCCGGGGCTGCCTTCGGCGCATCGCCCGAACGCAGTTGTTCATTCCACTTGGTTTCGCCCTTCCGCCGCATGAACTCGTCGGTCATGCCGCGCACACGCGAAACCATGATCATCAGGATGCGGCGCATCACCGGGTTCATTTCCTTCAAACGCTTCTTGAAGTCGTCGCGCGAGATGGGAATGACCTCGAGATTGGTCGCGGCGACGGCCGTGGCCATACGCGGCCGGTCGTCGAACAGCGCCATTTCGCCGACGATGTCGCCGTCTTCCAGCACCGCGACCACCTTCGGGTAGTCGGACGAGGTGCCTTTGCGGATCTCCACCTTGCCCTGGATAATCAAAAAGGCCGTGTCACCGGGTTCGCCCTCGGTGAAGATGGTGGTGTTCGCCTTGATGGTTCCCTTGCCGAACGCCTTCGCTTCCATGGTCGTCTTTCAAAGTATCAAGATCAAAGCGTTAAGTGTTGACTCCAACTCTAATCCTTTACTCAACTGCCTAAAACATTGTCAATTTTAGACAAATAGAAGCGCAACCTTGACCCGTAGTCAGGGTTTGGCGTCTGGGACCGTCACCACGCATGACCGAGCCGAACGATAGCCAGAAAAGCTGGCTGGGCGATGTGACCGCGGGCACCTTGGTAACGGCACCCGTCCTGATGGTCTACACAGCCATGGGCATCGCCTTTGGCGTGCTTTCCATCCAGGCCGGCCTGTCACCGCTTAACACGGTGGCGATGTCGCTATTCGTCTATGCCGGCACGGCCCAGCTTGCGGGCATCCAGCTGCTCGCCCTGGGGGTCCCGCCGGTCTCCATTGTCATCACCACGCTGGTGATCAATTCGCGCTTCCTGGTGATGTCATCGGCGCTGGCGCCCCTCGTCGCCCGCTTTCCGGGCTGGCAACGCTTCCTCTACGGGCTGGAAATCACCGACGCGAGTTTCGCGCTGCAGATTAGCCGGTATTCCGGCCGGCCGATGCGCAAGGTGGAGGCCTTCACCATCAATCTTGTTGGTCATTTCGTGTGGGTGGCGGCGACCATCGCTGGCGTGGTGATCGGCGGCACGGTCACGAATGTCGAGCGCTACGGCCTCGACTTCGGCATGCCGGCGATGTTCATCGCGATCATGGTGCCCCTCATCCGTACGCGCGTCCATGTGGTGGTGGCGGTCACCGGTGGCCTTGCGCTGCTGTTCTTCCGCTTGCTGGGTTTCTCCTACTGGGCGATTCTCGCTGCCACCGCGACAGCGGTTGTGGCCGGCATCGCGATGGAACAATGGACCAGACGACAACCTTCCTGACGATCCTGGCGATGGGCGCCGTCAGCATGGCGCTCAAGCTGGCCCCCGTCGTCTTCTTGCCCGGGCGCAAGCTACCGCACTGGCTGGATATCTCGCTGCGTCACTTGCCCGTCGCCGTGCTTTCGGCGATGACGGTGCAACTGCTTGCCATTGTCGATGGCGAGGTCAACCTGCAACTCGGCAATGTGGCGCTGTGGGCCGCCATTCCCACCGTGATCTGCGCGGCCCTGACGCGCAGCCTGTTCTGGACCATCGCCTTCGGCATGACACTCGTCGTTAGTCTGCGCTGGATGCTGGGCTGACTTGCTATATTTCGCAGGCTCAACTGCCCAGCCAAATGATGGTATGTGTAAGGGCATGGAACGGCCGTCGCACATCGTTGTCACGCGCAGCATCAGTCTGCCCGAAGAGGAACTGCTGTTCCGCTTCGTCCGTGCCTCAGGCCCGGGCGGCCAGAACGTCAACAAGGTATCGACCGCGGTCGAACTGCGCTTCGATGTCCGGCGGTCCTCGTCGCTGCCCGAAGGGGTGCGCGCGCGGCTGCTTGCCCTGGCGGGGCGCCGGGTCACGAATGACGGCGTCATCGTCATCGACGCGCAGCGTCACCGCACCCAGGAACGCAACCGGGCCGACGCAATTGAACGCCTCGTCGATCTCATCCGGCAGGCCACCGTGGTGCCGCGGGTCCGCCGGCCGACACGTCCCACACGGGGCTCGCAGGAACGCCGCATTGCCGGCAAGAAGAAGCGGGCGGAACACAAGAGCGGCCGGGGCCGGGCGCAGCATGACGACTAGGCGCCCGATGCACGGGCTGCGCGCCGGGATGGTTGCGCTCATGCTCGTTGCGATGCTGGCGCCGGCGCGCCTGGCATGGTCCCATCCGCATGTCTGGATCGATGCGGTCGTCGAGGCGTGGTTCGTCAAGGGTGCGGTGACGGAGTTTCGCGTCACCTGGACCTTCGACGACTTCTTCAGCGCCATGGCGATCGACGATTTCGACGAGAATCGCAACCGCACGCTCGAAGATGCCGAATTGCAGAAGCTCGCCTCGGTCAGCGAGGAAACGCTGGCGGCGTCGGGCTATTTCATCCATGTCGTCATCGACGGCACAGCCCTTGTCGTCGAAGCGGTGCGCGACTTCACGGCAGCGGTCACAGACAAGGGCCTCCTGCGCTACACCTTCACCGTGGTGCTGCCCGATCCGGTCGATCCCAGCCGGCGCGCGCTGTCCGTGGCCCTTTACGACGACAACTATTATGTCGATGTCGCGCTCAACAAGATGGATCCGGTGCGCCTTAAGGGAGAGATGCCGCTCGCCTGCACCTTTGCGGCTGCCGAGGATCGCGATCACAGCTTCTACCTCGGCATGCTCCATCCGATGCGCGTGCGCATCCAGTGCATCCGTGCCTAGGGGCCTCCCTGCCCTTCTGCTCGCGGTGGTGCTGGCACTGGCCACGTCCTGGCCGCAAGCCGCTCTGCCGCAGTCCCGCCCGCTGTTCCAGGCGCCACCTGCCGCCGTGGCGCCGCCTGTTGAGGCCAGCTGGTGGTCCCAGGCAGCGCAGGCGGTGCGCGAAACGCAAGCACGATTGCAGCGCGAACTCGCCGCGACGCTGCGCGCCGTCCGCACCGAGCAATCAGTTCTCGCGGCGCTGACGCTGTTGCTTCTGTCCTTTGGCTATGGGGTCGTCCATGCCGCAGGCCCCGGCCACGGCAAGGTCGTGCTGTCGTCCTATCTCGTGGCGAGCCGTGGCGCGGTCCGCCGCGGTATCCTGCTCGCGGGTGCCGCAGCTGGTGTGCAGGCGTTGTCGGCCATTGCCCTTGTCGGGATACTTGCCATCATTCTGGGTGTCACGCAGCGGGCGACCGCTGCCGCAGTGCCCTGGCTTGATGCCGCGAGCTATGCCGCGATCGTCGTCCTGGGCCTGTGGATGCTGATCGGCGCGCTGCGCGGCGGCCATCACCATCATCACCATGGGCCGCCCGGAGAGAACGGACAAGACCACCATGGTCACAATCACTCCGACCACCACCATGATCGCCTGCCCGAGTCGCGCGGCCAGACCTGGATGCTCGTGCTCAGCATGGGCATCCGCCCCTGCAGCGGCGCCGTGCTGGTGCTGCTTTTTGCACTGTCCCAAGGGGCATTCCTGCTCGGCGTGATATCGGCGGTCGTGATGTCGGTCGGCACGGCGATCACCACATCGGCTCTGGCTGTTCTGACCGTGGTGGCCCGTCACACGGCGCTGCGGCTCGCTGGCCGGCGTTCCAGCCGGCTGGGCGAGTGGGTGGCACGGGGTCTTGCGGTGGCCGGCGCGCTGGCCATCGTCTTTTTTGGCGCCCTTCTCTTCTTCAGCGCATGGGGCGCGTCGGCGCCGGTGTAAACTGCGGGCATGTCCCGCTTCGGCCCCCTGGTCACGCTCGACCGTCCCGCCTTTGTCCACGACAGCGCCCTCCTCTACGGCAAGGTCGCGATCGGCCCCGACGTGTCGATCTGGCCGCATGTCGTGATGCGGGCGGAGATGTCGGAGATCGCGATCGGCGAGGGCACCAACATCCAGGACTTCGTCATGGTCCATGTCGGCGGCCAGACAGGCACCAGGATTGGTCGTTTCTGTTCCATCACGCATCACTGCACGATCCACGGCGCTACCATCGGCGACCACTGCCTCATTGGCATCAACGCGACGCTGATGGACGGCGTAGTCGTGGGCGAAAATTCCATCGTCGCCGGTGGCGCCTTCCTCAAGGAAGGCACGGTGATACCCCCCAACTCCGTCGTCATGGGCATGCCGGCCAAGGTGATGCGCACGCGCAACAGCGGGGCGGCGAACAAGCTGAACGCCTGGATGTATATTCAGAACGGCCTGGCCTATGCGCGGGGGGATCACCGCGTCTGGGAGGGCGAGGTCTTCGCCGTCCAGGCGGGTGCCATGCTGAAGCGCTTTCAGGGGGAGCTGGGGGAATGACGCGAATCCGCGCCATCGGCGCATTGCTCGCCGCGACGCTTGCCCTCGGCGTCGCCGGCTGTGCCAGGGAGCCGTCGCTGGGCGGCGATCTGGCGCTCCTGTTCGTCCCCACGCCGCTCCGTCTGATCGGCTGCGTAATGGGCGGCTGCGAACGGACGCCCGTTGCGGGGGAATACAAGGACGAGGTCTCGGCGCAGTAGCGACCGTAACCGCCCTGTCACACCTGGCGTTTATGGACCGAAAGGGCTTGCGTTTCGCGGGGTGTTCGGCGAAACAACGCGGCCTGAGTTGCCCTCCTGCCGCCCTCTCCCATGTCGAAGGATTCTGCCCATGACCGCCCTGTTCCGGGAACGCCTGCACGGTTCGCTCGAGCAGACGATGGACATCGACACTCTCCTGTACGACGGCAAGACCGATTTCCAGGAGATCAAGATCTTCGAGAACAAGCGGCTCGGCCGCGTTCTCGTACTTGATGGCATCGTGCAGACAACCGAGGCTGATGAATTCGTCTATCACGAGATGCTCGTGCATGTGCCGCTCATCGCCCATGGCAACCCGAAAAAGGTGCTGATCATCGGCGGTGGTGACGGCGGTGTCCTGCGCGAGGCGCTGCGCCATCCGATCGACGAATGCGTGATGGTCGAGATTGACCCCGGTGTCACCGAGCTGTGCCGCAAATTCATCCCGTCGATCTGCGGCGATGCCTTCGACGACAAGCGCGCGCGCGTGATGTTCGAAGACGGGATCAAGTTCGCCGCCGAGACGGACGAGAAGTTCGACCTCATCGTCGTCGATTCGACAGATCCCGTCGGCCCGGGCGAGGTGCTGTTCCGCCGCTCCTTCTATGAATCCTGCGCCCGCATCCTCAGCGACCGCGGCAGCATTGTGATCCAGAACGGCGTGCCGCTGCTGCAGGGCCACGAGATCACGGGCACGCATCACAACTTCCGCGACCTGTTCCAGTATCACGGCTTCTATCTCGCTGGCGTGCCGACCTATTACGCCGGCCCAATGGCGCTCGGCTGGGGCGGCAAGGGGCTCGATCTCGCCCGGCACGATCCCCAGGCGATCGCGGCGGGGATCAAGAAGCTCGGACTCAAGACGCGGTACTACAATGCCGCGATCCATCAGGCGTGCTTCGCCCTGCCCGAGTTCGTCCGCGCTCTGATCAAGTAATTCTCAATAGAACCAAAGACTTGCGGGCCCCTTGATTGGGGTCCGGCAGCGCTTACCTATTCAGCACGGCCCGCGTTTGGGCCGTGCTCGGGTGCCTGAAGGGGCCCAGCGGTAGCTCGCTCGTGTGAGGGGTCACCGGATGTCGCGGATGTCTTTGTTCAACAGTCCTCTCCTGCTCGGCTTCGAGCAGATGGAACGCACGCTCGACCGGCTCGCGAAAGCCGGAGGTGACGGCTACCCTCCGTATAACATCGAACAGACGGGCCCGGACGGGCTGCGTATCTCGTTGGCCGTTGCCGGCTTTGGCGACGGCGACCTGTCGGTGACGGTGGAAGACAGTCAGCTTGTCATTCGTGGCCGGCAGCACGATGAAGCCAGTGAACGCATCTTCCTGCATCGCGGCATCGCCGCGCGGCAATTCCAGAAGGCGTTCGTGCTGGCTGACGGTATCGAGGTGGTCGGCGCCCATCTCGACAATGGCCTCCTCCATGTCGATCTCGCGCGCCCGCGCGCCGAGACACTCGTGCGTACCATTCCGATCAAACCGGCCCGCGCGGCGACGCCGCTCAAGCGCAGGGCCGAGGATGTCGCATCCTGATCCGCGATTTTCGAGTTTCCTTGAGGTAGTGAAATGACCCCAGACAATAGCCAGATGGCCCAGTTCCTGAAGAGCATGTCGCCCGAGGCCTTCGCCACGCTCGGCGCGCCTTCGCTCACCTATGTGAAACCGGTCGATGTCGATGGCCATACCGCCTATGCCATGCATTCGGCCGATGGCCGTGAAATCGCGGTGTTCGACAAGCGCGAAACGGCGCTCGTTGCAGCGCGCCAGCACGAGCTCGAGCCCGTCAGCGTGCACTAATCCGCAGCAACGCGGCGAGAAGTAGAAAGGGCGGTCCCTGCGGACCGCCCTTTTTTTGTTGCGCTAGAATCCCTGAGTATCAGCGTCGATAGGTCGCCAGGAATGCGACGACCATCAGGCCAAGTGTCGCCAGAAGTCCCAGGATGAGCATCCACGCCTCGGGTCCCTTGCGGCGGCGACCGGACGATGTGGTGGCGGTCTCATCGCGGCGCAGCAGGCCGCGCACACGATCCAGCGCGTCGCCGGCCACGGCAGTGACGGCGGCGCTCGCGACGGCAGCACTGTTTGTTGGTACCGGAGGTGGTGCGACGGGTGCCGGTGCCGTCGCAGTGCCGCGTTCGCGCAACAATTCCTGAAGCCGTCCACCCGGTTCCTGCGCGCCGGGCTCTGCCGGCTGTGCCGGTGGATTTGCCGGCGCGCTTTGCGGGAGAGGTGGCACCACGGCGGCGACCACGGCGGAGCTGCTGGCGGGCAGCGTTCCGCTGACGGACGCTGGGGGCGTCGCCTGGGCCGGGGCGGCGGCGCTGGCTGGTGCGCCGGGTGCGGCCGCGACCGCTGCTGTACTGGCGCGGACTTCGATCGTGCGCTCCGCCGTTGCGATCGTCTGTAGCTTGCCGTCGATCTCGCGCTGCAGCTCAAACCGGCCGGTGTAGGTGCCGGCGGGCCAGGCACGGGCCGGCGTCAGCCGCTTGCCCCAGAAGGCCATGCGGCGCGCCAGGTTGCGGTCCACGGTGCCGTTGTCTTCCGGCAGGGTCTGGCCGTTGGGCATCGTAATACGCACGAACTCGCGATCGCCGGCGCGGGCGTTGATGTATTCGACCCAGAAGAATATCGGCTCTTCATTTGCGGCCAGCTCCGTCTCGCGGAACTTGCCCGCCATCGTGCCGATGGAATTCGGGCGCTCGGCGCTGAAGCCGCCGTTGATCACCGATGCCGGGGCATAGCGAAGCTGCGCCATCGCGGCCGGTGTGAACAACGGCGTGCGCGACTGGCCGCATTGATAGGGGACGGTCTTGCCGACAAAGGGATCGACCGAGATGCGCCGGAAGGTCACCTCAAGATGAACATGCGGGAACTCGGTGTTGCCCGACAGGCCGACAAGGCCAAGCTGGTCGCCTGCCTTCACGGCGTCGCCGCTCTTCACCGCCACGCTGCCCTTGCGCATGTGGCAATACTGGGTTTCCCAGCCGCCGCCATGCACGACACGAACGCCGTTGCCGCATTCGCGGCCGCGCGGCACCGGCGCATCGCGCATCGAGATATCGTCCATGCCGTCGCGCGCGCCGGCGACGACGCCCGCCGCCGACGCCAGCACCGGCACGCCGCGCGCCATCGCCGCCAGGTCGGCAATACGGAAATCGGTGCCGAGATGGGCACCATAGGTTTCGGAGCCGCAGGTGTAGTCGATATCGCGCGTGCCAGGGTCGTGATCGAAATAGCTCTGCACCCAGCAGTCCGTCCCCATCGTACAGGCGATTGGCAGGCCGAGGGCGGGCGGCGGACCATCGGGTTCGGGCGTGGCGGCGGGTGCGGCGGCCGGTGGGGCTGGCGCGCGCGGCGCGGGGGCCTGGGCGAAAGCGGGCGCAGCGGCGATGAGCAAGGCCGCGCCGGCACCGGCAAAAGCGGTGCGCCGCAGCGCGGTCACGAAGGAATGCAGCATCAGGAACACGCTGCAAAGCCTAGCACAAATTGGGGAAACAGGCCTCGGTCCTTGCCGCGGGGCAAGGAGGGCGCGTCAGGCGGCGTGCGAGGTGGCCGGCTCGGTCAGCAGCGCGAACAGTGCATCGCGATTGTCGGATCCGCGCAGCTTCTCGCACAGGCCTTTGTCGCGCAGCAGGCGCGACACGCGGGCCAGCGCCTTCAAATGGTCGGCACCCGCAGTCTCGGGCGCCAGCAGCAGGAAAATCAGATCGACAGGCTGGTCGTCGATCGCATCGAAATCGACTGGCGTGTCGAGCCGGGCAAACATGCCGTAGAGCCGCGGCAGGCCGGGTAGCTTGCCATGGGGGATGGCGATGCCGTTGCCGACACCCGTGGTGCCCAGCCGCTCGCGCTCCAGCAGCACGTCGAAAATGATGCGCTCGTCCTTGCCGGTCAGGCGAGCGGCGCGGGCCGCCAGTTCCTGCAGCACCTGCTTCTTGCTGGCGGCCTTCATATTGGGCACGACCGCATCGACGTTCAGGAGCTCGACGATTTCCATGGGATTCATCTCAGGCTCGGAATTCCAGGGCACCGTAAGGCGCCGGTAAGGTCAGCGAATCAACCACGTGCATGTGCTTCTCGTCCGAAGACTGGCATTGCTGGGTTTGTATCGGCTGCGTGAATGGTCGGCGGGCGGATCGCAATCGGCTCTTCGCGGACCCCTGTTTAAAAAGGTGGCGGAACATAGGACCGCCCCCTTCCCGTTGTCAACCTGCCGCGGTGCAACAGATGCGGCACTGCCGAGCCCTTCTTTCATAGCCTGGCTGCTTCCCTAAGTCGTTGTTCTAGCGCAATTCCCAGGAATGCGTCTTCTTCTGGCGGCGGCGATCGACCGACGACGGTATCCGCAGCGCCTCCCGGTATTTTGCCACCGTACGGCGCGCGATATCGATGTTTTCCCCGCGCAGAATTTCGACCAGCCGGTCGTCGGACAGGATGTCGTCGGCCTTTTCGGCGTCGATCAGATCCTTGATGCGGTGGCGCACCGATTCGGCCGACAGCGAATCACCGCCCGAGGCCGAGGTGATGGCCGAGGTGAAGAAATACTTCATCTGATAGGTGCCGCGCGCCGTCGACATGTACTTGTTGGCGGTCACCCGGCTCACGGTGCTTTCGTGCATGCCGATCTCGGTCGCGATGTCGCGCAGCGTCAGAGGCCGCAAGTGCTGCACCCCATGGGCGAAGAAACCGTCCTGCTGGCGCACCAGTTCGGTCGCCACCTTCAGGATCGTGTTGGCCCGCTGCTCAAGCGACTTCACCAGCCAGTTGGCGGCGTTGAACTGCTCGACCAGATAGGTCTTGTCCGTCTTCGACGAGGCGTGCCGGTTCACCTCCGCGTAGTAACGCTGGTTGACCAGTACGCGCGGCAGCGTCTCGCTGTTGAGCTCGACGGCCCAGCCGCCGCCAGGCGCCACCCGCACGAAGACGTCGGGAATCAGGGTCTGGGCAACCTCGTGATGGAAGGCAAGGCCCGGCTTGGGATCCAGCGCCCGCAACTCGCGAATCATATCGCCGAGATCCTCGGCATCGACGCCGCATTTGACGAGCAGCGCTTCCTGGTTGCGGGCCGCGATCAGGTCCAGATTGTCGATCAGCGCCGCCATCGCGGGGTCGAAGCGGTTGCGGTCGCGCAGCTGGATGGCCAGGCATTCGCGCAAGGAGCGGGCGCAGATGCCCGGCGGATCAAAAGCCTGCAGCCGCTTCAGCGCCGCCTCGACTCGCGCTTCTTCGCAACCTACCTGCTCGGCCAGTGTGGGCAGCTCCGCCGTCACATAGCCGGCCTCGTCCACCGACTGGATCAGGTGAAAACCGATCAGCCGGTCGATCGGGTCGTCGATCTCGACATTCAGCTGGTGCAGCAGGTGCTCGACCAGGCTGGTCTTACCGCTGACGGTTTGCTCCAGCGTGTTGACGCCTTCGCTGCCCGAAGCCGGGCGGCCATAGTCCATCGCACTGGCGGCGGGGCCGCCTTCGTCTGCGGGGCTGTTGTCGACATAGATGTCGCGATCATCGACGTCCAGCGGCGAATCATCCTCGCCGGGAAGGCCTTCGGTCCGGGACAGTTCGGCGGTGTCGCGATTGTCGGTGTTCTCGTCCTTCGGTGCAGCGGCTTCGCTCGTGCCGTCACCGCGCTCGGGCTTGTCGCCTTCGATACGCTCGAGCAGCGGGTTGCGCTCCAGCTCCTGCTCGACGTATTCGGCGAGTTCGAGATTGGTCAGCTGCAGCAGCTTGATCGCCTGCTGCAACTGTGGCGTCATCACCAGGGACTGGGACTGACGAAGTTCTTGCCGTTGTCCAAGTGCCATGGGTCTTGCGGCCCCTAGAGGCTAAATCGTTCGCCGAGATAGACGCGCCGCACATCGGCATGCGCGACGATGTCGGACGGACGGCCTTCCATCAGGATGTGGCCGTCATGCAGGATGTAGGCGCGGTCGACGATGTCGAGAGTCTCGCGCACGTTGTGGTCGGTGATCAGTACGCCGATGCCGCGATCCTTCAAATGCGAGACGAGGTCGCGGATTTCACCGATGGCGATCGGATCGATGCCGGCGAGCGGCTCGTCGAGCAGGATGAAGCTCGGCCGCGAGGCGAGTGCGCGGGCGATCTCGACGCGGCGCCGTTCGCCGCCGGAAAGGGCAACGGCGGGCGTGCGGCGCAGGTGCGAGATGGAGAACTCGCCGAGCAGCTCCTCGACCAGCTCTTCGCGGCGGTGCGGGTCGGGCTCGGCCACTTCCGTTGCCGCGCGGATGTTTCCCTCCACCGTGAGACCGCGATAGATCGATGCTTCCTGCGGCAGGTAGCCGATGCCCAGCCGCGCGCGGCGGTACATGGGCAGGCGGGTGATGTCATGACCGTCAAGGGAAATGCGGCCATAGTCCGGTGCTATCAGCCCGGTGACGATATAGAAGCAGGTCGTCTTACCGGCGCCGTTGGGGCCAAGCAAACCCACCGCTTCGCCTCGCTGCACGGTGACGCTGACGCCGCGCAGGACCGGCCGCTTCTTGAAGGTCTTGCCCAGGTTCTCGGCGACCAGGCCGGCATTCGCCGCAACAAGGCGCGGGCCGGGACGGTCGGTGTCGGGTTTTGCGGTGTCGGTCACGCGATCACCGCCGCTGCGCCGGCTGCTGCGGCGGTGCCGGCGCAGGTGACTGGTTCGGCACGAACAACCCGCGCACGCGGCCGGGCTTGCCACTTGCAGTCGGCGCCTCATCCATCGTGCTGGTGCCGGTGTTCAGGTTCATCACCAGACGTGTGCCGCGGATGACGCTCTCGCCGCTGGTCAGCACCACGGCGCCGTTCATGGTGATGGTGCCGCGATCAACGTCGTAGACACCCTGCTCGCCCTGGGCCGTTTCCTTCTGCGACGAGAAGAAGACGTTGCCGACCGCGTCGATGCGCGAGATCGACTGGGCCTCGGCATTCTTCTGCGTCGCGGTGTTGTCGGCATAATGCACGCGCAGCGTGTCGGCGCGCAGGCGGATTTCGCCCTGGCGCGCATCGACATTGCCGGAAAAAATGGCGAGGCGCTGCTGCTGCTGCACCTCGAGCTTGTCGGCGGTTATTTCGATGGGCTGCTTGCTGTCCTGCGACAGCCGCGGCATCACCTGCGCGCCGGCGAGGGCGGGCAGCGCGGCGAGCGCAAGGGTTGCAAGGAACAATGAGCGGCGCATCACGACGACTGCCCCGGCCGCACGACCAGGCGGACCTTGCCGGTGAACACATGTTGGCCCGAGCGTCCGAAGCGGAAGCTCTGCGCCGTCAGGTTTCCCATCGGGCCGGTTGCCTGCACGGTCGCATCGCCGCTTGCCGTGCCAGTCTTCATGTCAACCGTCGCTTCGGGCGTGTGCAGCTCGAACCCGTTGCTGGAGAAGATATCGACCGGCCCCGTCAGCTTAAGTTGCTCGGCGGTGCGATCGAAGCGTCCCGAGGGCGCGGTGACGGACAGCCAGGTGCCGTCTGCCATCGACAGGTCGGCCTGCAGGGTCCTCAGCGTCACGTTCATCGAATTGACGCCGTCGGGCCGCGCCGCTTCTGCGGTGATCACATAGGGCTGGTTGCGCGTGTCGGTGCCAATGAAGCGGCCCTTCGACATACCAAGCTCGCCGGCCTCGGTGCGTTCCAGCCCCATCAGCGACAGCTGGAAGTCAGGTGCCTTGTCATCGTCGCGGGGCCAGGCCATGACGGCAGCGACCAGTAAGGCAGCGGCAACGGGCAGCACGATCTTCATCAGCCGCACGAAGCGGCTGTAGCGGCGGCTCAGGCGGCTGACCGGCCGGTTCTGTGGCGGGGCGCCAATCGTGCGCCGCCGCGTATCGGCCGTCACGTCGCTCACACGACACCAGCCTGCAGGCAGTCGTGCAGCCGCACGATGCCCGCGACCCGTTCGCTCTCGACGACGAACAGGTTGGTGATCCTGCCCGCCATCTGCGCCACGGCTTCCGCGGCCAGCGCCTGGGGACGGATGGTGCGCGGATTGGGCGTCATCACCGCGCGCGCGGGCTGCTTCAGCAGGTTGTCGTCGCCCATGTGCCGCCGCAGGTCGCCATCCGTGATGATGCCGATCAGGCGGTTCTGGTCATCGACGATGCCGGCGCAGCCAAAATTCTTTTCAGACATGACCAGAATGACGCGTGACATCGGCGCGTCGGGCGCGCACAGCGGCAACTCGTCGCCCTCTCGCATCAGGTCCGACACCCGCAGAAGCGCGCTGCCCAGCTTGCCGCCGGGATGCAGCACGCGGAAGTTGTCGGCCGAGAAGTCCTTGCGCTCGAGCAGCGTGACGGCAATCGCATCGCCCAGCGCCAGCATCATGGTCGTGGAGGTGGTGGGGGCGAGGCCCATCGGGCAGGCCTCGGCCACGTCAGGCAGTTCCAGCACGACATCGGCGGCGCGGCCGAGGGCAGAGTCGGTCCTGGCGGTGATCGCCACCAGCGGGATCGAGAAGCGCTTTGCATAGGCGACCATATCGTGCAGCTCGCGCGTCTCGCCCGATTTCGACAGCAGCAGGATGGCGTCTTCCGCGGTGACCATGCCGAGGTCGCCATGACTCGCCTCGCCCGGGTGGACGAACTGGGCCGGCGTTCCGGTCGATGCCATGGTCGCGGCGATCTTGCGGGCGACATGGCCGCCCTTGCCCATGCCGGCGACAATGACCCGGCCCTTCACCTGCTCCAGCAGCGCAATGGCAGCGGCAAAGCGGTCATCGAGCCCGCGGCTCAGCTCCCGCAACGCCAGCACTTCGGCATCGATCACCCGACGCGCCGGCGCAAGATTGTCGGGCGAATGGGGCTGGCGAGCTATGGGGACGCCTCTGGCAGTCATGGTACGGGCGGTTCACCCTGCGGCTTCAAAGGGCCGAAAAACACAACAGGTTGGCTATTGGGGCACCATATAGAGCAAACATTGTGCCAATGGTACCGCCAGAACAAGGGAAAAGGATGCGGCGGCGCTCACACCATGTGGGGAATCCCAACGGCTTTTCAAAGCACTACCCGGCTCTCTTCACAGCGGGATGAACCTGCCCTAGTGGGCGAAAATGTCCTGCTCGGGCCAGCCGGCCAGGTCCAGCGCCGCGCGCGTCGGAAGGAAGCCGAAGCACTGGGTGGCCAGGGCCGTGCGGCCTTCACGGGCCAGCATGTCGTCCAGGCGCTCGCGCAGCCGGTGCAGGTACAGGACGTCCTGGGCGGCGTAGTCGAGCTGCTCCGGCAGCAGGGTCGCTGCGCCCCAGTCCGACGATTGCTGCTCCTTGGAAATCTCGATCCCGAGCAATTCGCGACACAGGTCTTTCAGCCCATGGCGGTCGGTATAGGTCCGCACCAGCTTGGATGCGATCTTTGTGCAGTAGAGCGGCCCGGCCATGGCCCCGGTCGACCGGAACAGCACCGCCACGTCGAAACGGGCGAAATGGAACAGCTTGGTGATGCTGGGGTTGTTGAGCAAAGCCTTGAGATTGGGCGCATTTATCGCGCCCGGCGCGAACTGGACCAGGTGGCAGACGCCATCGCCGGCCGACAGCTGGGCCAGGCACAGGCGGTCGCGGTGCGGGTCAAGCCCGGTGGTCTCCGTGTCGATGGCGACAGCGGAGCCCCAGTCGATGCCGCTGGGCAGGTCGCCCTGGTGCAGGCGGATGTCAGGCTTGGCGCGGGTGCTGGCCATGGTGGCCTCCGGCAGGTCCGGCTTCGATTGCCGGCGAGGGGCCGGTGCGGCGTTACCGGAGGAACCGCGCCAGGCTGCGCGGCGATGATGGTGCCCAGAAGAAGACTCGAACTTCCACGACCTTACGGCCACTAGTACCTGAAACTAGCGCGTCTACCAATTCCGCCATCTGGGCAGGCCGGGCCGTACGTAATGAGTCCACCACCCCCCTGTCAACGCCCTCGTGGCGCTTCGCGCGCCTTGCTGTCACAAAGGTGGTGGATATGATGGCGCCGATTTTCGCGGCGCAGCTTCAGAGGTTTCCGCATGGCCGAGGGCCTTGTCACCATCATTGGCGGTTCCGGCTTCCTTGGCCGCCACATCGTGCGGGCGCTGGCCCGAAGCGGCACCCGCATCCGCATCGCCGTACGCCACACGGAAAAAGCCCGTGTGCTGCAGCCGATGGGCGATGTAGGCCAGATCATGCTGGTCCAGACCAACATCCGGAACGAGGACTCGGTTCGAGCCGCGCTGCGAGGTGCCGACACGGTCATCAACCTGGTCGGCGTCTTGTACAATGGTGGGGCCCAGAGCTTCGATGCCGTCCATGTCGAGGGCGCCGGGCGTGTCGCCCGGCTGTCTGCCACAATGGGCGTGAAGACGCTGGTGCATGTTTCGGCGATCGGGGCCGATGCGGAGTCGCGCTCGCGCTACGCGCGCTCGAAGGGTGAGGGCGAGGCGGCGGTGCGTACAGCCTTTCCCGCGGCCGTCATCGTGCGGCCGTCCGTCGTGTTCGGGCCGGACGACGATTTCTTCAACCGCTTTGGCGCCATGGCCCGGATCGCCCCGGTTCTGCCGGTGTTCGGCAACAACCTGGCGGATGCGGGCAGCACGCGGGTTCAGCCAGTCTATGTCGGTGACGTCGCTGCCGCTGTCGCGGCGATCGTGGAGACGCCGGAAAACGCGCGCGGCCAGACCTTCGAACTCGGTGGGCCTCAGACCTACACCTGGCGCCAGATCATGGAAATCGTTTGCGACACCACGGGCCGCCGCCGGCTGATCGTGCCGGTGCCCTATGCTGTCGCCGGCATCGGCGCCTTCTTTGCCCAGCAACTGCCGTCGCCGATGCTGACGCGCGACCAGCTGTTGCTGCTCCAGATGGACAACGTCGCCGATCCTGCAAAACCGGGCCTTGCCGCGCTCGGCGTAACGCCGACGGCGGTGGAAGGGGTGGTGCCTGGCTACATGCAGCGCTACCGCCGCATGGGCCTCGCGCCAAAAAAAGCTGAGGCCTAAGGGAGCGCGGGTTGATCCAAGGGATCAGCAATCAGGGTCTTAGAACCCGATTGGCCCGCCGCCGTAGGCATAGATCCAGGTGAACAAAAGGGCGGCCAGGATCAGGCGGTAGACGACGAAGGCCGTCAGCGTCGCGCGGCGCAGCCAGGCCATCAGGAAAGCAATGGCGAACAGCGCGACGATCATGGTCAGGCCGGCGAGCAGTACGGCATTGGCGAGCAGGTCCGGCGTCGCCGTCTGCCACAGCTCATAGGCTTCGAGCAGACCCGCCGCCGACACGGCCGGAATTGACAGCAGGAACGAGAATCGCGCCGCTTCGCCGCGTTCGAAGCCGAACATGCGCGCGGCCGACATGGTGATGCCCGATCGGCTGGTACCCGGGATCAGCGCGATGGCCTGGGCGCAGCCGATCAGGAAGGCGTTCAGCACCGTCATCTGATCCATGCGCCGCACCGTCAGGAACATCTTGTCGGCGATATACATGACGACGGCGAAGATCAGCGTTGTCCAGGCGATCACCTTGATGCTGCGCAGATGTTCCGAGACGTCTAAGGCGGAGAAGGCGAGGCCAACCATGATGGCCGGAACAGTGCCAATGATCAGCAGGCCGACCAGGCGCGAGCCGGGGTTCTTCTTGCCCCGTGCCAGGCCGCCCAGCCCCTTCAGCATCATCCACACGTCCTTGCGAAAATAGATCAGAACGGCGGCCAGCGAGCCCACATGGCTGGCCACATCGAGTGCCATGGACTGGTCCGGCCAGCCGGTCACGGCGGGAACCAGGATGAGGTGGCCGGAGGAACTGATGGGGAGGAATTCGGTAATGCCCTGGACGATGGCCAGGACGACGATCTGAAGCAGGCTCATTGATGCTCGCTGAAAGGCTCCCCCGGCCCAGCTTTATCACGCGGCCGCGAGGCGAGCCAGAAGCAAGCCCCTGATTCTCAACGAAGAAATTAGTTCCAAATCAGGACTAAAAACGATTCTTCGATGGGCCAAGAGGGTGCGCCCTGCGTCATCCTGCCATTCTGAAGTCAATATAGGTCATATTAATTGTCCTATACTGGCTGAATCCGCTGGCCCACCTGATAAAACTGATCTATGACGACCCATCGATGGCCGCCCCAGCCGATCCAGTCTGATCGGGGCCACCGGATCGGATGAGGACCGCAGCATGGCCAACAAGACCCTGAAATTCGTCGATGTGTCGCAGGAATACCCGGAGAAGCGGGCGGCGACCGACCGCGCGAAGGATTTCGACGAGATCTACCAGGAATATGTCCAGACCAAGGCGAGCGAACAGGCCGGGCGCTGCTCCCAGTGCGGCGTGCCCTTCTGCCAGATCCATTGCCCGCTCCACAACAACATCCCCGACTGGCTGATGATGACGGCCGAGGGGCGGATGGAAGAGGCCTATGAGTTGTCGTCTGCCACCAACAACATGCCCGAGATCTGTGGCCGCATCTGCCCGCAGGACCGCCTGTGCGAGGGCAATTGCGTCATCGAGAAGGGCTTCGAATCGGTCACCATCGGGTCAGTCGAACGCTTCATCACCGACACCGCATGGGAGAAGGGCTGGGTGAAGCCGCCCCGCCCCGTCGCGGAGCGCCCGCAGTCCGTGGGCATCATCGGCGCCGGTCCCGGCGGCCTCGCCGCGGCGGAAGAGATGCGCAAGCTCGGCTACCAGGTGCATGTCTATGACCGCTATGACCGCATCGGCGGATTGCTGGTCTATGGCATTCCCAACTTCAAGCTTGAGAAGGACATCGTCACGCGGCGCGCCGAACTGCTCAAGGCGGGCGGCGTGAAGTTCCACCTGAATTTCGAGGTCGGCCGCGACGCGACGCTAGCCGAACTGCGCGCGCGCCATGACGTGCTGCTGATCGCCACGGGCGTCTACAAGGCGCGTGACATCAGCGCGCCAGGGGCCGGACTTGCCAACATCGTGCCGGCAATGACCTATCTGACCGCGTCCAACCGCAAGGGCCTTGGCGATTCGGTACCCGATTTCGACTCCGGCCTGCTCAACGCCGAAGGCAAGAATATTGTCGTCATCGGCGGCGGCGACACGGCGATGGACTGCGTGCGCACGGCGATCCGCCAGGGCGCGAAGTCGGTGAAGTGTCTCTATCGCCGAGACCGCCAGAACATGCCGGGCTCGCTGCGCGAGGTAAGCCATGCCGAGGAAGAAGGCGTCGATTTTGTCTGGCTTGCGGCGCCGGAGGCCTTCCTCGGCGACCAGAAGGTGCGCGCGGTGCGCGTCGTGAAAATGCGTCTTGGCGCGCCGGACGCGACCGGCCGTCAGACGCCGGAGATCGTACCGGATTCGTCGCATGAGGTGCCGGCTGACCTCGTCATCCAGGCGCTTGGTTTCGATCCGGAAGACCTGCCGACGCTTTTCAACGAACCGGCAATCGGCGTTACTGGCTGGGGCACCATCGGCGTCGACTTCAAGACCAAGATGACGAATCTCGACGGCGTCTTCGCGGCCGGCGACATTGTGCGCGGCGCCTCGCTCGTCGTCTGGGCGATCCGCGACGGTCGCGATGCGGCTGCCGCGATGCACATCCATCTGCAGAACAAGGTTGCCGCCCAGCGCAGTGCGCTGGCCACGGCCGCCGAATAAGGAAGGGGCCCAGCATGTCCCAGAAGATCTACGAACAGCAGGAGCCGATCGTGACCGACGGCGCCGCCTTCGTCCGCGACTATGTGCAGAACGCCGAACTGCTTGCTGCCAGGGGCATGTACGACCCGGCGTCGGAACATGATGCCTGTGGTGTCGGCTTCGTCGCCTCGCTCGACGGCAAGCCGCGCCGCGACGTCGTCGAACTCGGCATCGCCGCGCTGAAGGCCGTGTGGCACCGCGGTGCCGTGGGCGCCGACGGCAAGACCGGCGACGGTGCCGGCATCCACGTCCAGATTCCGCAGGATTTCTTCAAGCGCCATATCGAGCGCACCGGCCGCAAGCCGGGGAAGGGCCTGGTCGCCGTCGGCATGGTCTTCATGCCGAAGACCGATTTCGGCGCCCAGGAAGTCTGCCGTGGCATCGTGGAAACCGAGATCCTGAATTTCGGCCACCGCATCTATGGTTGGCGCCAGGTACCGGTGAACGCCTCGGTGGTCGGTGAACTCGCGAACTCCACACGGCCCGAGATCGAACAGGTGATGATCGCGAACGGCCGCGGCGTGTCGGAAGAGCAGTTTGAACTCGACCTCTTCATCATCCGCCGCCGCATCGAACACAAGGTTCAGCAGGCATTCGTGAAAGGTTTCTACTTCTGCTCGCTGTCCTGCCGGTCGATCATCTACAAGGGCATGTTCCTCGCCGAGCAGCTCACCGAATTTTATCCCGACCTTCTCGACCCGAGCTTCGTGTCAAGCTTTGCGATCTATCACCAGCGCTATTCGACCAACACCTTCCCGACATGGGAGCTGGCGCAGCCCTTCCGCATGCTCGCCCATAACGGCGAGATCAACACGCTGAAGGGCAACGTCAACTGGATGAAGAGCCACGAGATCCGCATGGTCTCGGATGCCTTCGGCGATTTCTCGGGTGACATCAAGCCGGTGGTGCAGCATGGCGGTTCCGACTCGGCCGCGCTCGACAATGTATTCGAGGTGCTGGTGCGCGCCGGCCGCGATGCGCCGACCGTGAAGACCCTCCTGATTCCCGAAAGCTGGACGCACAAGAGCGCCATGCCGGATGCGTGGCGTGCGATGTACAGCTATTGCAACGCGGTGATGGAGCCGTGGGACGGCCCGGCGGGTATCGCCGCGACCGACGGCCGCTGGGTCATCGGCGGCATGGACCGCAACGGCCTGCGCCCCATGCGCTTCACCGTCACCACCGACGGGCTGCTCCTTGTTGGCTCGGAAACCGGCATGGTGCCGGTCGACGAAACGCGCGTCGTGCAAAAGGGCCGCGTCGGCCCGGGCCAGATGATTGCGATCGACCTGCGCGAAGGCCGCTTCTACCGGGACGCGGAGATCAAGGACAAGCTGGCCGCCGCACAGCCCTACGAGAAGTGGGTCGAAAACATCGTCCCGCTCGATTCCATCATCTCCAAGGCGCCCGAGCCGGTGCTGTTCGACAAGGACGAGCTGCGCCGCCGCCAGGTCGCGGTCGGCCAGACGGTGGAAGAGATCGAGCTGATCCTGCATCCGATGGTGGAAACCGCCGCTGAAGCGACGGGCTCGATGGGCGACGACACGCCGATCGCGGTGCTGTCCAAGGGTTATCGCGGCCTGCACCACTTCTTCCGGCAGCAATTCAGCCAGGTCACCAACCCGCCGATCGATTCCCTGCGCGAAAAGCGGGTCATGAGTCTGAAGACGCGGCTTGCCAATCTCGGCAACGTGCTCGACCACGACGCGTCGCAGGTTAATATCCTGCTGCTGGAATCGCCGATCATCACCACGGGAGAAAGCCGGGCGATGCAGGCGCATATGGGCGCCAGCGCGGTCGAGATCGACTGCACCTTCGCCCGCGAAGGCGAATTGCTGCGCGACGCGCTGAACCGCATCCGCAACGAGGCGGAAGAAGCCGTCCGCTCCGGTGCGGTCCATCTGTTCCTGACCGATGAGAAGATGGGCCCCGGCCGTCCGCCGGTGCCGATGATTCTCGCTGCTGGTGGCGTGCACCAGCACCTCGTCCGCCAGGGCCTGCGCACCTTCACCTCGCTCAACGTGCGTTCGGCGGAATGCCTCGACGTGCATTACGCGGTGGTGCTGATCGGCGTCGGCGCGACGACCATCAACCCCTATCTCGCGCTGGAAGTGGTGGCGCATCGCCAGCAACGCGGGTTGTTCGGCAACATGGACCTGCGCACCTGCGTCACGCGCTATCGCAAGGCGGTGGATTCGGGAATCCTGAAGGTGATGTCGAAGATGGGCATCGCGGTCATCTCGTCCTATCGTGGTGGCTACAATTTCGAAGCTGTCGGCCTGTCGCGCACGCTGGTCGGTGAATTCTTCCCCGGCATGGCCTCGCGAATTTCCGGCATCGGCCTGCCCGGCATCGAGCGCCGCGTGCTGGAACAGCATGCCAAGGCCTATAGCTCCGACGCTGTGGCGCTGCCCGTCGGCGGCCTCTACCGCTACCGTCGCAGCGCGGAGAGGCACGCTTTCGAAGGCCAGTTCATTCACATGCTGCAGACAGCGGTGAACAAGGGCTCTTACGGGCTCTTCAAGAAGTTCTCCGACGCGGTGAAGGACCAGCAGCCCATTTCGCTGCGCGACTTGCTCGACTTCCACAGCGACCGTACCCCCATTCCGGTGGACGAGGTGGAATCGATCACCGGTATCCGCAAGCGTTTTGTCGGCGGCGCCATGTCGCTCGGCGCGCTCTCGCCCGAAGCACATGAGACTTTGGCCATAGCGCTCAACCGTATCGGCGCCAAGTCCGACTCGGGCGAAGGCGGCGAGGCGCGAGAGCGCTACAAGCCGCGCGCCAACGGCGACAACGCCAATTCGGAGATCAAGCAGGTCGCTTCGGGTCGCTTCGGCGTCACCGCGGAATACCTGAACAATGCCTCGGAACTCGAGATCAAGGTGGCCCAGGGCGCGAAGCCCGGCGAAGGCGGGCAACTGCCCGGCTTCAAGGTGACCGAGATGATCGCCAAGCTGCGCCATTCGACCCCCGGCGTGACGCTGATCTCGCCGCCGCCGCACCACGACATCTATTCGATCGAGGATCTGGCCCAGCTCATCTATGACCTGAAGCAGATCAACCCAGACGCGCGCGTCTGCGTGAAGCTGGTGGCGGAAGCCGGCATCGGCACCATCGCGGCAGGCGTTGCCAAGGCCAAGGCCGACATCATCATGGTGTCGGGCCATTCCGGTGGCACGGGCGCGAGCCCGCAGTCGTCGATCAAGTATGCTGGCGTGCCGTGGGAAATGGGAATCACCGAGGTGAACCAGGTCCTCACGCTCAACCGCCTGCGCCACCGGGTGAAGCTGCGCACCGACGGCGGCCTCAAGACCGGCCGCGACATCGTCATTGCCGCCATGATGGGCGCCGAGGAGTTCTCGGTCGGCACCGCGGCGCTGGTCGCCATGGGCTGTATCATGGTGCGCCAGTGCCATTCAAACACCTGTCCGGTTGGCGTCTGCACCCAGCGTGATGACCTGCGTGAGAAGTTCGAAGGCACGGCCGACAAGGTGGTCAATCTGTTCAGCTTCATGGCAGAGGAGGTGCGCGAAATTCTCGCCCAGCTCGGCTATCGCCGCCTGGACGAAGTGATCGGCCGCACCGACCTGCTGCAGCAGGTCAGCCGCGGCGCCAAGGACCTCGACGACCTCGACCTCAACCCGCTGCTCGTGCAGGCGGACCCCGGCGAGTTCGGCCGTGTCTTCTCCGTCGAAGGCCGCAACGAGGTGCCGGACACGCTCGACGCCCAGATGATCGCCGACGCGGGCGAGGTGTGGGCGACTGGCGGCAAGATGCAGCTCGCCTATTCCATCCGCAACACGCAGCGCGCGATCGGCACCCGTTTCTCGTCGATGCTGGTGCGCCGCTTCGGCATGGACGGGCTGAAGCCCGGCCATATCACCGTGCGGCTGCGCGGTTCGGGCGGGCAGTCGCTCGGCGCCTTCGCGGTGCAGGGCCTGAAGCTCGAGGTCTATGGCGATGCCAACGACTATGTCGGCAAGGGCCTGTCGGGCGGCACCATCGTGATCCGGCCGGTGCCGTCGTCGACCCTCAAGTCGAACGAGAACACGATCATTGGCAACACGGTTCTCTACGGCGCCACGGCAGGCAAGCTGTTCGCCGCCGGCCAGACGGGTGAGCGTTTCGCCGTCCGCAATTCAGGCGCCGAGACGGTGGTCGAGGGCTGCGGTGACAATGGGTGCGAATACATGACGGGCGGTACCGTGGTGATCCTCGGCCGTGTCGGCGACAACTTCGGTGCCGGCATGACCGGCGGCATGGCCTTCGTCTACGACCCCGACGACTCCTTCACCGACCATGTGAATGAGGAGCATGTCCTGTACCAGCGCATCCAGTCCGCCCATTGGGACCAGGCCTGCCGCGCGCTGGTGGAGGAACACGTTGCCGAAACGCAGTCGATCTTTGCCCAGGACCTGCTCATCCACTGGGATCTCGAGATCGGCAAGTTCTGGCAGGTGGTGCCGAAGGAAATGATCGCCCGCCTGCCCCACGCGCTTTCCGACGCGCCGGCCAAGGCATCCGTTCCGGCGGAGTAAACCTGCGACACGGGCCGGTGTTCGCACCGGCCCCTGTCTGGGTTACAGTCCGGGCCGATGCGTGCCCTTTACCATTTCTG
Organism: Alphaproteobacteria bacterium; assembly: GCA_947473325.1. Classification (GTDB taxonomy): domain Bacteria; phylum Pseudomonadota; class Alphaproteobacteria; order SHVP01; family SHVP01; genus CANJEJ01. The sequence goes on along the minus strand of CANJEJ010000014.1, from coordinate 9,747 downwards.
GCTCTGCCCCTTCAGCCGCAAGGTCCGCGTGCTGCTGGCCGAGAAGAATCTGCCCTTCGAGCTTCGCTTCGAGAAGTTCTGGGAACGGCGGGACGAATTCCTGCGCCTCAACCCCTCCGGCCAGGTGCCGGTGCTGGCCGAGCCCGACGGGCCGACGCTGGCCGAATCCAGCGCCATCTGCGAATACCTCGACGAGACCTATCCCGACCGGCCGCTGATCGGCTTCGACCCGCCGGCGCGGGCGGAAACCCGCCGCCTCGTCGCCTGGTTCGATCTCAAGTTCCACCGTGAAGTGACGCGCAACCTGGTCGACGAGAAGCTGATGAAGAGCTTCATGGGCATGGGTGCACCGGATTCTGAATCGATCCGGGCCGGCAAGCACAACATCGCCTATCACCTCGACTATATCGGCTGGCTCGCGGACCGGCGCACATGGCTGTCGGGCGACGATTTCTCGGTCGCCGACATCGCCGCTGCCGCGCATCTTTCCTGTGTGGACTATATTGGCGACGTGCCATGGGATGACCATCCCGTCGCCCGTGACTGGTACGCGCGGGTGAAGTCGCGCCCCTCGTTCCGGCCGCTGCTCGCCGATCACATCGTCGGCTTTGCTCCGCCGCGCCACTATGCCGACCTCGACTTCTGAAAAGGGCGCAAGGCAATCCCTGATCGCCCAGGCGCGGGCGCTGGGCTTCGATGCGATCGGCGTCACGACGCCAGATGCGCTTGGTCCGGCGCCGGAACGTCTGCGCGCCTTCCTCGCCACCGGCGGTCATGGCGACATGGACTGGCTGGCCGAAAAGGCGGATCGCCGCGCCGATCCCGCCGCGCTGCTGCCGGGGCTTGCCAGCATCGTCATGCTCGGCATGAACTACGGCCCGGCGGAGGATCCGCGTGCCCGCCTGCTGCATCGGGATCGCGGCGTCATTGCGAGCTATGCGGGGGGTGATGACTATCATGACGTGGTGAAGGGCAAGCTGAAGGCACTCGGCCGCTGGCTCTGCACCACGCATGGCGGTGATGCGCGTGTCTATGTCGATACGGCGCCGGTCATGGAAAAGCCGCTTGCCGCTGCCGCCGGCATCGGCTGGCAGGGCAAGCACACCAACCTCGTCTCGCGCGCGCATGGCTCCTGGCTGTTCCTCGGGGCGCTGTTCACCACCCTGGCGCTGGAGCCCGATGCGCCCCATGCCGATAGTTGCGGCAGTTGCCGCGCCTGCCTCGATGCCTGCCCGACCCACGCCTTTCCGGCGCCCTACCGTCTCGATGCGCGGCGCTGTATTTCCTATCTCACCATCGAGACGAAAGGGCCGATCCCGCACGAGTTTCGCGCCGCGATGGGCAACCGCATCTATGGCTGCGACGATTGCCTTGCCGCCTGCCCGTGGAACAAATACGCGCACCTGGCGCGTGAGCGGGCGCTCCATGCGCGCGACGCGCTGAAGGATCCGGCATTGGCCGATCTCGCCCGGCTCGACGACGCTGCCTTTCGCGCACTGTTCCGCAAGTCGCCGGTCAAGCGCACGGGACGCGACCGTTTCGTGCGCAACGTGATGATCGCGCTTGGCAACAGCGGCGATGCCGCGCAATTGCCGGTGGTGGAAGAGCGCCTCACCGATACCGCGCCACTGGTGCGCGGGGCCGCTGTCTGGGCGTTGTCGCGCCTTGAGCCCGGGGCAGTGCCAGGGTGGCGCGATCGATTGCTGCCGCGGGAACCAGATGCCGGTGTGCGCGAGGAATGGGGACTGGCCGCATGAAAAAACATCTCTTCGTCTTTGGCATGGGCTATTCGGCGCAGGCGCTGGCCAGAACCCTGCTGCAGGAAGGCTGGACGGTATCCGGCACCGTGCGCAGCGATGAAAAGGGCATGGCGCTGCATCGCGCGGGCATCCATCCCTGGCGCTTCAATGACGACACCACCCTGCCCGCCGCGGCGCTGGATGGCGTTACGCATGTCATCGATTCGGTGCCGCCGGAACAAGGAGGCGACCCGGTCTTCGACCGCCACCGCGAACGGCTCTACATCCTGCCCGGCCTCGTGTGGTTCGCCTACCTGTCGACCACCGGCGTCTATGGCGACACCCAGGGCGCCTGGGTGGATGAAAGTGCGCCCACCACCGGTGCGCGCGCCCGCAGCCTGCGGCGGGTCGAAGCCGAGGCCAACTGGCTCAGCCTCTATCGTGAGTTTGGGCTGCCGGTGCACATCTTCCGCATTGCCGGCATCTATGGCCCGGGCCGCAGCGCCATCGACGCGTTGCGCGCTGGCCGCGCTCATCGCGCAGTGAAACCCGGCCATGTCACCTCGCGCATCCATCGCGACGACATTGCCGGGATCCTGCGCGCCTCCATCGCCCGTCCGAATCCGGGTGCGATCTACAACGTATGCGACGACGAACCGGCGCCACCGCAGGATGTCGTGACCCATGCCGCGCACCTTCTTGGCGTGGCGCCGCCGCCCGAGGTGCCGTTCGATCAGGCCGAGCTGTCGCCGATGGCGCGCAGCTTCTATGAAGACGACCGCCGGGTCAGCAACCGGCGCATCAAGGACGAGCTTGACTATCGCCTGCTCTACCCGAGCTATCGCGAGGGGCTCGCGGCGATCGCCGCGCAAACCTCGTCCACCGCCTGAAACAGCCGTCGCAGGTCGGCAGGCGATGACAGCCGGTGGTCGCCGCCTTTCACCAGCGTCAGCGCGATATCCGTGCTTTCCAGGCGGTCGACCAGGCCCTGGCTGCGGCTCCACGGCACCTCGTGGTCGGCCAGCCCGTGCAACAGCCGCACGGGCCCGTGGAAGGGAATCGGCGCACGCAGCACCAGGTTGCGCCGCCCGTCCTCGATCAGCTGACGCGTGATCGGCGTTGGCACCGGATCATAGGCCGAAGGGATCTGTATCACGCCAGCGGTCTCCAGCTCGCGTTTCTGCACGGCGCTCAAACCCGGCAGGATCAGGTCCTCGGTGAAGTCGGGCGCGGCGGCAACGCCGACCAGTCCCCTCACCTGCGCCGGCCGCGCCAGCGCGACGAGCGTCATCAGCCAGCCGCCCAGGCTTGATCCCACTAGAACCACAGGCCCCGGCATCAGACGGTCGAGTGCGAGCAACACGTCATCCTTCCAGCGCGAGAGGGTGCCCTGCGCCAGCGTGCCACCCGACTGACCGTGACCGAAATAGTCGAAGCGCAGGAAGCCGCAGCCCGCGGCGCGGCAATGCGTCTCCAGTGCCATCGCCTTGGTGCCTGTCATGTCGGAGCGAAAGCCGCCGAGAAACACAATCCCCGGCGACGCGCCCGGCACGGCATGGTATGCGATAGAGGTGCCGTCGGGCGCCGTGAGGCGTTGCGGAATGGGCGCGTCACGCAGCATTTCATTCGTCATTGCACGATCATGGGGACAGTGAACAGTTCAGGCAATGGTGCCGCGCCGGACACGCGCGTTCCTTCTGCGCCCACCGTGCTGCAGGTTCTTCCCGCGCTCGTCACCGGCGGCGTCGAACGCGGCACGATCGACATCGCGCTGGCGCTCAAGGCCGCGGGCTGGGGCTCGATCGTCGCCTCGTCCGGCGGGCCGATGGTCAACGAGCTTGACCGTGCCGGCGTCACCCACGTCACACTGCCACTGCAATCGAAGAACCCCTTTGTCATGCAGGGCAACACCAACGCGCTCGCCCGCCTGATCCACGACAGCAAGGTCGATATCGTCCATGCCCGCAGCCGCGCCCCGGCGTGGAGCGCGCTGCGCGCGGCGCGCCGCATGGATGCGCATTTTGTCACCACCTTCCACGGCACCTACAACGCGCAGAACTACTTCAAGCGTCGCTACAACGCGGTGATGGCCAGGGGCGAGCGTATCATTGCCATTTCCGACTTCATCGCCCGCCATGTCGAGGAACGCTACGGCGCCGATCCCTCGCGTATCCGCACGGTGCCTCGCGGCGTCGATATCGGCATCTTCGACCCCGCGGCCGTGCCGGCGGTGCGCATGATTGCGCTCGCCACCGCATGGCGTCTTCCTGACGGCATGCCGGTCGTCATGCTGCCCGGCCGGCTGACGCGCTGGAAGGGACAGGGCGTGCTGATCGACGCGCTGGCGGAACTCGGCCGTGCCGATGTGCGCTGCCTCATCGTCGGCAGCGACCAGGGCCGCACCGGCTATCGTGAGGAACTGGAACAGCAGGTGGCCGCGCGCAACCTTGGCAGTGTCGTGCACATCGTCGACCACTGCCGCGACATGCCGGCGGCCTACATGCTGGCTGATGTGGTCGTCTCCGCCTCGACCGACCCGGAAGCCTTCGGCCGTGTCGCCGCCGAAGCCCAGGCCATGGGCCGCCCTGTCGTCGCGACCGACCATGGCGGTTCGCGCGAGACCGTGGTGCCGGGCGAAACCGGCTGGCTGGTACGCCCGGGCAGCCCGTCAGATCTCGCTCAGGCCATCCGCGAGGCTCTCGGCCTCAACGCCCGCAACCGTGCCATCATGGCGGCCAAGGCGCGCGCGCATGTGCTGGCAAACTTCACCGTCGCGCGCATGCAGGAACAGACGCTGGCGGTCTATCGCGAGGTGCTGGGTCGCGTAAAACCGGCGCCTCCCTTGACTTGATGGCGAATCTTTCTACGTTCCGGCGACGGACCCGCCGCTTGCCGGCCTGTTTCAAGCCTTTCAGGACACTGCATGGTCGCGCTCACCCTTCCGGACGGTTCGGTCCGGCGTTATGACGGCCCCGTTTCCGGCGCCCAGCTGGCTGCCGACATCGGTCCCGGCCTTGCCAAGGCGGCGATTGCTGTGCGGCTCGACGGCGAACTCGCCGACCTCGGCCTGCCGATCACGCGCGACACGCAGGTGGCGATCGTCACGCGCAAGGACGAACGCGACGCGCTCGAACTCGTCCGCCACGACGCCGCGCACGTGATGGCCGAAGCGGTGCAGGAGCTGTACCCCGGCACCCAGGTCACCATCGGGCCAACCATCGAGAACGGCTTCTACTACGACTTCGCCCGCGCCGAGCCCTTCACGCCGGAAGATCTCGAGAAGATCGAGAAACGCATGCACGAGATCGTCGATCGCGACGAGCCTTTGCTGCGCGAGGTGTGGGAGCGCGAGGCCGCCATCGAGTTCTTCAAGACCAAGGGCGAGGCCTACAAGGCGCAGATCATCGAAGGCATTCCGGCGGAGCAGGACATCCGCCTCTATCGCCAGGGCGAATTCATCGATCTCTGCCGCGGCCCGCACCTGCCGTCGACGGGCAAGCTCGGCCATGCCTTCAAGCTGATGTCGGTGGCCGGCGCCTATTGGCGCGGCGATTCGCGCAACGCGATGCTTCAGCGCATCTACGGCACGGCCTGGCGCGACGAGAAAGAACTCAAGGAACACCTGCACCGGCTGGAGGAAGCCGAGAAGCGCGACCATCGCCGTCTGGGCCGTGAGATGGGCCTTTTCCACCAGCAGGAAGAGGCTGTCGGCAATGTCTTCTGGCATCCCAAGGGCTGGACGCTGTGGCGCACGGTCGAAGCCTATATGCGCCGCCGGCTCGAAAATTCCGGCTACACCGAAGTGCGCACGCCGCAGCTTATCGACCGCAAGCTGTGGGAAGCCTCGGGCCATTGGGAAAAGTTCCGCGACGCGATGTTCACCGCGGAAGCGGAAGACCGCATCCTCGCGCTGAAGCCGATGAACTGCCCGGGCCATGTGCAGATCTTCCGCCAGGGCATCAAGAGCTACCGCGACCTGCCGCTGCGCATGGCGGAATTCGGCGCCTGCCACCGCAACGAACCGTCGGGCGCGCTGCACGGGCTGATGCGCGTGCGTGCCTTCACGCAGGATGATGCGCATATTTTCTGCACCGAGGACCAGATCACGTCGGAAACGATTGCCTTCTGCGAGTTGCTGCAGTCGGTCTATCGCGATTTCGGCTTCGAGAAGATCCTGGTGAAATTCTCCGACCGGCCGGAAAAACGCGCCGGCACCGATGCGACATGGGACAAGGCGGAAGGTGCACTCAAGGCTGCCGTCGATGCCGCCGGCCTGTCCTGGGAGCTCAACCCCGGCGAAGGCGCCTTCTATGGGCCGAAGCTCGAGTTCCAGTTGCTCGATGCCATCGGCCGGCTCTGGCAGTGCGGCACGCTGCAGGTCGATTTCGTGTTGCCCGAGCGGCTCGATGCGGCCTACGTCGCCGAAGATGGGGCCAAGCATCGCCCTGTCATGCTGCACCGGGCCATCCTCGGCAGCTTCGAACGTTTCCTCGCCATTCTGGTCGAGCACCATGCCGGGCGCTTCCCGCTCTGGCTCGCCCCGGTCCAGGTGGTGGTCACAACCATCACCGACGCCGCAAACGAGGCGGCCCAGGCCGTCGCGGACAAGCTCAAGGCAGCCGGAATACGCGTTGAAGTTGATTTGAGAAATGAGAAAATCAACTATAAGGTGCGCGAACACTCGCTGGCCAAGGTACCGCTGATCTATGTCCTGGGCGAGCGCGAGGCGAAGGAAGGGACCGTTTCGATCCGTCGGCTGGGCGACCAGAAACAGGAAGTTCTTGCCCTTGACGAGGCGCTGGCTAGACTGCGCAGCGAAGCCACGGCTCCGGGTGCTTGAACGGTCGAGCATTTGGGGCCACTTCACAAGCCATCATCGGAAGAGTTGCGGCCCTTCGGGGACCTGACCGGTTTTGCCGCCGTCTTCCGTAGTGTAAGGAGAGAAGCACATACCGCGTCGTCCATTTAATGCGCCGCCGCCGACCAAAGGCGGGCCGCGCATCAACGATATGATCGATCTTCCCCAAGTTCGTCTGGTGGGTGCCGACGGCGAGATGGTGGGGGTGGTCGACATCCGCACCGCCCTCGACATGGCGACCCAGGCAGGCCTCGACCTCGTCGAGGTGTCGCCCAACGCCGATCCGCCGGTCTGCAAGATCCTCGACTACGGCAAGTTCAAGTACGAGGCGCAGAAGAAGGCGAACGCCGCGCGCAAGAAGCAGAAGGTCATCGAGGTCAAGGAGATCAAGATGCGCCCTGCGATCGACGATCATGACTACGACACCAAGATGCGCTCGGTCGGCCGCTTCCTCGAAGAAGGCGACAAGGTGAAGGTCACGCTGCGTTTCCGCGGCCGTGAGCTCGCGCATCAGGAGCTTGGCATGAAGGTGCTGGAACGCGTTCGCGCCGATGTCGGCGAGGCCGCCAAGGTCGAGCAGTTCCCGCGCATGGAAGGCCGCATGATGACGATGGTCATCGCGCCCAAGTAACAGCGTATTCTCAGTATGCGACGCAGGCCCTCGGCATCGCCGGGGGCTTTTGCGTTCAGGCGGACGATGCCGTGGCGCCCCGTTGCCGGATCGCGCGGTTCACCACCAGGATTGCGGCCCAGCTTAAGGTCATCGACAGCGCGGCGAACAGTGCCGGCACCTTGCCCCATGTTTCCACGGTCAGATGCATGACGAGGAAGGCGACGGGAAAGCCGATCATCGCGCGCACGACGCCCGCCATCGTCGCCGCCGTGGTCTGGCCGCCGATGCGCGGGAACAGCAGCAACAGAAGACTGGTGATCGCGATCGGATAGACGGCGGCGATACCCGTCGCCGTCGGGCCGATGATGTGGCTCACGCCGACCACGCCGGTGACGAAGACGCCGACCAAAAGGCCGCGCGCCGGCAGGTCGTACCAGCGCGGCTGGATGGTGCGTCCCGTCGGCGGGCCGGGCTTGATGCCACGGGTCAGGATCAGGGCGAGCGAATAGACGACCACGTTCAGGCCGACCGTCAGCGGCAGCGTCCAGGCGACGGAGCGCAGCGTCAGCGCCAGCGCGAACCAGACCGAGGTGGCGATCGCGAGCGTCGGCAGCATCCGCAGGCGCGGCGCGGCGAAGGCAAGGACGACGATGAACACGACCGCCGCCGTGTTGCCGACCATGCTGGAAAGGGCACTCGTGGCCAGAAAACCGGCGTCATATTCGATTGCCAGCATCGCGTAGGCCGGGCCGGCGGAGACGGGGAGGCCGACGACGAGGGCGCCCCAGAAGGGGCCGGCCTTTTCCGCCAGCACAGCGGCGCCGACCACGGTAAAGGCGGTCACCAGCACGCGAACGAGCAGGGGAAACCACAAGGTATCGAGGAGTTCGGCCACGGTATTGAGAAAATGGGTGAGGGCGGGCGGGGACCCTGACACGCCTGCCGGGCAGCGTCAAAACCCGCGGAGAAAATGCCGAACTTGCCGACAATCCCGGGCATCGCGCCGGATTCACGCCCGATTCGGCCAATTTGCGCCGACGGAAATACAATCTTTACGGGAATTTCTGCAAGATAACACCCGTAAAGCGAGGAAGGCTGGAAACAGGCCTGCCGCCCCGAAAGGGGCCGGATTTCGGCGGTTTGGAATCGGGCTGGGCGGGAGCCACCCCTTGCCTCCTCCCCGGGCCACGGCTATAAAGCGCGCCTTCCGGGTGGCCCGGCCTGAAGGGCATGCCGTGGCGACCCCCGAAAGTCCTTGTTTCATTGAGGAGCAAAATGCCCAAGCTCAAGACCAAGAGCGGAGTGAAAAAGCGTTTTTCACTCACCTCGAAGGGCAAGGTTCGCGCGAACCAGGCCAACAAACGCCACGGGATGATCAAGCGCACGCCGAAGCAGATTCGGCAACAGCGCGGCACGACGATCCTTGATCCGTCGGATGCCAAGATCGTCAAGAAATTCATGCCATACGGTTGAGGGGTAAGCCATGTCACGCGTCAAACGCGGCGTTACCCAGCACGCCCGGCACAAGAAGGTTCTGAAGGCAGCCAAGGGTTTCCGCGGCCGCTCCAAGAACGCCCACCGCATCGCGACGGAGCGGCTCGAGAAGTCGCTCCAGTACGCTTACGTCGGCCGTCGTCAGAACAAGCGCAACTTCCGCGCGCTGTGGATCCAGCGCATCAACGCGGCGGTGCGCGAGCACGGTCTGACCTATGCCCGATTTATCCACGGCCTCACGCTCGCCGGGATCGAACTGGACCGCAAGGTTCTGTCCGACCTCGCGATCCATGAGCCGGGGGCCTTCAAGAACCTGACGGATCAGGTGATCGACGCCCTGAAGAAGGCGCCGGCCGCTTCCGCCGCCTGAACGGCCTTCTGTATCGTGAACCGGTGAAGGGGGCCGCCAACGGCCCCCTTTGCTTTATCTGGTGAACCATGCAGGACCTGAATTCGCTCGAAACTGAACTGCTGGCTGCGGTGAACGGCGCGGGCGATCTTGCCGCGCTCGACGCCGTGCGCGTGTCCGCGCTGGGCAAGAAGGGCAGCGTCACCGAGCTGCTGAAGGGCCTGGGGGCGCTGTCGCCCGAGATGCGGCGCGGCGCCGGCGCGGCGATCAACGTGCTGAAGGACAAGGTCGGCACCGCCATCGACGCACGCAAGGCCGCGCTCGAAACCGCGGCGCTTGATGCGCGCCTCGCCAGCGAACGTGTGGACGTCACGCTGCCGTCGCGTCCCGAGGCGGAAGGCCGCCTGCATCCGGTCAGCCAGGTGATGGACGAGTTGATCGCCATCTTTGCCGAGATGGGCTTCACGCTGGCCGAAGGTCCCGACATCGAGGACGACTGGCACAACTTCACCGCGCTCAACATTCCGCCCGAGCATCCGGCGCGGCAGATGCACGACACCTTCTATCTCGAAGGCGCCGAAAACGCACGCAAGGTGCTGCGCACGCACACCTCGCCGGTGCAGATCCGCTCGATGATGGCAGGCAAGCCGCCCTTCCGCCTGATCGTGCCGGGCCGGACCTATCGATCGGATTC
>CANJEJ010000013.1 GCA_947473325.1 Alphaproteobacteria bacterium | reverse complement strand
GGGCATCGGCCTTGCGACGGCGGAACTGCTTGTGGCCGAAGGCGCCTTTGTCATCGGCACCGACCGCAATGACCGCCACGCCGCCAGCTGGGCCCCCGCGCGGGCCGGGCGGGGCCTGTTCCTGCGCCACGACGTGCGCGACGCACTCGACTGGCGGCACGTGGTGCAGACGGCGCTCGGCCGCTATGGCCGGCTCGACGTGCTGGTCAACGCGGCGGGCGTCAACGGGGTGCTCGCCGACGGCACGCCGCCGCAGCAGGTGCATGACATGGACGACGCCATCTGGGCCTTCGTCAACGGCATCAACGCCGAAGGCGTCATGCTTGGCTGCCGTTTCGCGCTGCAGGCGATGCGGGCGCGGGGCGGCGCCATCGTCAACATTTCCTCGATCGCGGCGAAGAAGGGCTGGACCCTGCGCGCCGCCTATGGCGTGTCCAAGGCGTCAGTCTTCCAGCACACGAAATCGGTGGCGCGCCAGGCGGGCGACCGGGGCTGGCGCATCCGCTGCAACGCGGTGCTGCCGGGCCCGATCGAAACGCCGATGCTGTTTCCCGGCGGCAAGCTCATTCCGCTCGCGGGCGCGGCCGGCAACCCGGTCGCCCATGTGCCGATGGCCCGGATGGGCAAGGCTGCGGAAGTGGCGGCGCCGATCCTGTTCCTCGCCAGCGACGAGGCGTCCTACATCACCGGCGCGGGCCTGCACATCGACGGCGGCATCGCCGCGACGTGAGAGATGGATTGGCTGGGCACGTATTGCTGACCGGCAAAACCGGTCAGCCCGTGCCGCGCAATCAGTAACCCAGCAGCCGGGGCAGGAACATCGACACCGGCTTCACATAGGCGATCAGGAACAGCACCGCGACCTCGACGGCGAGGAAGGGCAACACGACGACCGATAGCCGTTCCATCGAGGCCTTGGCTATGGCCGAGGAGACGTTAAGGAGCAGGCCAAGGGGCGGCGTCAGCATGCCGAGCAGGATACCGACCACCATGAACAGGCCATACTGGATGGGTTCCATGCCCATGCCGCTGGGCGAGATGCAAATCGGCATCAGCAGCGGACCCAGGATGATCAGGTTCGACAGCTCGTCCATGAAGGTGCCCATGAACAGCAGCACGCCGATGATGATAAGGCCCAGGATGAACGGGCTGTCGGTCAGACCCAGCATCCAGTTCCGCATCAGCAACGGTATCTGGAAGTAGGACAGGATGCGGCTGAAGGCGAGTGCGCAGGCGACGATGAACATCACCTGGGCCGTCACCTTGGCCGTCTGGTACAGCGAGCTGATCAGCTTGTCCCAGGTCAGCGACCGGTAATAGAACGCGCCGAGGGCCATCGAATAGAACACCGTAATGGCGCCGGCCTCGGTCGGCGTGAACACACCGCCGACGATGCCGAGCACCAGGAACAGCGGCGCCGACAGGGCAGGCCCCGCCCGCCAGATCGACCGGCTGATCGCGCCCACGCCCTCGAAAGGGTGGGTTTCGCCATAGTTGTGCTTCTTGCTGAAATAGAAGGCCACTGCCATCAGGCCGAAGGCGATCATGAAGCCGGGGATGATGCCGGAGGCGAACAGGCCGCCGATGGAAATGCCAAGGTTGCCGCCGAGGATGATCATGAAGGTGGACGGCGGGATGATCGGGCCGAGCAGCGCCGCGGCCGACAGCAAGGCGCCGGCAAAGTCGTTTGGATACTTTTCCTTGATCATCGCCGGGATCATCTGCGGGCCGATGGCGGCCGCGGTGGCGAGCGCGGAACCCGAGATGAAGGCGAACATGGCGCAGGCGAAGATCGTGACATGGGCAAGGCCGCCGCGAATCCAGCCCATCGTCGTGCGCGCGAGCGTGATCAGGTCATCCACGATGTTGCAGCGGTGCATGATCTCGCCCGACAGGATGAACATCGGCAGCGCCAGCATCGCGAACTGGCCGACCGCGTCGAACATCGTGTTGACGAAGAGGTTGACCGGGATGGGCCGGGCCACCAGGTCGATGCCGGGCACGTTGATCAGCAGCAGGAACAGCGCGGCCGACAGGCCCATCGAGAAGCTGATGGGCACGCCGATGGTCAGGAAGATGAACAACGGCACAAGAAGATACGGACCGACGACATCCATCGGAAACCTCGATGTCTGGGGAAGAGGTTTAGAGGGTTCCGCCTTCGCCAAGGCGGTCGAAATAGAGCACGTCGCGCCGCCTGTAGGCGAGGATGTCCCGGATGATCTCGTTGACGATGAAGATCGTCATCATCGAGATGCCGAGCGGGATGGAAAACTTCACCCAGCGCGTCGAGAAGCCCATCGATGGCGAGTTGCGGTGCGCCGCCTGGACCACCATTTCGAAGCCGTAATAGATGCCGATGATGATGAAGAGCGCGCAGAAGAACTTCGCCACGATCAGCGTGATGGCCTTCCACTTGAAGGGCAGCATGTTGACGAAGACGGTGATCGAGATGTGCTCCCAGTTGCGCACCAGCATGAAGGCGCCGATGAACACGATGTACATCAGGGTGTAGATGCACAGCTCTTCCGACCATTCGAGCGAACTGTTGAGCACGTAGCGGAAGAAGACCTGGGCCACCATCACGCAGGCGATGATGGCGACGCCGGCGGTGATCAGGATGCGCCCGATGTGGTCGACGAACTGCACCACGCGATCAAGTGCCCCCATGATCAGGCTCCCTCAAAGGCGCAAGTCAGGCTGCAATTGCCGACGGTCATGGTGATTTCCCCTGCGAATGCCGCGCCCTGCGTCGCGGCCGGCCTTGTGGCCGGTGATTATGAGAATGGATCGTAGGGAGATTCAGGAGAACGCACAACCTCGCAGCGCGCCTTCGCCTCGTATACCGCTCAGGCGTCAGCCTCGCTGCGAGAGTCCTGGCGCACGCTCCGGCACGCCGCGGTCGATGCCTGTGGCGGATTGCCACAGGCTTTTGCCGAAGATCCGCCATCCGCTGCGCCCGGCCTCCGAAGGCGCATGGATCGCCATGCCGCCCGACAGCGTGCTCGCGTGCCTTCTAGCGGCGTTGCGCCTTCTTCTTCGCCTTCGCCGCCGGCTTTGCGCCGGCCGCCTTGCCGGCCTTCGCATAACCTGCCCCCGCCCTGAACATGGCGTGCAGCACGTCACCTTCGGGAACCAGCGGCTTGGGCCAGGGCCGCCGGCTGTGTGTGAGGCCAAGGTCGAGCACCGATTCGACGAGTTTGTAGGTCAGCGGCCCGGGGTTCACCACGGGGATGGGCAACCGCGCCGACAGGTATTCATGCGCCTGGTGCATGGTGGTGGAGCCCAGGATCAGCACGTCGGCGCCGTTGGCGACGGCGCGCTTGCCGGCCGCCAGCATGCGCGGCAGCGTCTTGTCTTCTTTGCCCGTCATCAGGTTCACATAGTCGGGCTTCACGTCATAATTCTCGATGCCGGCACAGAAGGCGTCGAGACCCAGCGACTTGACGAATTTCTGCGCCCGGATCTGCGCCGGCTCCCATTGCGCCAGCAGGGCGAACTTGTTGCCCAGCATCATCGAGAAAAGCATCGACGCCTTGCCCGGCGAGATCACCGGGATATCGAGCGCCGAACGCAGTGCCTCCATCCCTGAATCGCTCATCGTGTCGATGGTGACCGCGTCATAGCCCTGCTTCTGGGCGTCGACGCCGGCTTCGTAGATGGCAAGGTCCATGAACGCGAAGTCCTGCGCGCTCATGTAGCTCGTCGGCCCCACCGTGACGGGCCGGAAGTCGAAGTCGATGTCGGGACCGAGCTTTACCTTGGTGAGCTGGAGGCGCCGGTTGGCGACGCCCTTTTCATCCATGACGAAGGGCACGAGCACGAGCGCGCGCGCCTTCCCTTTGCGGAGTTTGGCCATGCTGCAGTTCCTTCCCGGTATCTAGCGTTTGCCGCGGCGCTTGCCCGCGACCTTTTTCTTCAGGCCTTCGGCGCCGACCATTTTCGGCCCGCTCTTCGCCTGCTTGGCCGCGTGTTCCAGCATCGCGTGCACATAGACGTCGCTGCGCGCCACCGGTGCGGGATAGGCCTTGCGGCTCTGCTTCAGCCCCAGGTTCAGCATCGTCAGCGCCATGGCATAGGAAGTGGGGCCCGGGCTGATCACCGGCACCGGCAGCTTCTTTGACAGATAGGCATGCGCCTGGTGCATCGAGGTGGAGCCGAGGATGATCACGTCGGCGCGGTTCTCCTCGATCAGCTTCCAGCTCGCCTTCTCGAGCAGCGGAAAGATCTTCTTTTCCGAGCCGCCGAGCAGGCTGAAGCGGTCGGGCGGATGGTTGATCGACTGGAAGCCCGCATATTTCTGCCAGATGCCCAGCTCGTCCATGACCTTCTTGTAGAGGCCGAGCCAGCGCTCCCACATCACCAGCATGCCGAACTTGTCGCCCAGCATCAGCGCGGTCAGGATCGTGGTGCGGCCCGGCCCGATGACGGGAATGTCGAGCACGGCGCGCAGCGCGGCGACGCCCGAATCGCTCATCGTATCGATGCAGACGGCGTCGAAGCCATCCTCCTGGGCCGTCAGGCCCGCTTCCAGGATTGAAAAGTCGCCCAGTACATAGTCATAGGGGCCGACGAAATTGGTCCCCGCCCACTTCACCGGGCGGTAGTGGAACTCGAGATCGGGGCCCAGGTCGATCTGCTTGCTCTGCGCCACGCGCATACCCAGGGCCTCGCCGGTCATCGGAAACGGCACAAGCACCAGGATTTTCTTTTTCTTCAGCGCCATCGGCACCTCCCTGTAGTTCGCGAAATCGGTTGACGGTTGCTGCTCGGGACGAAATCGTAGGCGCGACCAGAGCAGAAATCACGCAGCAAGATTCAGACTGCGCCATAGACAGGGGAGTGCCATGCCCGTTCTCGACGCCCAGGGAAAGACTTTCGACGTTTCGGTGCCCGTGCTCATTGTCGGCGCCGGGGCCTGCGGCTGTTCGGCCGCCCTGGCCGCCCATGAAAAGGGCGTCGAGGTGATGATTCTCGAGCGCGACGAAACCCCGCGCGGCAACACCTCGCTGTCCGGCGGCCAGATTCCGGCGGCGGGCACCAAGCTGCAGAAGGCCGCCGGCATCACCGACCGGCCCGAGGACCTCGCCAACGACCTGATCGACAAGGCGCATGGCGAATGCGACACGGAACTCGCCTGGCACATCGCGCGGGAATCGGCGAGGACGGTCGACTGGCTGGTCGACAACCACAAGCTTCCCCTGGAGTGCGTCAGCGACTTCCGCTACCCCGGCCACCGGGTCACGCACATGCACGCCTCGCCCAGCCGCTTCGGCGCCGAACTTCTCACCGTCTTCCTGCAGGCCGTGGAAAACCAGGGCATCAACCTTGCCACCGCTGCACCGGTCAGCGACCTCTATGCCGACCGCTCGGGCCGGGTGCGCGGCGTGCGCGTCACGCGCAAGGACGGCAAGACCGAGGATATCGGCTGCGACGCGCTCATCCTCGCCTGCAACGGCTTCGGCGGAAACAAGGAGATGCTGCGCAAGTACATCCCCGAGATCGTCGACGCCCATTACCACGGCCACACAGGCAACCAGGGCGATGCGATCAAGTGGGGGGAAGAGCTTGGCTGCTCGCTCAAGGACCTGGGCTCCTACCAGGGCCATGGCGCGGTGACGACGCCGCACACCATCCATCTCGGCTGGCCCTCGATCACCGAAGGCGGTTATCAGGTCAACAGCCTGGGCAAGCGCTTCAGCAACGAGAACGCGGGCTATTCCGAGCAGGCAATGAACGTGGTGGCACAGCCCGGCCATGTCGCCTGGACCATCTTCGACGAGCGCTGCGACGAGGTGGCGATGCAGATGCACAGCCATGTGCTCTGCACCGAGCAGGGCGCGATCAAGACGGCGAAGGATGTGAAGGAGCTTGCCGCCATCATCGGCTGTCCGGCCGACGCGCTGGAAAAGACGATGCAGGATGTCGCGGCGGTGGCGCGGGGCGAGAAGAAGGACGAATTCGGCCGCGACTTTTCGACCAAGCCCCCCCTCAAGGCGCCCTTCAAGGTGGCGAAGATCATGGGCGCGCTGTTCCACACGCAGGGCGGCCTCGAGGTCGACAAGACGGGGCGGGTGCTGCGCGCGGACGGCTCGCAGATGCCGAACCTGTTCGCCGGCGGCGGTGCCGCGCGCGGCCTCTCCGGCCCGTCGCGCTGGGGCTATCTGTCGGGCTCGGGCCTGCTGATGGCCACCAACCTCGGGCGGCTGGCGGGCGAGGCGGCTGCGGACCTGGTGAAGGGGAAGTAGTTTCCAGGGTCCGGACCCTGGAGCAGCTAGCGGCGATCAAGAGGACTCACCTGATTGCCGATAGCTGCTCTGGAATCCTGAAAAATCAGAGCAACCCGTGAGTACAGGTTGCTCTAGTGGGTAATGGCCTCGACGCGATCCAGGTAGATCGACAATTCGCCCACCCACTTGCGCGACGCGTCGGTGTCAACGCTCTCGGCCGCCTGCTCAATGGCGGCACCGATGTCAGTGATGGCCTGAAATCCGAACATGCCTCCGGAGCCACGAATCTGATGCCCAAGGTATCTCACGGTCTCAAAGTCAACCCGGTCCAGGGCATCCAGCATCGCAACGCCGTTTTGTCTGCAGTTCTGCAGATACGCCGGGATTCTGTCTGCGAATTTGTGGTTCCTGTGCGCCGGGATCGCGGCCGTCCAGCTGTCTTCCTTTGGCAACGGGAGAACGACGGTGGAGTGGTCCCAGATGGCCTGCAGCAGCACCTCTTGTTTGATCGGTTTCGTCAAGAACGCCGTGCAACCCGCCGCCAGACATGCTTCGCGGTCCCCCTTCAGGGCAGACGCTGTCAACGCGATGATCGGCGTCGGCGGTTTGTCGTTCGCCAGCTCCCACGCCCGAATTTCCCGTGTCGCGGCCAAGCCATCCATGACCGGCATCTGACGGTCCATCAGGACAAGGTCATAATGTCCAGCCTTGAACATCTGACAGGCGATGGCCCCATTCTCGGCAATATCAATTCGGTACGGCGTATCCTCCACATAGGCCATTGTGATGGTGCGGTTGTCGGGAGAATCTTCCACCAACAGAATATGCAGCGCCCGCAATGGCTGTTCGGCTTCCGTCCCGACGGGCACGACCGCTCGCCTTGAGGTGTCGGTCCAGATTTCGAAAGGCGCGGTGAACGAAAAGACGCTGCCCTTGCCGACTTCGCTTTCCGCCCCGATGCTTCCGCCCATCAGCTCCACAAGGCGCTTCGAAATCGTCAGCCCCAGCCCAGACCCGCCGAATCTGCGCGTGGTGGACGAATCGGCCTGCGTGAATCTCTCGAACACCCGGTCCAGTTTCTCGCCCAGAATCCCGATGCCGGTGTCGGAGACCGTGAACCGCAAAGCAGTCGGAACAGATGAGTTCTCCTCCGGTGCGACCCGCAGGGACACTTTGCCGGATTCCGTGAACTTGATCGCGTTGCCAACCAGGTTGAGCAGGACCTGGCACAGCCGCGTCGGGTCACCAACCAGATTGGTGGGCGTCCCCGGGTCAATTTCGCATACCAGAGCCAGACCCTTCTCGCGCGCCCTGACCGCCACCATCTCCGTTACTTTTTCCAGCGCCTCAGTCAACGAGAAGCCCGTCCGTTCCAGTTCGAGCTGCGAGGCCTCGACCTTGGAAAGATCAAGGATGTCGTTGATGAGATTCAGCAGGTTGTCGCCCGCGCGCCGGAATATCTGCACATACTTGTCTTGCTCCGGAGAGAGGTGAGTCTTCGCAAGCAGGTCTGCGATGCCCATGATCGCGTTCATCGGCGTTCGGATTTCATGGCTCATGCTCGCCAGAAAGTCCGACTTGGTCCGGCTTGCACTCTCGGCCGCGCTCTTGGCCTGCTGCAGTTCCGCCTCCACGCGTTTGCGCTCCGTGACGTCACGAGCCGCCGCGAAGACGCCTTGCAGCGTGCGTCCCCGGTCGTAAAAAGTGGTGGCGTTATAGGATACAACGGTCTTCTTACCGTCGAGGGCTCGCGCCGTCAGTTCGTAGTCGGTGACCTTCTTTTCCCTCAGCACGAGGTTGATCGCCGCCTCGGCCCTGTCCGGGTCCGTAAAGTAGCTCTTGAACGGTGCGCCTATCAGCTCGTCGCGCGTGCAGCCGGTGAGCGCCTCCATCTGCTTGTTGACGTCCGTGATGATGCCGGCGGGGTCGGTCGTCATCAGCGCGTCGATGTTGGATTCAATCAGCGAGCGCGTATAAAACTGCTGGTCGCGCAGGCGCTGGTCGGACTTCTTTTGCTCGGCTTCCACCAGCTTGCGCGCGGTGTTGTCTGTGCCAATCAGAAGGTAGCCGATGATGGTACCCTGCGCGTCGCGCAACGCCGTGACGGACACCACCGCCGGGAACCGGCTGCCATCCTTGCGGATGTAGGTCAGCTCGTAGATATCCTCGATCCCGCGCGAGGCCTTGAACACCAGCGCTTCGAAGCCCGGCGTGATCGGGGTTGCGAGCTCCGCGCTCAGCGCCTTGGCGCGCGCGATCACTTCCTGCGGATCGGAAATGTCGGCCGGCGTGATCTTGTTCATCACGTCGGCGGCGGCGTAGCCCAGCATCCGCTCGGCGCCGACGTTGAAGATCTGAATGACACCCTTGGCGTCGGTGGCGATGCTCGAGAAATTGGCGCTGTTGAAGATCGCGCTCTGCAGCGCTCCCGCCTTGAGCAACGCCTCCTCCGCGAGCTTGCGCGCGGTGTTATCTGTGCCAATCAGAAGGTAGCCGATGATGGTGCTCTGCGCGTCGCGCAACGCCGTGACGGACACCACCGCCGGGAAGCGGCTGCCATCCTTGCGGATGTAGGTCAGCTCGTAGATATCCTCGATCCCGCGCGAGGCCTTGAACACCAGCGCCTCGAAACCCGGCGTGATCGGGGTTGCGAGTTCGGCGCTCAGCGCTTCGGCGCGTGCGATCAACTCCTGCGGATCGGAAATGTCGGCCGGCGTGATCTTGTTCATCACGTCGGCGGCGGCATAGCCAAGCATCCGCTCGGCGCCGACGTTGAAGATCTGAATGACGCCCTTGGAGTCGGTGGCGATGCTCGAGAAATGAGCGCTGTTGAAAATCGCACTCTGCAGCGCTCCTGCCTTGAGCAGCGCTTCTTTCGCCTGTTTGCGCTTGGCCTCACCAGGGCCTCTTGAGGCGCCGGCCGGCTTTCTCGTCACGCTCTTCCGCATCGTCATGCCGTCGCCCCGTCGTTTCGTCCGCGCCCTCTAGTATCAGTATCGGCGAGTTCACCCAGCCTACAATCTGACCGGGCGATTCTCTCAGCCAGAGATTCCAAGACCAAACCACGACTTCCAGCACGCAAACGAGCAGGTTGAACCGAGGTAAACCCATCGACGCCTTATTAATGGCCCAATATTGTCACGCCGCTATTTCGCGGGACGTACTGTTTGAAGGAGAGCGTCATCGGGTCTTGCGCCAGCAACTCTTGCAGACAGCCGTGGCGCGAGCGGGCTTTGGATAAGGAGCCGGACCAGGTTCCGGACTCATCAGAGCGGCCCGTGGGCAGGTTGTTCTAATTCGCAGCCGCCGGGACGTCGCCCGCCACCGTGGTGCGGTGCATGTGCCGGATGTAGCGCGGCTCGAAGGGCGTCGCGTGATGCAGCATGCCGCGGTTGTCCCACATCACGAGATCGCCCTGCTGCCAGACATGGCGGTACTGGAAGTCTTCCTGGCCGGCATGTTCGTAGAGAAAGTCGAGCGTCTCGGCGCTCTCTGCCGCGTCCATGCCCTCGATGGCAATCGCGAAGCGGCCGGCATAGAGCGCGAGGCGCCCCGATTCGGGATGCGTGCGCGCGATCGGGTGCGGCACCGGCACCACGGCAGCGAGCTGCGCCTCGGTGAATTTCGGCGCCACGGTGCGGTTAAGGCCGTGGAAGGCACGCCTGCCGCGCAGGCGCTCCTTCATCGGTTCGGGCAGCGCGTCCCAGGCGGCATACTGGTTGGCGAACAGCGTGTCGCCGCCCGCCGGTGGAATCTCGACGGCGTAAAGCAGCGAGCCGAGGCTTGGTTCCCGATGAAACGACACGTCGGTGTGCCAGTAGCGCCCGGCGTCCTCCAGCCCCACCGGGCTGCCGTCGGCGCGCTTCTTGTTCGACAGCACGAGGATTTCCGGATGACCCGGCAGGTGAAACTGAGTCAGCGGATGGATGTCGGGGGCGCCGAAGCGGGCGGTGAAGGCAACGTGGCGGTCGGGCGGCAGGTCCTGGCCACGCAGCACGATCACGCCGTGATCCACCAGCGCGCGGCGGATCGTCGCGAAATCCGCGGCGTCGAGATCGCGCGACAGGTCGGCGCCGAGAATTTCGGCACCGGCCGCCGCGCCCAGCTTGCGCACGTCGATGGGCATGGCATTCTCCTTCCTCTATCGTGGTGCGCCCGCCCGCGCGCCGCAAGCATCCTGCAGCAGGAGAGTGTACCGTGAAAATGGATTTTGGATTCCGCGACAAGGTCGCCATCGTCACCGGCGCCTCCAAGGGCATCGGCGCCGCGGTGGCGGAAATCCTTGCGGCCGAGGGTGCCCGCTTGGCGCTGGTGGCGCGCACGCCGAAACATCTCGAGGATCTCGCCGCGCGGCTTTCGAAGACCTACAAGACCGAGGTCGCGGTGATTCCCGCCGACCTGTCGAAGACCGGCCCGGCCGACGACGTGGCGGCCCAGGCGCTGCGCGTCTTCGGCAAGATCGACATCCTCATCTGCTCGGCCGGCTCCAGCCAGGGCGGCGTCTTCTGGGAGGTGCCGGACGAAACCTGGGAAGCGGCCGTCCAGCTCAAGTTCCTCGGCACCGTGCGCATGGTGCGCGCCGTGCTGCCGGCCATGCGGCGCCAGCAATGGGGCCGCATCGTCATCGTCGCCGGCAACACCGGCCGCCAGCCGCATGCCCGCCTGCTGCCCGGATCGACCACCAACGCCGCGCTGCTCGCCTTCACCAAGGGCCTGTCGGAAGAGATCATGAAGGACGGCATCCACATCAACGCGCTGCAGCCCGGCCCGACCCGCACCGAGCACTGGGACACGCTGATGGCCAACCTGTCGCGCGGCACGGGTCTTGACGCAGGCGCCTTCGAGTCCGAATTCATGAAGCAGATTCCCATGGGCCGCGTGGCCGAGGCGATCGAGATGGCGCGGCCCGTGGTCTTCATGGCCTCCGACCTCGCCAGCTACATGACCGGCCGCTCCATCATCGTCGATGGCGGCTGGACCAAGGATCTTGCCTAGGAGTGAGTCATGTCGGATGTGGTGAACAACGCGGGCGAAAGCCGCTACGAGATGCCGGTCGATGGCCACAAGGCCATCCTGGTCTATCGCCGCGACGGCAAGGTGCTGCATCTCGTCCACACCGAGGTGCCGGAGGAACTGGAAGGCCGTGGCCTCGCCTCAAAGCTGGTGCAGGGTGCGTTCGACGACATCCGCGCCAGGGGCGAGACGATCGTTCCGCGCTGTTCCTATGTCTCGGTCTGGCTGAAGCGCCACCCGGCCTATCAGGATCTGGTGGCCTGACAAAGAAAAGCCCCCGCGCCGCCAGGCGCAGGGGCTTTTTTTGATGACTGAAGGGCTTACTTCACCTTCGGATACTGGCCGATGTCTTCCTTCGAGATGCGGAACTTGAGCGACGGGCGGTCCTGCACCGAGTCGTACCATTTCGCCAGCGTCGGCACGAAGGTGCGCCAGTCCCAGTCGGCGTCGCCCGGTTCAATTTTCGCGTCGCGGATCGGGTTGCGCAGGTTGAGATAGGACAGCCCGCCCGCCGTGCAGACATGGCCGATATGGAAGACGTTCGGCTTCTTCAGCCATTCCGCGGCGTCCTGGTCGAGCAGGCGCATCGCCCCCATGATCTTGCGCTTCTCGCGCAGCATGTAGTCGGTGTGCCAGGTTTCCTTCGGGCGCCAGCTCTCGACGCGGATCAGCGTCGTGGCGTCGAACATGCCGTCGCCGGTGATCATCTGGCGCAGCGCTTCCCAGCGCGTGCCGTCCTTCGGGAACAGCGGCGCTTTCGTGTTGAAGGAATCGAGGTACTCACAGATGACAAGGCCGCCGTAGAGCGGCTTGCCATCCGGCATGATGAAGGCCGGCACCTTTCCCAGCGGGTTGTACTTCCAGATGTTGGTGTCCTCGTCGAAGGGCACCTGGCGCTCCATCGTCAGCTTGTCGAGCACGCCCGCTTCATGGGCGGTGACCAGCACCTTGTGGATGTATTCGGGGTTCGGCGTGAAGATCAGTTTCATGGTCGTTTCCTAGGGCATTTCTCGGGTCAGTGTAGTCAGTCCTGCTTCAGCTTCGCGAGCGGCGAATAAGGCAGCACGTTCAGAATGCGCACGTCCTGCGACACGATCAGCGCGCGGGCCTTCTTCACATAGGCCTGGAATTCCGGGTCGGCGGCGCACAGCGCGCGGCGGCGTTCGCGCTCGCCCGCATTGTCATAGCTCCACAGGTGGATGAGCTGTTCCATTGGGCCCACGTCGTGGCGCAGCATGCCGACGAAGCCGCCCAGGATGCGCTTCTGCGGCGGCAGGCCTTCCTTCTCGAACAGGTCGAGGAAGGTCTGGATGTCCGAAGGGCGGAAGCTGTAGGCACGGTAGTCGATGATCATGGAGATCCTCCCGGAATGATTAGGGCGGCATCCTAAAGACTTGGGACGGCCTGTGCGATGCTGTTGCGCCGGGGTTCGCCCTGCGAACCATGCGCCGGCCTCATTCGGCGGGCAGACCGCGCCATCCTGCCCTATACTTGCCGCCAAGGACCCTCCGTTTCGCGTTTCTCCGCATGACCACCAAGCCTGACATCGGCACCCTTGATGCGGCCGGCCTCGGCCGCGCCATGCATGACGGCCATTTCGACCCGCTCGAGGTGCTCGACCATTTCCTCGACCGCATCCAGCGGTCGGAAGACCAGACCGTCTTCATCGCCCTGACCGAGCACCGCGCCCGCGCCGATGCCGCCGCATCGTCGAAACGTTACCGCGAGGGCAAGCCGCTCGGCCCGCTCGACGGCGTGCCGATCGCCTGGAAGGACCTCGTCGATGTCGCCGGCGCCACCACCACGGCGGGCTCCGACGTCTACCGGAATCGCGAACCTGCGACGCGCGACGCCAACATCGTCGCCAACGCAGCCCATGCCGGCATCGTCAGCCTGGGCAAGACCAACCTGACCGAATTCGCCTTTTCCGGCATCGGCCTCAACCCGCACCACGGCAACCCGCGCAACCCGCGCGATGCGAAGACCCACCGCATCACCGGCGGCTCGTCTTCAGGCTCGGCGGCGGCGCTGGCGGGCGGCCTCGCCCCGCTCGCGCTCGGCACCGACACCGGCGGCTCCATCCGCATTCCGGCTGCGCTCTGTGGGCTCGTCGGCTTCAAGCCCTCGGAAGGCCATATCGACAAACAGGGCATCCAGCCGCTGTCGCTCACGCTCGACTGCCCGGGGCCGATGGCGACATCGGTGCGCGACTGCATCCTGCTCGAACGTGCATTCCGCCGCGAACTGGTCGTCGCGCCGCGCGCGGCGGGCCTTGGCGACCTCACCGTGGTCGTGCCGGAGAACATCGTGTTCGACGGGGCCGAGGACGCGGTGGTGGCGAATTTCGAGGCGGGCCTGTCCCGGCTGTCCCGCGCCGGCGTGACGATCGAGCGCCGCCGCCTGACGCCCTTCGACGGCTTCCAGGCGCTGATCGCCCGCCACGGCACCTTCGCCGCCGCCGAGGCCTTCTATATCCATAGGGACCTGCTTGAAGGCCCAGTCCACCCCGACAAGCCGGATGAGCGCAACGCGGCCGAGGCGCAGCTCGACCGGCTCGATCGCCGCGTCGGCTTCCGCATCGCCCAGGGCAAGAAGATCACGGCCTATGACTACATCGCACTGGAGCAAGGCCGGCGCACGCTGGTCGACGAGCTCTATGCGGGGATGAAGGGGCCGGTGCTGATCGCCCATCCGACCATTCCCGTTACGGCGCCGGAGACGGCGCTGCTCGACGGCGATGACGAGACCTTTTTCCGCATCAACAGCCTTATCCTGCGCAACACCACGCTGGGCAACTTCTTCAACCTGCCATCCTTCGCGCTGCCCAGCGGTGCCGATGCGCGCGGCTTGCCGACCAGCATCCAGTTCGCCGCCCGCGGTGGCGAGGACGAGATGCTGATCTGCTACATCCAGAGCATCGACCGGGTACTGAGAAGCTGACCTACAGCTTCTTCAGGAAGTGAAACGAGCCGATGTGCATGCGCTGGCGGAAGTAGAAGCGGTGGGCATCGATGCGGTGCGTGCCGCTTTCGAGATGCACGGCCACCTTGCCTTCCGCCCTCGCCTTCGCCTCCAGCCAGTCGAGCAGCGTGCGGCCATGGCCATGGCTGCGCACGGCCGGCAGGGTGACAAGGTCGTCGATGTAATAGTGGCTGCCGCGCGCCAGCATCTCGCTCGCCCGGAAGCCCATGCAGGCCACGGGCCTGCCGCCTTCGGCGACATAGGCGATGGCGTAGAATTCCTTTTCCATCCGCCGCACGGCGGCAATCAACTCGGCGGCGTCCTTCAGGCGCGGCCGCAATTCCTTCATCACGGGGAAGCAGGCGGCAAGGTCGGCGTCGGTGGTGGCAAGCTGGACAGTCATGGCGGGCTCGGCAACGGGGAAGGGCGGCGGCGCAGGTCGCCGGTGCCCAGGACGGCACCGCCGACGATGAGGGCACAGGCGAGCGCGACGGGCAAGGTCAGCGCGCCCCGGCCGAACAGGATCAGCAGCAGCGACGACAGCAGCGGCGTGGCATAGGCAAGCGTGCCCAGCGCCCGCACGTCGCCGCGCTTCACCCCATGGTCCCAGCAGAAGAAGGCAAGGCCCGCCGGCCCAAGGCCGAGTGCGACGATAACCGCCCATTCCATCGCGCCCGCCGGCATCACCGTGGTCTCGGTCAGCGCATGCACCAGCCAGGACAGCCCCGCCGTCGCCGCGCAGAAGGCGCCGATGGCATCGGTCGGCACCGCGGCGAAGCGCCGGCTCAGCACCGAATAGGCGGCCCAGGTGAAGGCCGCGACAAATGCGGCGGCGTAGCCCAGCGCATGGCCTGCGGTGAAGTCGAGATCGCCGCGCCCGGCCACCAGCACCACCGTACCGGCAAGGCCAAGCGCCGCCCCCGCCAGGTGAAACCAGCGTAGCCGCTCGCCTGGCAGCAGGCCCGCGAACAGCACGATCAGCAGCGGCCAGAGATAGTTGATCAGGCTCGCTTCCAGCGGCGGCGCCAGCTTGAGCGCAAGGAAGTAGAGCGCGTGATAGCCGAACAGCCCGGCCAGCCCGAGCGCCCACACCGCCCGGGGCAGCCGGAAATGCCGCGCGATGCCGCCGCCGGCCAGCCGCCACTTCGCCAGCGCGGCCAGCGCCGCGACCGTGAAGGTCATCGCCGTCAGCTGCAGCGCCGGCACCGTCGTTGCTGTCGTCAGCACCGCGAGCGTCGCCCACAACACGATGGCGACCGCGCCGACCAGCGTGGCGCGCAGGCGGCCCGGCAGGCGCGTCACAGCCGCAGGCCGAAGCGCGGGCCGATCCAGACCATGGCGAGGTAGAGCAGCATGGTCAGCGCGCAGCCGGCCGCCAATGCCGGCCAGAAGGCGACGCCGCGTTTCAGCAAGATCGGGATCAGCAGGAACATCGGCAGCGATGGCAGCACGAACCAGAAGGTGCCGGTCGCATGGTCGGCGAGGCGTGCGGGGTCTGCCGTGTCGCGCCACAGCCAGATCATGCCCAGCACCGACACCAGCGGCAGCGAGGCGATCAGGCCGCCCAGCCCGGGAAAGCGCTTCGACACCTCCGACACGGCGGCGATCAGGACGCCGGAGAGCAGGGCCTTCAGGATCAGATAGGTCATAGCGCCATAGTCTAGGTTTCTCTCTCCCCTTGTGGGAGAGGGTAGGGTGAGGGGCGCGCGCGAAGCGCGCCATCTCAAACAGACGCGCTTGCCGCGCGGCAACCCCTCACCCGGCTCGCCTTCGCTCGCCACCCTCTCCCACAAGGGGAGAGGGTTGTTGCTGCAGTCTTGTCATCCTGCCGTGTTGTACTGTCCGGCCATGTCGTCCACCCATCCCAGCTTCACCGCGGCCACCCGCCTGTGGTGGCGCATCGGTCTCATCGGCTTCGGCGGTCCGGCGGGACAGATCGCGCTGATGCACCGGCTGCTCGTCGACGAGCGGCGCTGGATCGGCGAGGCGCGATTCCTCAACGCGCTCAACTTCTGCATGCTGCTGCCGGGGCCCGAGGCGCAGCAGCTCGCCATCTATATCGGCTGGGCGCTGCATGGCATCCGCGGCGGCGTGGTCGCGGGCACGCTGTTCGTGCTGCCCGGCGCGGTTATCGTGCTCGGGCTCTCGGCCATCTATGCGTTGTATGGCGGCGTGCCGCTGGTGGCGGCGCTGTTCTACGGCATCAAGGCTGCCGTGCTGGCCGTGGTGGTGGACGCCGTCATCCGCATTGGCAAGCGCGCCTTGCGCAATGGCTGGATGCTGGCGATCGCGGCGGCGGCTTTCGTCGCGCTTTTTGCCTTCGCCGTGCCCTTTCCGCTGGTGGTGCTCGCCGCCGCACTGGTGGGGCTGGTCGGCGGCCGTGTCGCCCCGGATCGCTTTGCGACCAGGCAGCATGGCGGCGATGGCCCGGCAGGCGCTGTGGACCGCGCGCTCGCGGCGCGCGAGGCGCCGGGCGCGGGCGGGCGCCAGGCCGTCACCGTCACCCTCGTCTGCCTTGTCCTGTGGCTCGCGCCCACGCTGGCGCTCGCCGCCACGCTGGGCTGGGACGCGACCTTCACCCGCATTGGCACCTTCTTCAGCCAGATGGGCGTCGTCACTTTCGGCGGCGCCTATGCCGCGCTCGCCTGGGTCGCCCAGGCTGCGGTGGAAACCCATGGCTGGCTCGCACCGGGCGAGATGCTGGATGGCCTCGGCCTCGCCGAAACCACGCCGGGCCCGCTCATCCTGGTCCTGCAATTCGTCGGCTTCCTTGCCGCCTTCCGCGATGGCGGCGGGCTCGATCCGCTGCTGGCCGGCATGCTTGGCGCGGCGCTCACCACCTGGGTCACCTTCCTGCCAAGCTTCCTCTTCGTGCTGGCGGGCGCACCCTTCGTCGAGCGGCTGTCGCGCTTCCGCGTGCTCGGCGCGGCACTGTCGGCGATCACCGCCGCCGTGGTCGGGGTGATCCTCAACCTCGCCCTCTGGTTCGCGCTGCACGTCCTGTTCGCGCGGGTCGATGATGTCGCGATCGGCCTGCTGCGCCTGTCGCTTCCCGATCTCGCCACTCTCGATCCCGCCGCGCTGGTGCTGTCGCTTGCCGCCTTCGTCGCCCTGCTGCGCTTCAAGCTCGGTCTCGTTCCCGTGCTCGCCGCCGCCGCGCTGCTCGGCATGGCGTGGAAGCTGCTCTAGACCCGCTTCTCCATGAACCAGGCTGGCGGCGTCCAGGTCTTCTCAATCTGCGCATTGCCCCAGCGGCTGATCGCCTGCAGCACCGGCAGCAAGGCCTCGCCGCGCGGCGTCAGGGCATAGGCATGGCGCGGCGGCTGCGCCTGGTACAGCGACCGGCTGACGATGCCCGCGTCTTCCAGCGCCTTCAGCCGGCTCGCCAGGATGTTGGTCGAGATGCCCTCGGGCGAATCGAGGAACTGCGAGAAATGCGACTTGCCGGTCAGCAGGTCGCGCACGATCACCAGCGTCCACTTGTCGCCGACAAGGTCGAGTGTGCTGGCGATGGGACAGCCGGAACGTTGCGGGACAAGCACGGGCAGGGCGGGCGCGCCGCCTTTGGTTCGGGAGGCCATGGCCCATCTGCGCGCGAACGCTTGCATTTTGCAAGTGACAAGCTAGGATACGGTCACTTGCGATTCGCAAGTCAGGGAGGTCTGAACATGAAAATCCCGTTCGAGGGCGGCTGCGCCTGCGGCGCCGTCCGCTACACCGTGTCGGCAGCGCCGATCATGGGCGGCCATTGCCAGTGCACCAGCTGCCAGAAGGCGAGCGGCACGGGCCATTCCTCGCATGTCATGCTGCCGGAATCCGCGGTGACGGTGCGCGGCACGGTGCGCTACTGGGAATCGCCGGCAGACAGCGGCAACCTGATTGGCCGGGGCTTTTGTCCCTCCTGCGGCACGCCGCTCTTCTCGCGGAATGCCGGCATGCCGGGATTCTTCTTCATCCGGCCGGCCAGCTTCGATGATCCGTCGCAATTCAGCCCGGCCATGGTGGTCTATGCCTCGCGCGGCCACGCCTGGGACAAGCTCGACGCGGCCTTGCCGCATTTCGCCGTGATGCCACCCACGCCGCCGGGCGGGGCGGGCTGATATGGCCTATAGCGAGGACCTCGCCGGGCGGATCCGCGCCGCGCTCGTGCACCGCAACGACGTCAGCGAACGCAAGATGTTCGGCGGCCTCTGCTTCATGGTCGCGGGCCACATGGCCTGCGGCGTGCTGGGCGATGTGATGATGCTGCGGCTCGGCCCTGGCGCCGCGGCGGCACTGAAAAAGCCGCACGCCCGCATCATGGATTTCACCGGCAAGCCGATGCCCGGCATGCTCTATGTCGATCCGCCCGGCCTGAAGACCGCCGCACAGCTGCGGGGCTGGACACAGGCGGCGGAAGCCTTTGTCGACGGCCTGCCGCCCCGGGTTGCCGGCAAGACGAAGCCGGCGCGGAAAACACCCCGCCGCCGGCCTTGAATCTCGTCTCTTTATTCCTATATCAGGATGAAGGTTTCCGTAGCGGCAAGAAACCTGTTCTTTAAGCGGCGAAAGCCGTGTCGGGCGATCGGAAAGCGCCGGTCCGCGCGCGGTAGTCTGATACTAAAGCTTTGATTTTGGCTCAGTCCTCGGCTTTGCTTCGGCGGATTTGCTGGGCCGCAGATGTTCCATCGGCAGCGCCGTTCGATGGACGATTTCCTTCAGCGCGAAGGAGGATTTGATGCTGGCGATGCCCTTCAGCCGGGTCAGCCGGTCCATCAGGAAGCGTTCATAGGCCTTCAGGTCGGGCACCACGACGCGCAGGAGGTAATCGTAGTCGCCGGTCATCAGGTAGCACTCCATCACCTCGGGCCAATGCTGGATGGCAGCCTCGAAGGTTTCCAGCGCAGTCTCGACCTGGCGCTCGAGCGTGACATTGACGATGACGGAAACGCCCAGGCCGAGCGCGGCAGGGTCGGCCAGGCCGACATAGCCGCGCATCACCCCGGCCGCCTCCAGCTCGCGCACCCGGCGCAGGCAGGCCGATTGCGACAGCCCGGCCGCCTCGGCCAGTTCAACGTTGGAAATACGGGCCTGCTCCTGCAGCAGGCCGAGAAGGCGAAGGTCCACCGCGTCCAGGGGTTGTTCTGGCATTTTCTTGCTCACTGACCACTCTACTCGCAAGAAGATGCCTTATCTCATCGAAACGGAGCAAGCTTCGCAACGTTTCTCCAGCCTGTCGCTGCTACGCTCATCGCCTGTAGGGAGAAGAGCCTTGGTCCAGACCGCCACACGTTCGCGCGACAACCTGATCGCCGGCGTCACGCCCGACGACTTCGCCGCCCTCAAGGCGTTGGAGAAGAAGGCGCTGTGGCTGTCGACCTGGATGATCCACAACGCCAATCACCTGCGCCCCAACCGCGACGGGCTGAAGGTGGGCGGGCACCAGGCGTCGTCGGCCTCGCTGGTCACGCTGATGACCGCGCTCTATTTCCACGAACTCGTGCCGCAGGACCGCGTCGCGGTGAAGCCGCATGCGAGCCCCGTCTTCCACGCCATTCAGTATCTGATGGGCCGGCAGAAGCTCGACCAGCTGAAGGCCTTCCGCTCGCTCGGCGGCGCGCAGAGCTATCCCTCGCGCACCAAGGACGCGGACGAGGTGGATTTCTCCACCGGCTCGGTCGGCCTCGGCGTCGGCGTCACGCTTTTCGCCTCGATGATCCAGGACTATCTCGACACGCGGAAGCTGCTGCCCGCTGGCATGACGCCGGGCCGCATGGTCGCGCTGATGGGCGATGCCGAGCTCGACGAGGGTAATGTGTTCGAGGCGATGCTCGAGGGCTGGAAGCACGACGCGCGGAACCTGTGGTGGATCATCGACTACAACCGTCAGAGCCTCGATTCCACCGTGTCCGACCGGTTGTTCGGCCGCTTCGGCGACATCTTCAAGACCACCGGCTGGAACGTCATCACGCTGAAATACGGCAAGAAGCTGCACGCCGCCTTCCAGCAGCCGGGCGGCGACTCGCTGATGCGCTGGATCGACGATTGTCCGAACTCGCTCTACTCCGCGCTCACCTATAAGGGCGGCGCCGGTTTCCGCGCGCACATCAAGAAGCAGATCGGCGATGCCAGTGGCGTGAAGGGGATGCTCGATTCGCACAGCGATGCCTCGCTCTACGAACTCGTCACCGACCTTGCCGGCCATGACATGGAATCGGTGCTCGAAGGCTTCCGCGATGTCGATCCCGAGCGGCCCAACTGCTTCATCGCCTACACGGTCAAAGGCCGCGGCCTGCCCTTCGCGGGCCACAAGGACAACCACGCCGGCCTGCTGACGGAAGAGCAGATGGATGCCGTGCGCAAGGAATTCGGCGTCACACCCGGCAAGGAATGGGAGCCGTTCGAAGGCCTGCCCGTCTCGCCCGACCGGCTGCGCCACTTCATCGCCGCGGCGCCATTCTCGCAGCAGGGCAGCCGTGTGAAGGACGCCCCGACCGTGGACGTCCCCGCCACGCTTGCCGTGTCGCAGCCGAAGAAGGCATCGACCCAGGAAGGCTTCGGCCGCATCATGAACGAGATCGGCCGCAGCGACACCGCGCTCGCCGATGCCATCGTCACCATGTCGCCCGACGTCACCGTGTCGACCAACCTCGGCGCCTGGGTGAATCACCGCGGCATCTTCGACCGCGTCGGGCGCGCCGACACGTTCAAGGACGAGAACGTGCTGTCGCCGCTGAAATGGTCGATGTCGCAAGCCGGCCAGCATTTCGAACTCGGCATCGCCGAGAACAACCTGTTCCTGTTCCTCGCCGCCGCCGGCCTGTCCGGCCCGCTGTTCGGCAAGCGCCTGCTGCCGGTCGGCACGCTCTACGATCCCTTCATCATGCGCGGCCTCGATTCGCTCAACTACGCCTGCTACCAGGACGCGCGCTTCATGGTGGTGGCGACGCCCTCGGGCCTGTCGCTCGCGCCCGAAGGCGGCGCACACCAGTCCATTTCCACGCCGCTGATCGGCATGGCACAGGACAAGCTCGCCAGCTTCGACCCGGCCTATGTCGACGAATTGCAGGCGATCATGATGTGGGCCTTCGACTGGATGCAGCGGCCCGACGGCAGCGCCGTCTACCTGCGCCTGTCCACCCGGCCGCTCGACCAGCCGGAGCGCGACATCGCTGCTATCCGCGACGACCTGCTGCAGGGCGCCTACTGGCAGAAGCGTCCCGCGAAGGGCGCTTCCCTCGCCATCGTCTATGCCGGAACGGTGGCGCCCGAAGCGGCCGAAGCGCATGCCGCGATCCTCGAAGACATCCCGGGTGCCGGCCTGCTCGCCGTGCCGTCGGCCGACCTGCTGCACCGCGGCTGGCGCGACAGCCTGAACGGGGGCCCGCGCGCCCATGTTGCGCGCCTGCTCGCCGACCTCGCGCCCGACGCAGCCTTGGTGACGGTGGTGGACGGGGCGCCTTCGACACTGTCCTGGATCGGCTCGGTGGCGGGCCATCGCGTGGTGCCGCTCGGTGTCGATCATTTCGGCCAGTCAGGCGACATTCCCGACCTCTACCGCGCCTATGGCATCGACGCCGACGCCATCCTCGACGCCTGCGCCATTGCCTGCCTCGGCCAGCGGGGCCTGCGCGCGGTGGCGTAAGGCTTGCCCCGGGGCGGGGCAGGGACCAAATTCAGGGACTATCCGCTGCCGCTGGATTCTCCCGGCCTGCGTGCTAGGTTGCGCGCCGACCGAACAGCCCCTGGACGCAGACCATGAAGACCTGTTTCGAGAAGATCTGGGACGACCACACCGTGCTGGTGCGCGAAGACGGGCAGACCCTGCTCTACATCGCCACTCATCTCGCGCATGACGGCTCCTCGCACGCCTTCAACTTCCTCGCGAACAAGAACCTGCCGGTGCGCCGCCCCGACCTGACCTTCGCGACGCCCGACCATGGCGTGTCGACCCTGTCGCACAAGCTCGAGGACATCCCGGACCTGGAGCAGCGCCAGGTGGTGCAGACGCTGACGCGCAACACTGGCAAGTTCGGCATCACGCATTTTGGATTGGATGATGACCGCCAGGGCATCGCCCATGTCGTCGGGCCGGAGCAGGGGATCACCCTGCCGGGCACAACGCTGGTCTGCGGCGACTCACACACCTCGACCCATGGCGCGCTGGGCTGTATCGCCTTCGGCGTGGGTGCGTCGGACATCTATCATGTGCTGGCGACGCAGACGACCTGGCAGCGCAAGCCGAAGCAGATGCGCGTCACCGTCAACGGCACCATCGGCAAGGGCGTGACGGCGAAGGACATCATCCTCGCCATCATCGGCAAGGTCGGCACCAATGGCGCCACCGGCCATGTCATCGAATATGCCGGACCCGCTATCCGCGCGTTGTCGATCGAGGAACGCGCCACCGTCTGCAACATGTCGATCGAGGCGGGCGCGCGTGCCGGCATGGTCGCGCCAGACGAGACCACCTTTGCCTATGTGAAGGGCAAGCCCTTTGCGCCGACTGGCGCCAACTGGGACAAGGCCATCGCCTACTGGAAGACGTTGCCGTCCGATCCCGGTGCGAAATTCGACCTGGAAGTGACGCTCGACGCCAGCGAACTCGTCCCCATGCTGACCTGGGGCACCAGCCCCGAGGACGTCGCGCCGATCACCGGCCGCGTGCCCGACCCGGCCAAGGAAAGCGACCCGAAGCGTCGCCAGGCGATCCAGGACCAGCTCGACTACATGGGCCTGCAGCCGGGCCAGTTACTGACCGACGTGAAGGTCGATCGCGTCTTCATCGGCTCCTGCACCAACAGCCGCATCGAAGACCTGCGCGCCGCCGCCGCTATTGCCCGTAAGGGCAAGGTGAAGATCCCGTCGATGATCTCGCCGGGCTCGACGCTGGTGAAGAAGCAGGCGGAGAAGGAAGGCCTCGACAAGATCTTCAAGGACGCC
The DNA here is from genome assembly GCA_947473325.1 of Alphaproteobacteria bacterium. Taxonomy (GTDB): domain Bacteria; phylum Pseudomonadota; class Alphaproteobacteria; order SHVP01; family SHVP01; genus CANJEJ01. The sequence goes on along the minus strand of CANJEJ010000013.1, from coordinate 10,144 downwards.
GGCTTTGAATGGCGTGAATCGGGTTGCTCGATGTGCGTCGGCATGAACGGCGACCTCGTCGGCCCCAAGGAACGCTGCGCCTCGACCTCGAACCGCAACTTCCGCGGCCGCCAGGGCAAGGAAGCCCGCACCCACCTCGTTAGCCCGGCGATGGCCGTGGCCGCGGCGCTCACCGGCCATTTCGCCGACGTGCGCGACTTCCTGTAAGGAGACGGACCATGGACAAATTCACCGTCTTCACCGCGGTTGCCGCGCCCTACGAGAAACCCAACGTCGACACCGACCAGCTACTGCCCGCGCGCTTCCTGCGCCGGCCGCGTTCGGAAGGCTATCAGACCTTCCTGTTCCGCGATCTGCGCTACAACGATGACAACAGCGAGAAGCCGGACTTCGTGCTGAACCAGGCGCCCTATCGCAACGCGGGCATCATGGTCGCGGACCGCGCCTTCGGTGGCGGCTCCAGCCGCGAGCAGGCCGTGTGGGCGCTGACCGATTCCGGCATCCGCAGCGTCATCGCGTCGAGTTTTGGCGACATCTTCTACAACAATGCCTTCAAGAACGGCTTCCTGCCGGTGCGTCTCGATCAGGCGGTGGTTGAAGACCTGCGCGCCCAGTTGCTGAAGAATCCGGGCGCCAGGATCACCATCGACCTCGAGAAGCAGACCGTGCTCGCGCCCGACGGCAAGACACACGGCTTCGACATCGGCGGCTTCCACAAGCAGAGCATGCTGCTTGGCCTTGACGAAGTCGGCGTGACGCTGCTGAACGACCCGGAGATCAGCACGTTCGAAACGGCCTACAAGTCGCGCCGTCCCTGGATGTCCGCGCCGCCGCGGCCGGAGCGCGGCTAGCGCTACTTCCGTCGTTGTGGCGCCGACGCCTTGATGTAGGCAAGCAAGCCTTCGGTCAGGGCGTCGAAGACGATGCGCATGCGCCGCACCCGGCGCAGGTCGCCGTGCATCGTCATCCAGATGTCGAGCGGGATGGCGATCTCCTTTTCGAGGAGGGGAACCAGTCCGTCCCGCAGGCCGATGCCGCGCTGGCAGAGGCCAAGGCCAAAGCCGGCGCGCAGCGTCGCCAGCATGGCAAGGTCGTGGTCGGTTCGCAGCGCGAAGCGGTTGCGATCCAGCGCGCCGGACAGGATCTCCAGTCCGGCGAGTGCCGGAATGTCCCGGTCGAAGCCGATGATGTCGTGGTCTGCCAGGTCCGCAAGCGTGCGCGGCCTACCTCTTCGGCGTAGATAGTCGGGGTGACCGAAGAGTCCGATTGACACGGCGCCAAGGTGCTTTGCCACCAACGCCCCCTGCGTCGGCCGTGTCATGCGCACGGCGATATCGACGGCGCGGTGCAGCACATCCTCGTTGCGGTTGGTGGGCACGAGTTCGATGACGATTTCCGGCTGGCTGCGGCGGATGGCGGCGAGCAGGGGCGGCAGCACCTCAACGCCGATGATTTCGCTGGCGGTCAGCCGCACCGCACCGCGCGGCGTATCCGCGTCGCTGCCCGCCATGCGCAGGAGCGCACTGGCGGCGGCTTCCATTTCCGCCGCGTGCGGTTCCAGTGTGCGGGCGGCGTCGGTCGGCGTAAGGCCTGACGGTGTACGGCTGAACAGCGCCACGCCCATGCGCGTTTCCAGTTCGTCGATATGGCGGCCGATGGTGGGTTGCGTCAGGCCGAGCCGTCGCGCCGCGCCCGACAACGTGCCCTCGCGCAGCACGGCCAGCAGCGAACGGTAGTGGTCCCAGTCGGGGTCGGTCGTCATTATTCAGAAAGGTATAACAAGTCGACAATATTAGACAATTTTGTTGAATGCCGCCCGATGCCAAGTTCGTGCGTCATTAACGCAGGAGGTAACAATGACGGACGCGGCAATGTCGACAGGACGGATCGCGCTGGTGCTGGGGGCGACGGGCGGCATCGGTGCGGAGACGGCGAAAGCTCTGGTGCGGCATGGCTGGGCAGTGCGGGCGTTGACGCGCCGTCCCCTCGCTGGCGACGGCCTCGACCCAACGCTTGCATGGACCTCCGGTGATGCGATGAACGCGGATGACGTCGCCCGCGCGGCGCGCGGGGCGGACCTCATCGTCCATGGGGTCAATCCTCCGCGTTATCGCAACTGGCGGGGCCTTGCTCTGCCGATGCTCGATGCAACCATCGCGGCCGCGCGTCGTCACGGCGCGCGAATCTTGTTTCCCGGTACAGTCTACAACTACGGACCGGGCGATCGCCGTCTGCTGCACGAAGACACGCCGCAGCGGCCCACCACACGCAAAGGCGCGATCCGTGTGGAGATGGAAGAGAGGTTGCGGCGGGCGGCTGAATCAGGCGTGCCGGTTCTCATCGTACGCGCCGGCGATTATTTCGGGGCGAGCGGCGGCAACACCTGGTTCGGGCAGGGCATGGTCACGCCGGGCAAGCAGCTGCGCCGCTTTGTCGATCCTGGCGCGGTGGGCGCCGGTCATGCATGGGCCTATTTGCCCGATCTTGCCGAAACAATGGCGCAGCTTCTCGACCGTGCGGACGAACTGGCCCCATTCGAACGCTTCCACTTCCGTGGCCACTGGTTTGCACGCAACCGCGACCTCGCCGAAGCCGTGCGTCATGCGGTGGGTGATCCGACATTGCCGATCTGGGGTTTTCCCTGGTGGCTGGTGACGCTCACGTCGCCTGTTGTGCGCCTGTTCCGCGAAATGCATGAGATGCGCTATATCTGGCGCGAATCGATCGAGCTCGACAATACAAAGCTCGTTGCGTTCCTCGGCGAGGAGTCGCACACGCCCATCGACGCGGCACTGCGCCAGACGCTCGAAGCGCTGGAGTGTCTGTCTCCTGCCGCGCAGAAAGTTGGCAGGGACCTCCTCGAAGCCTGACGCAATAGGTCAGCCGCGCTCGATCAGCTCGATCAGCTCGCCCGAGCCGCCATAGAAGGTGACATGGCGGCGGCCGAGATAGGGCGGTTCGGCGCGCGACAGGATTTCCCCCAGCCAGTAGAGCTGGAAGTTATCGAGGGAATCGACCTCGAAGGCCACAGCGGCGATGCCAGGCATGGGATAGCCCGGCACAGGCTGCCGCCGCACCGCCTCGTCCGGATACTGGTCGAGCTCGATGAAGCCCTGCCCGGGCAGCGCGATGGTGGTGATGCGGTGCTTCGTCGGACGGTCGAGGCCAAAGGCTTCGTTCACCGTGACGATGGCGGTCTCGAACTCGGGCCCGGCCTCGGCGAAGAACTTGTTGGCGAAGAACTCGCGCGTGCGGTCGAGTTCTGGGCAGCCCTGGATGGCGGCAAAGATGCGGTCGACCTTGCTCGCCGCCACGGGCAGGTCGTAACCCGGCACAGGCCGGTTGATCTGCGTGAAGACGAGGATCTCGCCGCCCGGCCCGCGCGCCTGCATTGCCCGCAGCGCGCCCTTGGCGAAGTCGAGATCGCGTGCCTCGCCCACGACTTCGAAGGGTGAGCCGGCCAGTTCGCCCTGCAGGGCATCTACATCCTGCACGACGATTTCAAGCGCGTTCCAGCCGAAGCTGCGCCCAGGTATGAAGGACGGTGCGTTCGGTGTTTCGATCAGGCGGATGGCCGGCGTGCCGCCGCTGGCCGGGCCCAGCACGGCGACCGGCGCGCCGGTCGCGGCCGGTCCCGCCAGCGTGTTGGCGACATCCCCGGGAAGGGTGCCTTCATGGCGAGGCTCATAGCCGAGGAAGCGTTGATAGGCCGCGACGCTCGCACGCAGGTCCGGCGTGCTGACGGTGGCGCAGACCAGTGCGCCCAGCCGCGAACCGCTCATTCCCGTCTCAGCCCTCGACCAGCTCGATCAGCTCGGTGGCCGAACCGACCACGACGCCGACGCGCTTGCCGTTGTAGGGCGCTTCCCTGACGGCGCGTGGTGGCGCAATGAAGGGCAACCGCACCTTGTCGAGCGAATCGACCTTGAAGGAAATGGTCGCGATGCCTGGCGGCAGGCTGTCCTTGCTGCGCGGGCGCGGCTTGGTGCCTGGCGGCATGTCGTCGATCTCGATCAGGCTCTTGCCCGGCATGACCACGGTGCAAATCGCCATGCGCATGGAATCGCCCAGACCCATGGCCGAGGCGATCAGCTTCATCGGAATGTTGCGGGCCTCGATGCCCTTCTTCACTTCGGCGAAGTTGCTGATGTACCAGTCGCGGGTGGTATCCATGTTGGGCGCGGCCAGCGGAACGATGAAAATGCGGTCGATGAAGGACTTCGCGTTGGGCAGATGCGGCTTTGACCCGTCGGTCGGAATCTCGGTCAGGTAGAGCACCTCTTCGGCGAGGCCGACCACCTGCATCGCGCGGATCGGCTTGGCGCTTGGCGTGCCGACGCCAAGGTCATGCGGGTCGCCGACGGTGCGGAACTGGGTCTTCTGCTTCGCGAGGTGCGGCGGGATGGCGTCGCAGCTCTCGACTGTGATCTCGAGCGAGTGCCAGCCCAACGTTGTCATCGCCTTGTAACCTGGCACCGGCACCGACTGAACCAGACGAATGAAGCACGGATCGCCACTCGCCGGGTTCATGACCAGGAAGGGCTTGCCGGCATGGGCGGGCGCACCCCACACGGCGGCCTGCTCGGCCGACACGGTGCCGCGCTGGCCGATGACATAGCCCAGATCCTTCACATAGGGGGCGGCGACGCGGTCCACGTCGTCGGCCGTGATGGTGGCGCCGGCAATGGGGCCGAGAATCGCGTTGTCCGCCATGTGTCTGAACTCCTGGTTGCGCCTGCGGGCGAAGGCGGCACTCTATCAGGCGGCAGAACAGGTTCAACGTCGCCGTTCCCGTTTCCGTGAGCGGCGGCTCGTTGACTCATGTGTCAGGCTCGGCAAGGCTGTCGCGCCCGACCGTCAACCCGGCAGTTCTCCGGGACAGGTGGGGCAGGGAGACAATCTATGAAGACACTGCGCGCGGTGGACCGCGTACTGACGGACTATTCGCTGCGCGGCAAGGTCAGTGCCGAGGAGTGGCAGACCCGCGTCGATCTCGCCGCCTGCTACCACCTGTGCCACGAATTCGGCGTCGTCGATCGCATCAACACGCATATCTCGATGCGCGTGCCTGGCGAACCGGAACACTACCTGCTCAATCCGCTCGGCCTGCTGTTCGACGAGATCACAGCATCGTCGCTGGTCAAGGTCGACCTCAAGGGCAACAAGGTGGGCGACAGCCCCTATGATGCCAACCCGGCCGGCCTCTTCATCCACGGTGCGATCCTTGCGGCGCGGTCCGACCTCAACTGCGTGCTGCATCACCACTCCAATGCCGGCATCGCGGTGTCGGCGATGGAGGAAGGCCTCCTGCCGGTCAGCCAGCACGCGATCCTGTTCTACAACCGGATCGGCTACATGGACTATCCCGGCATCGGCCTGGATGAAGAGGAACGGCGCGGCATGGCCCGCGCGCTTGGCAACCACAACATTCTCTTCCTGCGCAACCACGGCATGCTGGTGTGCGGGCGGACCGTCGGCGAAGCCTTCGTGACGATGGATGACATCGAAAAAGCATGCCAGACCCAGCTGGCGGTCCTTGCGACCGGCCGTCCGCTGCGACTGCCGCCACCGGAGGTGTGTGAAGACACCGCAAATAAATACGCAAACACCGGCAGATTCGGAGGTGGTGAGGCGGAATGGCGATCGATGGTGCGAATCCTCGATCGCAAAGGCGTCGCTTACGCGCAATAGCGCATCTCAGGACCACAGGAGCCGAAGTATGAAGCAAGAGTTTATCGACCTTTACGACTCGTTCACCCATGGCGTCATCGACCGGCGCACCTTCATGGACCGTTTGACCAAGGCGGCCGGGGGCACGGCGGCAGCAGCGGCCGTGATCGGCCTGCTCAAACCCAACTATGCGCAGGCCGCGATCACAGAACCGAACGATGCACGGCTTTCGACAGACCGCATCACCTTCAAGGGCGCCACCGGGGAAGTGAAGGCCTATCAGGCGCGGCCGAAGTCGGCGACGGGCCCGCTGCCGGCGGTCATCGTCGTGCACGAGAACCGCGGCCTCAATCCGCATATCGAGGATGTAACGCGCCGCGTGGCGCTCGCCGGCTACCACGCCCTTGGTGTCGACTTCATGTCGATGATCGGCGGCACGCCGGCCAACACGGACACGGCGGCAGCGGAGTTCGCCAAGGTCGAAATGGCCAAGGCGGCGGAAGACGGCGTCGCAGCCGTCAACTACCTGAAGAGCAATAGCGGCACCAATGGCAAGGTCGGCGCCATGGGCTTCTGCTGGGGTGGCGGCATGGTCAACCAGATCGCGGTGCGCAGTCCGGACCTCCTCGCAGCGGCCCCTTATTACGGGCCGGTGCCGGCAGCGGACGACGCGGCCAAGATCAAGGCCACGATGGCACTGCACTACGCCGGTCTCGACCAGCGCATCAACGCCGGTATCCCGGCCTATGAGGAAGCGCTGAAGACAGCGAAGGTGAATTACACCATCTACATGTATCCGGACGCGAATCACGCCTTCAACAACGACACGTCGGCCGAACGCTACAACAAGGCCGCGGCGGATCTGGCGTGGACCCGCACGATGGAATTGTTCCAGAAGACGCTGGGATCGACGGGACGCTCCTGAGCGCCTAAATAGAAGACCACGGCGGGGCGGCCAGCCGGTCGTCCCGCCGTTTCCTTTTTGGGGGTCGCGTCCCCTCCTGCATGACCAGATTTTTCACCTCTTCACTGTTCTCGCGCCGCCAGGCGCTTTCGCTGGCCACAGGCGCTGCCGTGCTGGGGGCTGGTCTGCGCCGCTCCCTCGCCCAGGGTGTCATCCACGTACCCGACAACGATCCGCGCCTGATCACGGGTTTCATCCGCTATGTCGGGCCCGAGGGCCATGTGCGGGCCTATGCCGCCCGCACCGTGGAATATCGCGCGCGGCCGGGGATCGTGCTGCTGAACCAGCCGGGCGTGGTCAGTCCCGCAGCGCAGGATTTCGCCCGCCGCCTCGCGCTCCTCGGCTTTTACGTCTTGGCGCCGGAGCTGCCGGCCGGAGCGGACGAGCCCGGCGACCCGCCCCAGATGGTTCCGCGCGACCTTGCCATCGCGGCCGAGGACGTCATCGCCGCCGCTGCCTTCCTGCGCCGGCGGCGCGATTCGACCCGCCTGACCGGACTTTACGGCATCGACTGGGGCGGCACCGTGGCGGCCGCCACGCTGACGCGCGCCAGCAACATCGACAGCGCGGTGCTGGTGTCGGTCGTGCCGCCGCCCTGGCCCGACCAGCCCGTGCGCATCCCGGTCCAGCTCCACTATTCCGAGTTCGACGAGCGGGCGATGACCGAGCGCTTCCGCCGATTCCAGGCCAACCTCGCGGCCGGCAGCCGGCTCTCGAACACCTATGTCTATGACGGGGCGAACGTGGGCTTTTTCGAATCGACCGCCCGGAACTATCATCGCGCCATTTCCGACCTCATATATCGCCGGTCGGTGGAATTCCTCGAGGCCACACTGAAGAGCGGAACGGAGACACGGCTATGAGACAGGGTCATCACGGCATGCTGCCCGACAACACCCAGGACGAGGCTTCGCGCCAGTCCTTCGTGCAAAGCCTGAAACTGCATCTTGCCCGCCAGGTATCGCCGCGGCTCCGGTCGTCCTACGAACAGAAGGTGCGGCCGGCCTTCGAAAAGCAGCACAAACGTGCGCCGAAGTCGCGGCACGAGGTGCATGACGGCATGCTGCGCGACAGCAATTTCCAGATGTGGAGTTCGCTGCAGCGCACAAGCCAGGAGCTGAAGCAGGATTCGCAAACCGAGATCGCCTTCCGCCAGATCGATTCGCTCGCCGAACGGGCGCTCAAGCTGGTGCGCGGCAGCAATCGCACCACGGTTCGCAGCAACCCCGATCTCGCCATCCCGCGCTACGCCACCGCAGTCGACATCCACACCATTCCCGGCGGCTACCACAGCGAACTGATCAAGGATGACGTCCTCACAGGCGCTGTCTATGACCCGGGTGTGTGGCTCTATTCGATGGGCCGCATGGGGGACTACAACGAAGACATCGGCGCGACCCTGATTTCCTTCCTGAAGGAGAAGCATCCGGGCCTGAAGCCGAAGCGCATCCTCGACATGGGCTGCGCAGTTGGCCATTCGACGTTGCCCTATACCGAAGCCTATCCCGAGGCCGAAATCCATGCGGTGGACATCGCCGGGCCGATGGTGCGCTACGGCGCGGCGCGTGCGGCATCGCTGGGCAAGGCCGTGCAGTTTTCACAGCAGAATGCCGAGGCGACCGATTATCCCGACGGCTATTTCGACCTGATCGTGTCGCACATCCTGCTGCACGAGACGTCGCACAAGGGACTGCGCAACATCGTGCGGGAAAGCCATCGCCTGCTCGCGCCGGGCGGGCTGATGATCCATGCCGAGACGCCGTCCTACGGCAAGCTTGCCGATCCCTATGACCAGTTCATCCTCGACTGGGACACCTACTACAACAACGAGCCCTATTGGGGCCCGCTAAAGGACGAGGACCTGCGCGCCATCACGGCCGGTGCCGGCTTCAAGCGCGAGAACTACTTCGAGCAGGTGCAGCCTTCCGCGGTCGGCGGCGAGCATGCCAAGAACCGCACCAAGCTGTTCCAGGGCGGCGACTTTGGCGGTGCCGGTGCCTGGTTCCTGTGGGGCGCGAAGAAATAGGTTCGTCTATCGTTTCCTGAACCAGAAAGTATCCGCATGACCACCCCGCTCGGCCCGATTCTGTCGGCGACCGTGACGACGCCTGACATCGACAACTCGGTGCAGGACTATGTTGATCACCTGTACATGACCGTGGCCGACCGCCGGCCAGTGCCGCGCGCTCTTGCCGAAAGCTGGGGTGCGCCGGCCGTCGCCGGAAACCAGATGGTACTACTCAAGCCGCAAAGCGGCCAGCCGGGCTGGATCCGCTTCGTCGAGGGCGAGGTGCCGGATGATTACGCGCCGTTCAAGACTTTCGGCTGGACTGCCATCGAACTCGTGGTGAAGAACTGCGACGCGCTGGCGCCCGAGCTGAAGGGCACGCCTTTCGTCGAGATCGGCGCGCCGGCCGACCTCGGCGTCGTCAAGGGCGTGCGCGCCATGCAGGTGGTGGGCCGCGCGCGCGAGGTCGTCTACCTCACGCACCGTGACGAGGTGCAGAACTTCGTCTACCGCCATGTCATGGGAACGGTCGACCGCATCTTCATCATGGTGCTCGGATCGCCGGACTTCGACAAGGCGACGGCCTTCTACCAGGGCCGTTTCACCGCGCCGACCGGGATTGACGTGAAGTCGTCGCAGACGCTGATCCGCAATGCGCTGGGCCTGTCGCTCGACGACACGTTCCGCATGCGCACCATGCTGATGAACGGCCCGCAAGAAGTGGTGGGGAAGATCCAGCTTGACGAGCACCCGCAGCAGGCGCGTGTGCGGACGGTGCCGAAGGGCGGCCTGCCGCCGGGGATCGCGCTTGTCACCTTTGCGGTGCCCACCCTTGACGGTCTGGAAGACCTTGGTTTTCTTGCGCCACCGCAGGTGCTTGACCTGCCACCTTATGGCCGGCGCCTCACCGCCACTTGCCGCGGTCCGGGTGGTGAGTTGGTCGAACTTGTTGCCGAAGACGCGGCGTAAGAACATAACGGTATACCAGCACCTCCCTTGACGGCTGCTGTCGCGCGGCGCGACAGTTGCAAGAACAACTATAAAGTACACGTCAAGGGAGGGATTTATGCGGCGTATTGCGCGCGCGTTGGCGCCCATTGGAATTGCGTTGTCGCTGGCATTGCCGGCAAACGCGGCTGATCTCCTTGTCCTGACGGACGACACGCCCAACGGGCTGGATGTCGATGGTCCCACGGTCTCCACGATCCAGAGCTATGGTGCGATTCTCAATCTCCTCGATCCCCTGCTCTATTTCGCCAAGGACCGCGTGAACGAAGAAGGTGTTCAGCTTCTCGACTTCAACAAATTCGAATCGCGGCTCGCCGAATCCTGGTCCTACGATCCGGCGACCTACACTTGGACGGTCAAGCTGCGTCGCAACGTGCGCGGCTGCGACGGTGCCACGCTGAACGCCGACGACCTCGTCTACACCTATGCCCGCGGCAAGTCGGTGTCGGGCGCGGCGCCAATCGCCTGGTTCCTCGCCAACGTGGGCGGCGTCG
>CANJEJ010000012.1 GCA_947473325.1 Alphaproteobacteria bacterium | reverse complement strand
GCAAATGGACGTGACCATCGACGGCAAGACCTTCACGGCACGGACGGGCGATTCCTGGCAGCACCCGAAGGGCGTCTGGCACAGCTCGGTGGTGCATGAGGAATCGGTGCAACTGGAAATCAAGACCCCGCCGATCAAGACGTGGCAGGGCAAGTAAGGGGCTTGTAGCGCGGCGGGCCGTAGGCCTGGCCGCGACACCAACCAAGGGAGCGGGATATGTGGAAAGCATTGGGATGGGGGCTTGGCATTGCCATCGTGGCGTCGGGAGCGGCGCTGGCGCAGCAGAACGCACCGGCGCCGCGGTTGCCGCTGGTGAAGGCGATGCCGGCGGTGCCGCAGCAACTCGACTACCTCGCCAAATACGAAGGCGAAGCATCCGCCCACATCGTCGCGGAACAGGCCTCGACCCTGCTGGTCTATGACGCCAGCAAGCTGAAGGGCGGCGGCTGCCAGCAGACGCCAAACCTGCAATCCGACCTGCGCGGCAACCTCGCCGAGTCCTGGCGGGTCGATACCGCCGGTAAATTTGTCGAGTTCAAGTTGCGGCCGGGCGCGAAGAGCCCCTATGGCAACGAACTCAGCGCCGATGACGTGAAATGGAGCCTGGAGCGCGCTGCCAAGCTGTCGGGTGCCGCCCGCTTCTTCCTCTATACCTCCAGCGATTTCCGCCAGGAGAACATGGTGGAAGTGGTCGATCCGCGCACGGTGCGCGTCCACTTCAACTCGCCGACCATCTACGACCTCGGCGTTTTCACCCACCTGCAGTTCCAGATCGTCGATTCGAAGACGGTGCTGAAGAACGCCACGGCGGACGATCCAGCGGGCAGTGGCTGGCTGGCCAAGAACACGGCGGATTACGGGCCGTGGCAGATCCTGCCTACCAACTTCGTGCCCGGCGTACGGGCGACCTTCACGCCCAACGAGAACTACTGGAACAAGGCCGGCCGGGGGAATGCGTCGACGCTGGTCGCCCTGTCAGTCCCGGAGCCGGCCACCCGCTCGCAGCTGCTGCGCAGCGGCGAGGCTGACTTCGCCGCCCTGCTGCCGTTTCAGGAATACGCCAACCTGATGAATGACCGCAACGTGCGCGTCACCAATTGCGACGGCAACATCCGCGACACCATCCTGCTCAACTATCAGGACGAGAAGCTCGCCAATCCCCTGGTCCGGCAGGCCATCTCGCTGGCCATCGACCGCGAGGCGATCGTCAAGGGCGTGTTCCGCGGCTTCGGCGATCCGGCGACGACATCCATTCACAAGGCCTTCGGCACGGAAGGCCTGAACCACTATGCGAAAATGGATGTCGCCAAGGCCAAGGCGCTGCTGGCGCAGGCCGGCTACCCGAACGGATTCACGGTGAAGTTCACAGTGAGCCCGTCACGGCCCGGCGCCCATGCCGAACAGGAAGCCATCTTCGTGGCCGACAGCCTGAAGCAGATCGGCGTGGTGTTCGAGATCGAGATGATCACCAGCGGAACGGCGTTTGCCGAGCGCTTCCAGAAGGGCACCTATCAGGCGATGCTCTATACCGAGCAGCCAGCCTTCGGCGATCCCTTCTACAGCCTGACCATCCTCAACCATTCGGCTTCGTTCCAGAACTCGTTCAAGTACAAGAACGAGAAATACGACGCGCTGGTGAACGAGGGCCGCGCGCTGGCGCTCGGCGACACCAGGCGGCGGCGGGAGATCCTTGTGGAGATCTCGAATCTGATGGCGGAGAACCCGGCGCAGATCTATCTCGTCGACACCAGCATTCCGCTGGCGATGAGCCCCAAGCTCGAGGGTTGGGAATACCAGGCGCTCATCCATGCCAACATGGCCGCCTATCAGCTGCGCAAGACGCGATAATACGGCGCGAGGGGCTGCATCCGCAGCCCCTCTTCGCCGATGGTGAGCAACATGCCCCGAACGATTGACCTGCCGGTGTCGCTGTGCACCCAGGAAAACTTTGCCCCTTTTGGCCAGGTTCTGCAGCTGCCGGACGGCCAGTCACAGCACCGCTGGAGCACGACCAAGACCTGGAGCGCGGATTTCGCCATCGACGGCAAGATGGAGTTGATGTACGCCCGCGTCGAACCGATTCCGAACCACTTCTCCAAGATGGAGCGGCATTTCTCGGTCACCCAGACGTTCATTCCCCTGGGCGATGCCGCTGCCGTGACGATCTTCGCGGCGCCGACCGGTGACGACAACGACACGCCCCCGGAACCGGCCAACTTCCGCGCGCTGCTCGTGCCCGGCAACATGGCCATCATGATGTATCGCGGCGTGTGGCATTCCGGTCGTTTTCTGGTCAAGCCTGAGCCGGCAGAGTTCATTATCCTGACGGACGAACACACCACGACCGAACTGCAGGCCGTGCCGAATCTCGGCCGCGGCCGCCTGAGCCACATCGTGCATTACGACAAGAGCCACGACATCACGTTCTGCCTGACCGATCCTGCGGGCCTGTTGCGCACCGCGTGACCGCCCCTGCCGTTGCGAGAAATCGATGCCCATGAAACCCGCCCATGCGCTCAATCTTCCCGAAGTCTCCCGCGACCAGTTCGACGAGGGCCTGCGCAAATATTTCAACGTGGCGGAAGAGAAGATAGGCTTCCTGCCCAACGTTCTGCGCGCCTATAGCTGGAACCCCGAGCGGCTGCGCTGGTTCTCGCGCTTCTACAACGAGATCATGCTGGGCGAATCGAAGCTGTCGAAGCTCGAGCGCGAGATGATCGCCGTGGTCGTCTCATCGGCCAACCGCTGCTGGTATTGCCAGGTCGCGCATGGCGCCGCCGTGCGGCAAATGGGCAAGGACCCGGTGCTGGGCGAGCAGATGGTGATGAACTGGCGCGCCGCGCCGCTGAACGACCGCCAGCGCGCCATGCTCGCCTTCGCCGAGAAGCTGACCCTGGAATCCTCGAAGGTAGCCGAGGCCGACCGCCAGGCGCTGCGCGATGCGGGCTTCAGCGAGGCCGAGATCTGGGACATCTGCGACGTCGCCGGCCTGTTCGCCATGACCAACCGCGTGGCGAGCGGCGTCGGCATGCTGCCGAACCCCGAGTATCACGCGGCGGCGCGCTAGGCAGCCTTGCCGGCGCGGCGAGACTTGGTCCAGCCGGCCAGCACCGCACGGTGCCGCGGGTCGCCCGGACTCATCGCCGCGTCGTGGTTCGCACGCTTCGCCGTCAACTCGATCACATAGCCGTTCGGATCGCGGAAGTAGATCGAATCGATGAAGCCATGGTCGGAAATGCCGCGCGTCTCGATGCCGGCCGCCTTGCCCTTTTCCAGCATCGGCGTCAGCACGTCCGGCCTCACCTCCAGCGCGATGTGCAGGTCGAAGTCGCGCTGCGGCTTGAAGTCGAAGGGCTCGTCCGGCTCCTCGAAGAAGGCGAGGAACGAGCCATCGTCGAGCCGGTAGAAAGTGTGCAGCACCTGGGCCGGGCGCCCGCTCTTGGTTTCCGCGATTTCCAGGATGCCGCTTAGCGGCAGGCCGAGGAAATCCTCATAGAAGGCGCGCGTCTCTTCCGAGTCGCGGCAGCGATACGCATTGTGGTGCAGACCCTTGATCATGGCGCCCTCCGCGAGATGCGTTGCAGCCGGATGCGCGGCCGATACCGGCGGCGCAGGCGGTCGGCCACACCATAAACCTGGCCGGCCGTACAGCCCAGCACTCGCCGGCTATCGTGTGAACAGCGCCACCAGCTCGACATGGGCGGACCAGGTGAACTGGTCCACCGGCGTCACGTTCACGAGACGATAGCCGCCATCCACGAGCGTGCGTGCGTCGCGCGCGAAGGTGGCGGGGTTGCACGACACTGCAATCACGCGGCCGACCTTCGAGGTCGCGAGGTGCTGCGCCTGCACCGGCGCACCGGCGCGCGGCGGGTCGAAGATCACTGCATCCAGTGCCTTCAGGTCGTCGGCCATGTAGGGCCGGCGCTGCAGGTCGCGCATCTCGGTGGCAATCTGCAGACCGGCGCTGCGGGACGCGGCCTGCAGCGCGGCAACCGCCGCGGCATCGCCATCGGCGGCGCGCATGCGGCGCCCACGGGCAAGCGGCAGGGTGAAGGTGCCAAGGCCGCAATAAAGGTCTGCCACACGCTTCGCATCGCCGAGCGCGTCGCGCACCAGGCTCAACAGGACCGTCTCGCCCTCGCGCGACGGCTGCAGGAAAGCGCCGGCCGGTGGGGTCACGCCGATGCCTCCGAAGCTGAGCTGGGGTGCGCGGATCTGTGCGAGCAGTTCCGGCGAGGCGCCGTCGCGCGGCATCCAGCTGACGCGCGCCACGCCGTGTTCCGCCGCGAAGGCCGGCAGGGTGACGCGCAGGTCGCGGTCGGGCGCCAGCGTGGCGATGAACAGGAGGTCGATCCCGGTTTCGGTCACCACCGCCTCGACATCGCCCTTGGGCCAGCGCTTGCCGTCCTGCGCCAGGAAGGCGCGCAACGGTTCAATCAGCGCCCACAGGGCCGGCGTCAGCACCAGACATTGCGAGAGGTCGATCAATTCGTGGCTGCCGCGGCGCTGGAAGCCGAGCAGCACCGCGCCCCTCACCCGCGTCCAGGCGAAGCGGGCGCGCCGCCGCGTGGCGGGCGGAATCAGGATAGCGGGCGCCACCGGCGGATTGTCGAAGCCGCGCTGGCGCAGCGCCGTCACCACCTGGTCGCGCTTCCAGCCGGCATAGAGAGCGGGACCGATGTGCTGCAGCGCGCAGCCGCCGCAATTGGCGAAATGCGCACAGGGCGGAACCGCGCGCTGTGGTGAGGCCTCGACCAGTTCGACCAGCCGCGCGCGATCGGGGCCGGCCTTCGCCAGCCGCACGCGGTCGCCCGGCACGGTGAAGGGCACGAAAAGCGGGCCGTCCGGCGTGTCGGCGACGCCGTCGCCGGCATGGCCGAGCGCGGTGATGGGGAAAACGTCCATGGCGCGCTCTACCTGCGCGCTTTCCCCCGGCAAATCAAGAAGGCCCGCCGCGCCGGCAAGAAAAAGCCCGCCGGCATCCGAAGACACCGGCGGGCTGGTCAGGATCGCTGTGCGATCAGGTCTTCTTGCAGCTCAGGTCGCGCCACAGCACATAGGGCACGGGGCGGAAGATCCAGCCTTCGATGCAGGGCGCCATCACGCCAAACACGCCCGGATAGAAGGTGTCGACATAGAGCGCCTCGGCGGCGATCCGCTTTTGGCCCTCCTCGACCATCTTCTTGTATTTCTCCTCGTCCGGCTCGATCACCATGGCGTCGATCAGGGCGTCGAAGTCCTTTTCATAGAAGGCCGCCGCGTTGTTCGAGCCCTTGCTGTGCAGCGTCAGGTAATAGGCATAGCTCGGCTCGAGCACGAAGGGGTTCGACAGGAAGGGGAAGAAGGGCAGCGTGCGCTGGCCCACGCCGCGGCGCGAGTTCATCTCGGTGTTGGGGATGCGCTTCAGGTTCACCTTGATGCCCGCATTCGCCGCCGACTGCTGGAACTGGATCGACAGCGCCTCTTCCCACCACTGGTTGTCGGCATATTCCAGCGTCACCTCGAGCCCGTTGGGATAGCCGGCTTCCGACAGCAGCTGCTTTGCCTTCGCATAGTCGGTTTCATTGGTGTTGGCTGCAACATAGCCCGGGAAGCTCGGCAGCAGGTTGGAGCGCGAGCGTGTGCCGAGGCCATGGAAGACAGTCTTGTTGACCGCTTCGTAGTCCATCGCGTGGATCATCGCCTTGCGCACGCGCACGTCGTCGAAGGGCTTGTAGTTGCGGTTCATGACGAGATGCGCGGTGCCGCTGCCGGCTTCCTTCTCGACCTTGACCCGCTTGTCCTTCATGAGTTCGGGAATGGCCTGGATGGGCACCTGGTCGGCCCATTGTGCCACGCCCTGCTGCACCAGCGCGGGCCGGTTCGCCGCCGACGGCACCTCGCGATAGACGACGCGGTCGAAGAAGGGCTTCGGCCCGAAATAGTTCGGGTTGCGCACGAATTGGGCGCCTTCGCCGGGCCGGTTCTCGGTCATGTGATAGGCACCGTAGCCGGCGGTGTTCTGCGCCACCCACTGCGTCGCATAGGGGTCGTCTGCCTTGGCGTTCTCCTTCACCACCCGGCTGTCATAGACGCTCGGCGTGTAAAGGTAGAGCACGCGCAGGAAGGAACGGTTCGGCGCCGACAGGGTGAACTTCACCTCCTTGTCCGACACCTTCTCGACCGTCTCGATCAGGCCGACGGTCTTGAGGAAGAGGCCCGTGCGCTTCTGCGCGACCGACTTCTCGTAGCCGAAGACGACGTCGTCGGCGGTGAGTTCGTTGCCGCGGAAGCTCTTCGCGTTGCGCAGCTTGAACACATAGGTCTTCCCATCGGGCGACACCGTCCAGCTTTCCGCGAGGTGCGGCATCATGTTGCCGGGGTCGAGCGTCCGGCGGCCATCGGCGCCCGGCACGATCGCGTATTCGGTCAGGCCCTCATAGACCTGAATCACCGTCTCCAGCGTGCCCGGCAGCCAGACGTCGCCATCGACGCCCTTGGGTGCCGACGGCACGGCCATGACCAGGGTGTTCTGCGCCTGCGCCACCGGCGCGAGCATGGCCCCTGCCGCGGCAAGGGCGGCGGCAGCCACCCCGTTGCGCAACCAGCGTGTTCCTGCGTGTCCCATGACGCCCTCTCCTCTTTTTTCTCCGGCGGTTCCATGCCGCACGGCCATACGGTGCGACCCAGGACGCAGGCGGTCAAGCAAGACCTGACGTGGCCGGGCCCGGAATCTACAGGACGCGGTTCCGCACCAGCCGGGGTGCCAGGCCGAGCGAGTGGAGAACCCCCGGAAAACTGCGCCGGATATGCCTAGACGGGCCGGTCGCCCTTCACCGTGGTCCGCTGCATGTGTCGGATGTAGCGCGGCTCATAGGTCGTCGCGTGATGCATGGCGCAGCGATTGTCCCAGAAGACGAGGTCGTGCGGCTGCCAGACATGGCGATAGAGGAATCGATCCTGCGTCGAATGGGCGAACAGTTCCTCGAGCAGCGCCAGGCCTTCCGCCTCGCCCATGCCTTCCACCTTGTAGGTGAACCCCGGGTTGACGTAGAGCGCCTTGCGGCCTGTCTCGGGATGCGTGCGCACCATCGGATGGACCGCGTCGGTGAGCTTCTTCTTCTGCTCGTCCGTCAGCGTGCCGCGCGAGGCGCCGGCCTTGGTCTTGCCTTCGAAGCTGGCGACGAAGGAATGCACGCCGCGCAAGGAGGCGATGCGCGCCTTCATCGCATCGGGCAGCGCGTCATAGGCGAGATACATGTTGCAGAAGATGGTGTCGCCGCCGACCGGCGGAATCTCCACCGCGTGCAGCAGCGAACCGAGCGGCGGCTCCTCGACATAGGACATGTCGGTGTGCCAGTAGCGCCCGGCATCCTCGAAGCCCATCGGCCTTCCGTCGGGATGCTTGCGGTTCGACAGGATGAGGATCTCGGGAATGCCCGGATAGAGGAACTCGTCCTTCACATGGATCGACAGCGGGCCGAAACGCTTGCTGAAGGCGACATGCTGTTCCGGCGTCAGCCGCTGGTCGCGCAGCACAAGCACGCTGGCGTCGAGGAAGGCGCGGTGGATAGCCTGGAAGGTCGCCTCATCGAGCGGCCGCGAGAGATCGACGCCGATCGCCTCGGCGCCCATCACCGGCGACAGCGGACGAACGGTCAGCGGCGGGGTGGCAATGGGGACATTCATTGGACACTCCATGGATCCGGCGGGGTGGCGCGACGGAGCGCAGCAAGCGGCCCGGACCTGACAAATCTGGAGCAACGTCCGCCCCCTGTCGAACCGGTGGTTCGCCAGGGGGCGGTTGCTCCCGAGGGCACTTCTCCCTTGGACGGCACAGATTGGCAGCGGTTGCCGGGTGGGCCAACCCTATTCATGCGCATTTCAATTATTCCCGGTATGCTCACTGGGCATAGGTGAGATATGGACATCCGCCAGCTGCAATGTTTCCTGCGTGCCGCCGAAGCGGGCAGCGTGTCGCGTGCCGCCGCCCAGCTGCAATTGCCCCAGCCGGCCGTCAGCCGCCACATCGGCAAGCTGGAGCGCGAGCTTGGCGCACCCCTGCTGCTACGCCATGGCCGCGGCGTGCAGGTGACCGAGGCCGGCGCCCGCCTGCTCGAGCACGCCCGCGCCATTCTCGACCATGTCGAGGGTGCCCAGCATGACGTGGCTGCGTTGCGGGAACGTCCACGCGGCGAGGTCACCATCGGCATGGCGCCATCGGCGGCGCAGATCCTCGCCGGCCGTTTCATCGACCGCGTGGCGCGCGAACTACCCGATATCCGGCTCCGCATTCGCGAAGGCTTTGGCGGCAACCTGACCGACTGGCTGCTCGCCCGCTCGCTCGACGCCGCCGTCCTCTATTCGCCCCGTCACGCTCGCGCCCTTGCCATCGACACGGTGTTCGAGGAAGACCTGCTGCTGGTCGGCCCGCCCGGCCACCCGCTGCTCAAGCGCGGGGCCATCGCCTTCGCCGACCTGGCCGCCTCGCCGCTGCTGCTGCCCAGCCCGAGCCAGGCGCTGCGCCGCACGGTGGAGGCGATGGCGCGCAAGGCAGGCGTGCGCCTCAACGTCGTGCTGGAACTCGACGCGCTTGCCGTGATCCGCTCACTGGCGGCGGAAGGCCGCGGCCTAACCATCCTCGCCGAGACCACGGTGGCGCCCGAGATCGCGGCGGGCCGCCTCGCCGTCGCCCGCTTCATCCCGCCGCTGCGCCGCACCGTCACCATCACGACCGCCGCCGGCGCCGCGCTGTCGCCGGCCACCCGCCATGCGCTTGCGCTCCTGCGCCGCGAGATGGAAGCCATGGTCGCCGAAGGCAGCTGGCGCGGCGACCTCGTCCGCCGCGCCCGGCCGGGGCGGTAGGCCGACCGCATTCCAACAACGGAAGGCTTGTACGCGACTTTCCGGATCACTCCTTCCCCTTGCGGGAGAAATGGACTACGCCCGGATTGCTGCCGCCTTTTGCTTCGCCTGCGCCGCGCCGGCGCTGTCGCTCAGCGTCGCCAGCACATCGCCATAGCTGTCCCAGCTGACGCCACTGTTGGGCTTCAGCGCCAGCCGTTCGGCGAGCAGTGCGCGGGCGAGCGCCGGGCGCTTCGCCCGGATCGCCGCCTCGATCAGCAGCAGCGCGAAGATGTCGCGCTGGGCATGGCTGCCGCCGACCGGCTGCAGGCCGTAGCGGATGGGCATCAGGAGGTCGACCGCGCGGCCGAAGTCCTTCGCACGGTAGGCCGTGATGGCCCCGGCCAGGATGGCGCCGGCCGTGCGCAGCACCTGCCGCTCGTAGTTCACGGGATCGTCGGGCAGCGCCTTCATCGCCGCGACCATGCCGTTGGCCGCATCCATCTTGCCGCCCGCCGCCAGCGCCATGACGTAGTGCATGTCGGGAAAGGGCATCAGCAGGTCGCCCGCGCGCTTTTCCGCGCGCTCCGTCAGCTCCACCCAGCGGTCGCCCACTGCGACGCCCCGGTCTTCGAGCCGCCACAGCATGGCGATGGCGTTGGTGAGGTCGAGATACTCGTCGGTCTTCTCGGCACGGAACTTCTGGTCGTAGAGCGACAGGCAGGCATCGAACTGGCCAAGCTCGTAGTGATAGAGCGCCTTGTGCCACCACATGTGGAAGTTGAAGTTGTTGCAGGCTGGCCAGTGCGCTTCGAGGCCTTCTAGGAAGCGGATGCCCTCGCGATGGCGGCCCTGCATTTCCAGCACATGGGCGACGGCATGGACCGACCAGGTATCGTCCGGATGCGCCGCCACCGCGCGGCGGCCGTAATCCTCCGCCGCCGCGTAGTCGCCGCATTCCTCGAGCCCGAAGGCATACATGCCGTGCAGGAAGGCAATGTCGGGGTCGGACTCGCGCCAGCGTGGCAGCACGCGGGCGATGGCGTCGCGCACGCCCGCGCTGCGCCCCATGTAGAACTGGGTGAAATGCGACAGGCGCAGCGCCAGCATGTCGCGCGAATGATCGACCAGAATTTCGTCCCACAGCGCCACGGTGCGCGCATAGTCGCCCGCGGCCCAGGCGGCAAGCGCGGCGACGTGCAACTGCTCGCGCGGCGTCGCGCCGCGCGCCTGCGCCTTGGCCGCGGCATCCGCGGCCCCCTTCTTCGCGCGCTCTTCCAGCGCCGGCACAGCGAACAGCTTGAAGAAATAGCCGCGCAGCACATGCGCCATCGGCATGTCGGCATCCGCCGCCATCAGCGCCTTCAGGCAGTCGCCCGTGTCCTTGCGGAACTCGAGATAGGAAAAGACCGTGTCGCTGTAGCGGTCGGCCGCGGCCTGGCTTGCCGCCGTCATGTCGTTACCCCAGCGATCCGTGATCATGTCCGCCTCTCCCTGCTGCGACCCGAAGCCTAAGCGCTGGCCCGCGCGGCCCACAAGCCGCTTATGCTCGGGGCGGGAGGACTGCATGGTCGATTTCACGCTGACACCGGAACAGGCGCGCATCCGCGACACGGCGCGCGAGCTGGCGCAAGGCCCCATCGCCGCGCGCGCGGCCGAGGTCGACCGCAGCGAATCCTACCCTTTCGACAACGTCGCGCTGCTGAAGGACGCGGGCCTCCTCGGCCTCTGCATCCCGACCGACTACGGCGGCGCCGGGATGGACATCCTCGCGCCGGTGCTGGTGATCGAGGAAATGGCCCGGGCCTGTGGCGTCACCGGCCGCATCGCGGTCGAGACCAACATGGGCGCCATCGGCGCGATCATGGCCTATGGCACGCATGAGCAGAAGAAGCTCGCCGCCGACCTGGTGCTGTCGGGGGACAAGCCCGCCATCTGCATTACCGAGCCCGAGGCCGGCAGCGCCGCCACCGAGATGACGACGCGCGCCGACAGGCGCGGCAACCGTTTCGTCTTGAACGGCAAGAAGCACTGGATCACTGGCGGCGGCGTGTCGCGCCTGCACCTGATCTTCGCCCGTGTGTTCGATGAGGACGGCAGCGAGCAGGGCATCGGCGGCTTCCTTGCCGTCCGCGACGAGACGCCCGGACTTGTCACCGGGGCGCGCGAGCCCACCATGGGCCTGCGCGGCATTCCCGAAACCGAGATCCGCTTCGAGGACATGGAGGTGGCGCCCGCCATGGCGCTGACGCCGCCCGGCGGCTATGCCCGCGGCTTCGCGGCGCTGATGGAGGCCTATAACGGCCAGCGCGTCGGCGCCGGCACCGTGGCGCTGGGGCTGGCGGCCGGCGCCTTCGAACTGGGGCGCGCCCACGCGTTGAAGCGCGAGCAGTTCGGCCGGCCCATCGCCGAGTTCCAGGGCCTGCAATGGATGCTTGCCGACATGCACATGAAGATCGAGCTCGCCCGCACCTTCCTGTGGCGCGCGGCCGTGAGCGGCAACGGACCGAACGGCCCCTTCCCCGACCCGCTGCTGGCGGCGGAAGCCAAGATCTTCGCCTCGGAAATGGCGATCGAGGTGACCAACGCCGCGCTGCAGCTGTTCGGCGCCCGCGGCTATTCCCGCAACCTGCCGCTCGAACGCATCGCCCGCGACGCCCGCATGTTCACCATCGGCGGCGGCACCGCCCAGATCCTGCGCACCTTCGCCGCGTCGAAGATTCTGGGAAAATCGCTGCCGCAGACGCGGGATGGGTACCGGGAAGCACCTCCGCGCAAGGCTTGACCGCTGGACCGCGCGATCCGCTATAAATTTCTCCAACGAACAGCAAAAGGGAAGGCACCGCATGACCACCGCCACGCTTCAACGCAACGACCGCCTGGTCGAGACGCTTCAGGACATCCTCGGCAAGGATCAGGTCATCACCGACCAGGCCGAGCGCGAATTCTTCTCCGCGGACGTCTACACCGCAGGCAAGACGGTGGCGGCGATCGTCCGGCCGAAGGACAAGGCGGGCATCGGCAAGGCCGTCGCGGCGGCAAGCCGCGCGGGCTATGCCGTGGTCGGTCGCGGCGGCGGCATGTCCTACACCAAGGGCTATCCGCAGAACCGGGAAGATTCGATCTGCATCGACGTCGGCGCGCTCAACCGCATCGTCGAGGTCAATGAAAACGACATGTACATCACGGTCGAGGCCGGGGTGACGTGGAAGCAGATCTACGACGCGCTGAAGCCGAAGGGCCTGCGGCTGCCCTTCTTCGGCACCTTCTCGGGCATGCGCGCCACGGTCGGCGGCGGGCTGTCGCAGGGTGCGCTGTTCATGGGCACGGCGCGCTACGGCCAGGCGGCCGACATCGTGCTTGGCATCGAGGTGATCGCCGCCGATGGCAGCGTGATCCGCACCGGCCAGGGCGCCTTCCGCAACGCAAAGCCGTTCTACCGCACCTACGGCCCCGACCTCACGGGCCTGTTCCTGCATGACGGCGGCGCCTTCGGCATCAAGGTGCAGGCGAGCTTCAAGCTCATCAAGATGCCGGCGGCGAGCGGCTTCGCCTCCTTCGTCTTCCCCGGCGGCGCGGCCGGCGCGGTGGCAGCGCTGTCCGACATCGCCCGCTCGGGCGCGGCGGAAGACGCCTATGTGTTCGACCCGGAATCGACTGACAAGAACCTCGCATCGCCCGACATCGTGCAGGACATGAAGACACTGGCGGGCGTCGTCACCGGCCAGTCGTCGTGGATGAAGGGCCTGATCGAGGGCACCAAGCTCGTGCTTGCCGGGCGCAGCTTCGCCAAGGAAGGCATGCATTCGGTGCACTGCGTCTGCGCCGGGCGCAGCGAGGCGGCGGTGGAGGCCGACCTCGAGATCATCCGCAAGATCGCCGCCAGGCATAAGGGCGAGGAGATTCCGAACTCGATCCCCAAGGCGGTGCGCGCCGATCCGTTCAAGCCGCTCAACGGCGTCATCGGCGCCAACGGCGACCGCTGGGCCGCACTCAACGCCAAGGTGCCGCACAGCCAGGCGCCGGCGCTGATCGCCGCCTGCGAGGCGGTGCTGACCCGCTACAAGCCGCAGATGGACGCGCTGAAGATCAGCGTGTCGCGGCTGAACATCGCCATCGACACGCACAGCTACAGCTACGAGCCGGTGCTGCACTGGTATGATTCCTGGCTGCCGGTGCACAGCCGCATCCCCGAGCCGTCCTACCTTGCCAAGATCAAGGATCCCGGCCCGAACCCGAAGGCCACCGCGCTGGTCGAGGAGATCCGCACCGAACTGTGCAAGGTCTTCGCCGACTTTGGCGCGTCGTCGAACCAGATCGGCAAGACCTATCCCTACTGGGACAACCTCGACGGCAACACGCAGAAGCTGCTGAAGGCGATCAAGCAGCACGTCGATCCCGACGGGCAGTTCAACCCCGGCGTGCTTGGCCTGAAGTAAGCCGCACAAACAAAAGCCCCGCCGGAGCGATCCGGCGGGGCTTTCTGCTGCGCGAACCTACTCGGCCGCCTTGGGCGGCGTGAACACGTCTGAAAGCTTGACGCCGGCGCGCAGGCGGGCCTGGCGGCTGCCCTCGGCGACGCGCTGCGCCTTGGCCCGGGCGATCACGGCCTCCGCCTTGTCCTTCGGGATGACCAGCACGCCATCGGCGCCGCACACGATGTAGTCGCCGGGCTGGATCATCACGTCGCCGATCACGATCGGCACCTGGAACTGGCCGGGATGCTTCTTGGTCGAGCCGCGCAGGCCGACGCCGGCGGCGAAGATCGGGAACTTCATCCGTTGCATCTCCTCGATGTCGCGAATGAGGCCGTTGGTGACGATGCCGGCAAGGCCGCGCAGCTGCGAGGCGAAGGTGGCGGTCTCGCCCCACATGGCGTGGCGCGCGACTCCTGCATTGCCGGTGTCGATCACCAGCACGTCGCCCTTCTGCGCCATGTCCACCGCGTCCGTGACGCCCTGGTTGTCGCCGATGCGGCAGAGCACGGTGAAGGCCGTGCCGACGCAGGAGGTGCCCGGCACCATCTGGCGGATCTCGGGCGGCAGGTCGGACGGCCCGCCCACCCCTTCGATCAGCGTGGCGGCGGGAAACTGGGACAATTCGGCGATGATGGTCTCGCGGTCCATGGCACGTCCTCGAAAAACAGGCAGGCGGACAGGCTAGATCAATCCCCGCATCGGCTCCATTCCCAAGATGCCTCAGCCCGCGTAACGCGCCACGATCAGGAATTCATGGTTGCCGGCGGGACCCGTAATCGGGCTTTCCGTGATGCCGAGCACGCGCCAGCCCGGCAGGCCGGCGATCCAGCCTTCGATGCGCGCGCAAACCTCGGCATGCAGGGCGGGGTCGCGCACCACGCCGCCCTTGCCCACGCGATCCGGCCCGACCTCGAACTGCGGCTTGATCAGCGCGACCAGCAGGCAGCCGGGCGCAGCCAGCGCCAGCGCCGCCGGCAGAACGGTTTCCAGCCCGATGAAGCTCGCATCGCAGACGATGGCATCGACCGCTTCCGGCACCTGCTGCTGCGTCAGGTGGCGCGCATTGGTCTTTTCCAGCACCACGACGCGCGGGTCCTGGCGCAGCTTCCAGGCGAGCTGGCCATGGCCGACATCGACGGCATAGACGCGCACGGCGCCACGCGCCAGCAGCACATCGGTAAAGCCGCCGGTCGAGGCGCCGACGTCGAGCCCGACGCGCCCGGCCATGTCGAGCGCGAAGTGGGTGATCGCATGGTCGAGCTTCAGCCCGCCGCGCGACACCCAGGGATGATCCTGGCCGCGCAGTTCGAGCGGCATGTCGTCCGGCACGGCAAGGCCGGCCTTGTCGAGCTTGCGTTCACCCGAGAACACCTTGCCCGCCATGATCAGCGCCTTGGCGCGCTCGCGCGTGTCGACAAGCCCGCGCGCCACCAGCGCCTGGTCGAGCCGCTGCTTGCTCATGCGGGCACCAGCCCGAGCCGGGCGCGGCGGGCAAAGCGCCACACCATCAGCCCGGCCACCGCCGCCAGGCCAAGGCCCAACCCGATCCAGATGCCGAAGCCGTCAAGGTCGAGGACAAAGCCGAACAGCACCGCCGCGACGAAGCCCACGCCCCAATATCCCGCGATGGCATAGACCATCGGCACCCGCGTGTCCTTCAGGCCGCGCAAGGCGCCGGCGCCAATGGCCTGTGCCCCGTCAACCAGCTGGAACGCGGCGGCGACGAGCAGGAAGGACACGGCCAGGTCGAACACGGCGGCATTGCCGGCGGCGTCGGCATCGACGAAGGCGCTGACGATTAGGTCAGGCACGAGCAGGAACACCAGCGCCGCCAGCGCCATGAAGCCAAGGCCGAGCGCGAAGGCGGTCCAGCCCGCAAGGCGCACGCCGCGCACATCGCCCTGCCCCGCAGCCAGTCCGACGCGAACGGTCGCCGCCTGCGACAGGCCCATGGGCACCATGAAAGTGATCGCCGCGGCCTGCACCGCGACCTGGTGCGCGGCGAGCGATGCCGTGCCGATCAGGCCCTGCAGGAACACCGCCGCCGTGAACACGCCCACCTCCATCAGCATGGTGCCGCCCGCCGGCAGGCCGACGCGCAGGATTTCGCGGAAGCGCGGCCAGTCGGCCCGCCAGAAACGCCCGAACAGATGGTAGCGCCGCAGCCGCCGGTCGGTCTGCACGAAGACGGCCACAGCGAGAAACATCGTCAGGTTGACGCCGCTCGCGGCGATGCCGGCGCCGAGCAGGCCGAGCGCCGGGGCGCCGAGATGCCCGAAGATCAGCACCCAGGCAAGGCCTGCGTTGACCGCGACGCCGATCAGCGTCGTCACCAGCACGGCGCGCGGCCGCGACAGCGCCGAGAGAAAGCTGCGCAGCGCCATCAGCCACAGCATCGGCAGCAGGCCCGGCAGGCAGGCGCGCACATAAGGCTGCGTCGCGGTGGCGACATCACGATCCTGCCCCAGCGCCAGCAGGATCGCCTCGGTCCACCACAAGAGCGCCGCGGCCGGCAGCCAGATCGCGGTGCCCACCCAAAGGCCCTGGCGCAGCGAGCGCCGCGCCACGCGGACCTGGCGTCCGCCGTCCGCCTGCGCGACTATCGCCGCCACCGCGCTCATCATGCCGAGGCCGAAGAAGCCGATGGTGAAGACGAGCGAGGCCCCCAGCGATCCCGCCGCCAGCGCCGCCGCGCCCAGCCGGCCAATCAGCACGACATCGGTGGTGAAGATCGCCATCTGCGCGAATCCCACGCCGATCAGCGGCAGCGCAAGCGCCAGCATGGCGCGCGTCTCGATCCACCAGGTTGTCGATTGTGTCATCGGTCGTGCTGCGCAGGACGCGCAGCGGCGGCTCAGGCGCGCGCCGGGCGCTGCGCTTCGCTGCGGCCGAACACGGCCAGCACCGCGCGCAGGATCTGCGGCGCGTTCAGGCCGGCCGCGTCATACATGGCGCGGGGGGAATCCTGATCCTGGAAGACGTCCGGCAGCGCCAGGCTGCGCACCTTGAGGCCGTGGTCGAGCAGGCCCTGGTCGGACAGGAAGTGCAGCACATGGCTGCCGAAGCCGCCCACCGCACCTTCCTCCACCGTGACGAGGACTTCGTGCCGGCTGGCAAGGTCGCGGAGCAGGGCTTCGTCGAGCGGCTTGGCGAAACGCGCATCGGCTACCGTGGTCGACAGGCCATAGGCGGCGAGTTCGTCCGCCGCCGCCAGGCACTCCTGCAGCCGCGTGCCGAGCGACAGCAGCGCCACCGTGGTGCCCTCGCGGACGATGCGGCCCTGGCCAATCGGCAGCACGCTGCCGCGCGCCGGCAGCGGCACGCCGGTGCCTTCGCCGCGCGGGTAGCGCACGGCGCTCGGCCGGTCGTTGATGGATGCGGCCGTCGCCACCATGTGCATCAGCTCCGCCTCGTCGGCCGGAGCCATGACGACAAAGCCCGGCAGGCAGCAGAGATAGGCGAGGTCGAACGAGCCCGCATGCGTCGCGCCGTCGGCGCCAACGAGGCCGGCGCGGTCGAGGATGAAGCGTACCGGCAACCCCTGGATCGACACGTCATGGACGAGCTGGTCATAGCCGCGCTGCAGGAAGGTCGAATAGATCGCCGCGAAGGGCTTGAAGCCCTCGGTGGCAAGGCCGGCGCAGAAGGTGACGGCATGCTGCTCGGCGATGCCGACGTCGAACGTCCGGTTCGGGAAGCGCTTGGCGAAATGATTGAGCCCGGTGCCCGACGGCATCGCCGCCGTCACCGCGACGATGCGCGGGTCGGCCTCGGCTTCGGCGATCAGCGCATCGGCGAAGACCTTGGTATAGGCGGGCGCGGCGGCGGCGGATTTCGCCTGCGCGCCGGTGATGACGTCGAACTTGCTGACGCCGTGATACTTGTCGTCGGAATTCTCGGCCGGCTGATAGCCCTTGCCCTTTTCCGTCACGACATGGATCAGCACAGGGCCCGCCGTTTCCACGTCGCGCGTGTTGCGCAGCACCGGCAGCAGGTGGTCGAAATTGTGGCCGTCGATCGGCCCGATGTAATAGAAGCCAAGTTCCTCGAACAGCGTGCCGCCGGTCGCCATGCCGCGCGCATATTCCTCCATGCGCTTGGCCGTCTTCTCGATGCTGGCGGGCAGACGGTTGGCGATCTTCTTTGCCATCTGGCGCAAGGACCGGTACTGCGGCGAGGAGATCAGGCGCGACAGATAGGCGCTCATCGCGCCCACCGGCGGCGCGATCGACATGTCGTTGTCGTTCAGGATGACGATGAGGCGCGAATCCATCGAGCCCGCGTTGTTCATCGCCTCATAGGCCATGCCGGCGCTCATCGCGCCGTCGCCGATCACGCAGATGACATTGTTGCGCTTGCCGGCGAGGTCGCGCGCCACCGCCATGCCAAGGCCGGCCGAGATCGAGGTGGAGCTGTGCGCGGCGCCGAATGGGTCGTATTCGCTTTCCGACCGCTTGGTGAAGCCGGAGAGCCCGCCCGCCTGGCGCAGCGTCGGCATGCGGTCGCGCCGCCCGGTCAGGATCTTGTGCGGATAGGCCTGGTGGCCGACGTCCCAGATCAGCCGGTCATGCGGCGTGTCGAAGATGTAATGCAGCGCCACGGTGAGTTCGACGACACCCAGCCCGGCGCCGAGATGCCCCCCCGTCACCGACACGACGTCGATCAGGTCACGGCGCAGTTCGTCGGCAAGCTGGGCGAGGTCGGATTCGGGCAGCTGGCGCAGATCGGCCGGGGTGCGGACGCGATCGAGCATCGGCGTCTTGCCGGAGCGGTAAGAGGTTGAACTCATGGATCAATTCTGCCGGTTTACGACCCGCTGCGCCACGGCGCGCAGAGTTTCGGCCGGCGCGCCAAAGGAATCCAGCCGGGCCACCGCCCGGTCCGCTAGGGCATAAGCCTCCTTCCGGGCGCGGTCTACCCCCCACAGGCCGACCAGGGTCTTCTTGCCGGCCGCGGCATCCTTGCCCGCCGCCTTGCCCATCGCCGCGGCGTCGCCCTCGACATCGAGCAGGTCGTCGGCGATCTGGAAGGCGGCCCCGATATCGCGGCCAAAACCGTCCAGGGCCGCCCGTTCTGCCGCGGTACCCTGCCCCAGGACCGCCCCCAGCGTGCAGGAGACGGCCAGCATGGCCCCGGTCTTGAGCGCCTGGAGGGACCGGATGTCAGCCTCCGCCAGGTCGGACTGCTCGGCCATCAGGTCGATCATCTGGCCGCCCGCCATGCCCTGCCCGCCTGCCGCGACGGCGAGGAGGCGCACGAGCTCGCTGCGTACGGCCGGATCGGGATGAGTTTGGGGGTCGGCCAGGACCTCGAAGGCGAGCGTCAACAGGGTGTCACCGGCGAGGATCGCGGTCGCCTCGTCGAAGCGGATGTGGACGGTGGGCTGGCCGCGGCGGAGGTCATCATCATCCATCGCGGGCAGGTCGTCATGCACCAGTGAATAGGCGTGAATCATTTCCACGGCGGCGCCGGCCCGCAGCGCATGAACGCGAGCGACGCCGAAAAGGTCCGCGGTAAAGACGGTCAGGCAGGGCCGCAGCCGCTTGCCACCACCCAGCACCGCGTAGCGCATGGCCTCGAACAGGCGGGCCTGCGGGCCGCTGGGGGGCGGCAGCAATGCGTCCAGCATGCGATCCACCGCCGCGCCCGTGTCGCGCAGCGCCGCGTCGATCATCGGTCTGGCCCTTACTGGATGTCGGCAGGTTCGGCGCGCACCGAGCCGTCGGCCGCGGCGACGATCTTCTCGACCTTTTCCTGCGCCGAGCGCAGCTTTTCCTGGCAGTGCAGGCGCAGGTGCGTGCCGCGCGTGTAGATCGTGATCGATTCCTCGAGCGACACCTGGCCGGCCTCCAGTTGCTGGACGATCTCTTCCAGGCCCGCCAGCGCCTCTTCGAAGCTCAGCTTGCGGATGTCGTCCGGGATATCGGAAGCGGGGGTCTTGGCCATCTGCGAATTCCTTCGCGCAGGATCATAGGGGAAAGCGAAGCCGGTGAGAAACTGGGCTCAGGCGGCCATCAGCGCGCGCACATGGGCGCCCGCGGCCGCCGCCAGAGCGTGCAGGTCATAGCCGCCTTCGAGCGCCGACACCACCCGTCCCTGCGCCGTTTCTTCCGCCACCTTGCAGAGCTCGGCCGTGACCCAGGCATAGTCTTCGGTCGCGACATTGAGGCCGGCGAGCGGGTCGTCGGCATGGGCGTCGAAGCCCGCCGAGATCAGCACGATGTCGGGCTGGAAGTCGCTCAGGGCGGGCAGGATCTTGTCGCGATAGGCGGCGCGGAATTCGTCCGATCCGCTGCCAGGCCGCAACGGCGCGTTGACGACGTTGCCGACGCCGCGCTCGGCAGCAGCCCCGGTGCCGGGGTAGAGCGGCGACTGGTGGCTCGAGGCGTAGAAAAGGTCGCGGTCATCCCAGAACGCGGCCTGGGTGCCGTTCCCGTGATGGACGTCGAAATCGATCACGGCGACCCGGTCGAGCCCGTGTGCGGCACGGGCGTGCAGCGCGCCGACGGCAATGCTGTTGAACAGGCAGAAGCCCATGGCGCGGGCAGGCTCGGCATGGTGGCCGGGCGGCCGCACGGCGCAGAAGGCGTTCTTCGCCTCGCCCTTCATGACGGCGTTGACGGCGGCCACGGCGGCGCCTGAGGCGCGCAGCGCGGCCTCGCCCGAGCCCGGCGACATGACGGTATCGCCATCGATCTGCACTGCGCCCTGGGCCGGCACGGCGGCCAGCAGGGCTTCGACAAATTGTCGCGGATGGACGCGGGCGATCTGCTCGATCGTGGCCCGGGGCGCCTCGCGCCGGTCGAGGCCGGCAAAGGCTGGAGCCGCCAGGGCGTCCATCACCGCCTTGATCCGGGCCGGAGATTCGGGGTGATGGGGCCCCGGCCTGTGGTCCGAAAAGGCCGCGTGATGGAACAATATCGTCATATTCCGCCTCACCCAGGCACGATTAAGCCGTTGAAAGTCCTGTGATAGCCGCCGCTGCCTCTCTCGCGTTCGGCACTGCACAATGCTAGCATGTGGACAGGGGAGAGGGAGGCCGAAACAGGCCCCCGGGGGGCAATGTTCGGCGGCGACGGAAGCACGGCTTCCGCCGCGTGGAACAGGGATTGCCCTGGTTGTTGATATTGGTGGGATGCAGGAGGTTCGGGGCGTGCGGATAGTCAATCAGTTGCTCGTGGTCGCCGCGCTTGCGGCGGTGGGCGGCGGCGCTTGGTATTACACCCAGCAGAAGCCGGCAGCCGGCCCGACGCCACAGGCGAGCGCGCCGCGCACCGCACCGCCGATGGCTGTGGAAACAGCTGCCGTCGAATCCGGCATTGTCGTCGATGTCGTCGAGGCGGTGGGCACGGCCCGCGCCCGCGAAGCGGTGGTGATCACGCCCAAGGTTCCCGCCATGGTGAAGAAGATTTCCTTCACCGAGGGCGAGCGGGTCAGGGCCAACCAGGTGCTGGTGGAACTTGATGCCCGCGAGATCGAGGCCCGGCTCGAGGAAACCCGCGTGATGCGGGAGAACTCGCAGCGGCTCTACGATCGTTCGACCAAGCTGTTCGAGACGCGCAATGTGCCGCAGTCGCGGGTCGAGGAGCTGCAGGCGCAGCTCGAGGCCGCCGGCGCCCGCATCCGCGCCGACGAAGCGCGCCTCGCCGACTATGTCATTCGCGCACCCTTCGACGGGCGCATGGGCCTGCGCCGCATCAGCCTGGGGGCGCTGGTGACGCCAGGTGTCGAAATCTCCACGCTCGACGACACATCGAGCATCAAGATGGACTTCAAGGTGCCGGAAAACGCACTGCGCTCGCTACAGCCCGGCGCCAAGGTGGAGGCGCGCAGCTCCGCCTATCCCGGCCGCGTCTTCACCGGCACGGTCACGACCATCGGCACACGCGTCGATGCCGCCTCGCGCTCGATCGAACTGCGGGCCGAGGTTCCGAACAGGGACGATGCACTGAAGCCCGGCATGTTCCTGACCGCCTCACTTGTGGTCGACACACGGCCGCAGGCCCTGCTGGTGCCCGAGGCCGCCGTGCTGTCCAACGGCGACAACCATTCGGTCTTCCTCGTCGCCGACGGCAAGGCGAAGCAGG
The DNA here is from genome assembly GCA_947473325.1 of Alphaproteobacteria bacterium. Taxonomy (GTDB): domain Bacteria; phylum Pseudomonadota; class Alphaproteobacteria; order SHVP01; family SHVP01; genus CANJEJ01. The sequence continues at coordinate 12,845 of CANJEJ010000012.1, read as the reverse complement.
TGCCCGTGCGGCTGGGCCAGTCGCGCGACGGCAAGACCGAGCTTCTTGCCGGCGTGAATGCCGGCGATACGGTGATCACTGGCGGCCTCGTCAAGGTGCGCGACGGCCAGGCCGTCCGTTCCATGACCGCGTCCCGCCCGCAGCAGCCCACCAGTTGAGTCGAATCCCATGGTCCTGTCCGATATTTCCATCAAGCGCCCGGTCTTCGCCGGGGTGATGAGCGCCGTCCTGGCGATCTTCGGCCTGTTCGCGGCCCAGCAGCTGACCGTGCGCGAGTTGCCGGACATCGACCCGCCGATCGTGTCCATCAGCACGAGTTACAAGGGCGCCTCGGCCGAGATCATGGAATCCGAGGTTACGCAGCCGCTGGAAGACGCGGTGGCGGGCATCGAGGGCATCGTCCGCATCGGCTCGACAAGCCGCGAGGAAGCCTCGAACATCAGTATCGAATTCGATCTGTCGCGCGACATCGAAAGCGCGACCAACGACATACGCGACAGGGTAAGCCGCGTCATCCGCAGCCTGCCGCGCGGTGTCGATACGCCGCGTATCGCCAAGACCGAGGCTGACGCCCAGGCGATCATGTGGATGTCGCTCAATTCCAGCCAGATGACACCGCTGGAACTGACCGACTTCGCCGAACGCGTGGTGGTGGACAGGCTGTCCACCGTGCCAGGTGTCGCACAGGTCCAGGTCGGCGGCGGCCGCACCTATTCGATGCGTGTCGAACTCGACAAGCTGGCGCTGGCTGCGCGTGGCCTGACGGTTGCCGACGTGCAGATCGCCATCCAGCGCCAGAACGTCGCCCTGCCGTCGGGCCGCATCGAATCGAGCGACCGCGAACTGACGGTGCGCACCGATTCCGCGCTGTCGAGCGAAGAGCAGTTCCGCAACATAGTGGTGGCGGAACGGAGCGGCTATTTCACCCGGCTGGGCGAGGTCGCCACCGTACGCCTCGCGCCTGAAAGCAACCGCACCGCCTATCGCGTCAACGGCAAGCCCGCGGTCGGCATCGGCATCGTCAAGCAGTCGCGCGCCAACACGCTGAATGTTGCCCAGGGCGTCAATGCCGCGGTCGCGGAGATGAAGTCCACGCTGCCGGGCGACGTGACGATCACGAAATCCTTCGACCAGTCGGTCTTCATCGGCGCCGCAATCCGGGAAGTGTTCATCGCACTCGGCATCTCGCTCGGGCTTGTCATTGCGGTGAACTTCATCTTCCTGCGCAACCTGCGCGCCACGGCGATTCCCGCCATCGCCATCCCGGTGTCGGTGCTCTCCACCTTCATCGTCCTGCAGGCGCTCGGCTTCTCGATCAACATCCTGACGCTGCTGGCGCTCGTCATCTCCATTGGCCTGGTCGTCGATGATGCTATCGTCGTGCTGGAGAACGTCCACCGGAGGACCGAGGAAGGTGAGCCGCCGCTGCTGGCCGCCCTGCTGGGCACCCGCCAAATCGCCTTCGCGGTCATCGCGACCACCATCGTGCTTGTCTCGGTCTTCGTGCCGATCTCATTCATGCAGGGCAACACCGGTCGCCTGTTTGCTGAATTCGGCATCACGGTCGCCGTCGCGGTGATGTTCTCCGCTTTCGTCGCGCTCACGCTGACGCCCATGCTGTGCTCGATCTGGCTGAAGGAGCCGCAGGCCGAAGGCTGGCTCTACAAGCACAGCGAAAAGATCTTCCTCGGCATGAACAGCGGCTTCCGCTGGCTGCTGTCGAAGGCACTGGCGATGCCCGTGGTCATCCTCGCCTTCGCGCTGGCTTTTTCGGGGCTTTCCTATTTCCTGTTCAAGTCGCTGCCGCAGGAGTTCGCCCCCACCGAGGACCGTGGCACCTTCTTCATCTCGGTCAACGCCCCGGAGGGCGCCACGCTCGACTTCACCGATCGCTACGTGCAGGACATCGAAAAGCGCTTGATGCGCTATGTCGAGAGCGGCGAGGTCAACGCCGCCATCGCCATCGTTGCGCCCAACTTCGGCAACGGCAATGCGAGCCCGGTCAATCGCGCCTTCGTGCAGGGCGCCATGGCGCCCTGGGACCAGCGCACGCGGTCGCAGCAGCAGGTGGTCGCCGAAATCTTCCCGCAGCTTCTCGCAATTCCGGGCGTGCGCGCCTTCGCCGTCAACCCGGCAACGCTCGGCCGCGGCCGCAACGGCGCGCCCCTGCAACTGATCCTCGGCGGATCGGACTACGCCGAGCTGCTGGGCTGGGCACAGCAGATCCAGCGCCAGGCCGAAGCCAACCCCGGCCTGATCAACGTCAACATCAACTACAAGACAACGCGGCCGCAGCTGAAGGTCGACATCGACCGCAACCGCGCCGCCGATCTTGGCGTGTCGATGGAGGAAATTGGCCGCACGCTGGAAACCATGCTGGGCTCCACCTTCGTCTCGACCTTCGACCAGAGCGGCAAGCGGTTCAACGTGGTGTTGCAGGGACTGGCCGCCAACAAGGCAAGCCCGAGCGACCTGTCGAACATTTACGTCAAGACGGGCACGGCACCCGCGCAGCTCATTCCGCTGGCAAGCCTCGTCACCGTCCGTCAGATTGCCGGCCCGCCCGAACTGACGCGCGAAGACCGGCTGCGTTCTGTCGAGATCAACGCCTCGCTCGCGCCGAACTACACGCTCGCCGAGGGCATCAAGTTCATGGAGAAAGCGGCGCAGGACACCTTGCCCGACTCCATCCGCGTCACCTTCGGCGGCCAGGCACGCGAATTCCGCGAATCGAGCGATGCCCTGCTGCTGACCTTCGCCCTTGCCCTCATCATCGCCTTCCTGGCGCTGGCGGCGCAGTTCGAAAGCCTGATCCACCCGGTCATCATCATGCTGTCGGTGCCGCTCGCCATCACCGGCGCGCTGATCAGCCTCAAGGTCGCGGGCATCTCGCTCAACGTCTACAGCCAAATCGGCATCATCATGCTGATCGGCCTGACGGCCAAGAACGCGATCCTGATCGTGGAATTCGCCAACCAGCTGCGCGACGAAGGGCGCAACATCCACGATGCCGTGCTGGAGGCCGCGACGATCCGATTGCGCCCCATCCTGATGACCAGCATCGCCACCGCCATCGGCGCGGTGCCGCTCGCCTTCGGTCATGGCGCCGGTGCGGAAGCCCGCCAGGCGCTGGGATCGGTGGTCATCGGCGGCGTCGGCTTCTCGACGATCCTCAGCCTCTTCGTGGTGCCGGTGCTCTATCTCGCGCTCGCCCGCTACACCCAGCCCATGGGCCATGTGGCGCGGCGCTTGTCGCAGCTTCAGGAACGCCACGAAACCAAGGAAGGCGGCGGCACTCCCGCCCCACACGCGGCGGAGTAGCGCGAGGCGCAACCAGTATCCTCGACCGTCATGGCGGCCTGGGCCGGCATGACGACAAGGCGAAATCGGCCGAGCCCTACCCCGCCATCGCCGCCGCCGCGCGCGGGTCCATGACCTGGCGCCACAGCGGCGGCACGAGCGCCAGCAGGATCATCGCGGCATAGCCCGCCGGCAGCTGTGGCGCGCCTTCGACATGGCGCAGGATATGATAGCGCCGCCCCGCATGCATGTGGTGGTCGGTGTGGCGCGGCAGGTTGAACAGCGACATGTTGGACAGGCGGTGGCTCGCGTTCCACGAATGCCGCGCTGTCTGCGGCTCGTAGACGCCGGGTGAAAGCTCGCGGCGGTAGAGACCGTAATGCTCGACATAGTTGATGCATTCGAGCTGGAAGACGGCGATGAAACCCTGGGCGAAGAAGAAGGCGACGCCGATCCAGCCCCAGAGCAGATACGCCCCGGCATGGAGCGCGATGCTGATGGCGGCATACAGCAGCATCCGGTTGTGCCAGGACCAGCGCGGCAGCGACTTGCGCCGCAAGCGGTCGGTCTCGATATGCCAGGCGCTGAGCCAGCTGCCGAAGAAGGCGCGCGGCAGGAAGGCATAGAAGCTTTCGCCCGGCCGTGCCGTCACCGGATCGGCCGGCGTGCCCACCGTGAGGTGATGGCCGCGCACATGCTCAATGCCGAAATGCATGTAGTGCACCAGCGCCAGCAGCACGCCGGCAAGGCCGCGCTCAAAGCGGCGCTGATGCGTTAGCTCATGCGCCGTAGTAATGCCCGCGGCGCCGGTCGCCATGCCGGTGGCGAGCGTCAGGCCGGCGATCTCGAGCCAGGTGAGCGTGCCGCTCGCCACCTCGGTGCCGACGAGGAGCACGAGCGCGACGGTGACCGGCACCACGCCCCAGGTGACATAGCGGTAGAGGCGGGAGCGGTTGGCAGCGGCTTCCGCCTCGCCCTCGAGGTTGCGCAGGTTGAGGCCGAGCAGGTGATCGGCCAGCGGCACGAGGACGTAGTTCTGGACCAGCGGATAGAAGGTCCACCAGCCGCCCAGCGCCCAGGCGATCACGACCGAGGCGGGAATCGAATAGATGATGAAGAACGGCAGTACCCGCATGATCGCCGCCCCCCTGCGGCGGTGGGAAGCCGGCTGCGTCTATTGCGCCGCCTGCCGCTTGCCGGCCTCGTATTTTGCCTTCTCTTCCGCCACCAGTTCCTTCTTCGACAGCTTGCCCACCATGGTTTTCGGCAGCGCGTCGCGGAACTCGATGTGCTTTGGCAGTTCGTGCTTGCCGATCCGCTCGCGCAGGAAGTCGCGCAACGCGTCGGCGGTCAGCGCCTGGTCCTTCTTCAGCCGGACAAAGGCTTTCACGCTCTCGCCCTGGTAATCGTCAGGCACGCCGATGACGGTGGTTTCCTCCACCGCCGGGTGCTTGTAGATCGCCTCTTCCACATTGCGCGGGAAGACGTTGAAGCCACCGACTAGGATCAGGTCCTTCATGCGGTCGATGATGAAGGTGTAGCCGTCGGGATCGATGTAGCCGACATCGCCGGTGCGGAGCCGCCCGTCGAGCAGCACCTCGGCCGTCGCCTCCGGCCGGTTCCAGTAGCCCTTCATAACCTGCGGGCCGCTGACGCAGATTTCGCCGGGCTCGCCGTCGGGCACGAGCCGGGCCGGATTGTTACGGTCGACGATAGTGATCGTCGTGCCGGGCAGCGGCAGGCCGATGGAAGCTTCCTTGTTGACGCCCTCGAGCGGGTTGCAGCTTACCACCGGCGAGGCCTCGGTCAGGCCATAGCCCTCGACAAGGCGGCAGCCCGTCAGCTCCTCGAAGCGCTGCTTCACCTTGAGTGGCAACGGCGCCGCGCCGGAAATGCAGGCCTTGATCGAGCGCAGGTTGTATTTGGCGAGATCGGGATAGTTGTTGATCGCCGTGTACATCGTGGGCACGCCCGGCAGCATGGTCGGCTTCTTCTTGTCGATGTCCTTCAGCACGGGCACCAGCTCGAAGCGCGGGTGCATGATGATCTCGGCCCCCACCATGATCGACAGGCACATCACCGCCGTCATCGCGAAGACATGGAAGAAGGGCAGCACGCAGAGCATTTTCTCGCGGCCGGGCTCCAGGTTCGTGAACCACAGGCGCGCCTGCAGCGTGTTGGCGTAGATGTTGGCATGCGTCAGCATCGCGCCCTTCGACACGCCGGTCGTTCCGCCGGTGTATTGCAGCACCGCGACGTCGATCCGGGGATCGACCGGTACCGGCGAATAGCGGCCGTCGTTGTCGAGCAGGCTGCTGAAGGAGACGTGCCGCGCATCCTTCGGCACCCGGGCAATGTCCTTGCCCTTGACCAGCGGGAACAGCAGGCTTTTCGGGAAGGGCAGCACTTCCGTCATCGTCCCGACGACCAGCGTCTTCAGCCGGCACTTGCCGAGCACCGCCGCCATCTTCGGGTAGAGCGCGGTGAGGTTCAGCGTCACCATGATGTCGGTGTGCGAATCCTCGATCTGGTGCATCAGCTCGGGCTCGGAGTAGAGCGGCGAGAAGTTCACCACCGTGCCGCCGGCCTTGAGGATGCCGAAATAGCAGATCAGGTGCTGCGGGCAGTTGGGCAGGAACAGGCCGACATGCACGCCCTTCTTCACGCCGAGCTTCTGGAAGCCGGCGGCGGCGCGGTCCACGAGCTTGCCGATCTCGGCATAGGTGTAGACCTTGCCGAGGAAGTCGACGGCGCGGTTGCCGCCGAACTGCGCCACCGCGTCATCGATCAGCGCATAGAGCGGCTTGACCGTCAGGTCGGCGTCCCAGCGGATTCCGGGCGGATAGTTCTTCGTCCACTGCATGACCGTCTCCCAAAGCCTGCGCCGTCTGGTCGGCGCGATTTTGGCGGAAATGGTACGCGCAAACGACCGCCGCAACCAGCGGCGGCGGGTTTACTTGCCCGTGAAGCCGGGGGGGCGCTTGGCCATGAAGGCCGCGACCCCCTCAGCGAAGTCGGCGCTGCCGGCGCTTTCAGCGAAGTATTCGGTCTCGGCGTCGAGCTGCTCCGCCAGTGTGCGGTGCAGCGAAGCGTTGAGCAGGGCCTTGGTGCGCCCCATCGCGCCGGTCGCCCCCGCCGCCAGTTTCGCCGCCAGGGCATCCGCCGCGGTGTCGAGGTCGGCCAGCGGCACGACCCGGTTGATGATGCCAAGGCCGAGTGCCGTCTGGGCATCCATCCGCTCGTTGAGCAGGGCGATCTCCTTGGCCTTCTTCAGCCCCACCGTGCGGGGCAGGAAGAAGGTGGCGGAGCCGTCGGGCGACACGCCGATCTGGGTGTAGGCGAGGGCGAATTTCGCGTTGTCGGCCGCGATCGCGAGATCCGCCGCCAGCGTGAAGCTGAGCCCGATGCCCGCCGCTGCGCCGCGGACCACCGCCACCACCGGCTTCGGCATGCGGGCGAGGCTTGCAAGGCCAAGATGCAGGAAGGCGAGGAAGGTGCGGTAATGCGCGCGACGTTCGTCGGCCGAGCGGTCGAGCATCGTCTTGAACATCGACACATCGCCGCCGGCGCAGAAATTGTCACCCGCGCCCTTGAACAGCAGGCAGCGGATCGCCGGGTCGCGTTCTGCCTGTGACAGGTAGGCGACCAGCAGCTTGCCCGCCTCCTCGTTCACCGCGTTCAGCATCTGCGGCCGATTAAGCGTCAGCGTCGCGACGCTACCCTTCACATCGAACAGGATTTCATTGGCCATGGTTCAGATCCGGAGTTCGTCGGCGGGGATCGCATAGAGCAGTGCGGCGCCGCGCGTGACCGGGCCCAGCAGCGCCGCCGCCTGGGGCAGGATCTGCTCGGCATAGAAGCACGCGGTGGCGATCTTGGCCTTCAGGAAGGCGTCGTCGCCGCCCTTGCCCAGCGCGGATCGAGCGGCGACCGCGCCCTTGGCCAGCGTGTAGCCCCCGGCGACAACGCCGAACATCTTCAGGTAGTTGGTGGCACCGGCGGCAGCCGCGTCCGCGTCCTTTGCCAGCGATTCGCGAATCCACTGCGTCGCACTGGCCAGCGCCGCGACGCCATCGGCCAATGACGTCCGGACCGAGGCCAGCTCGGGCCCGACGAGATCCTTATCCAGCGCCTTCATGCGCGCGAGGAAGGAGTCCGCCGGCTTGCCGCCCTGCTGGCCGAGCTTGCGGCCGATCAGGTCGAGCGCCTGAATGCCGTTGGTGCCCTCGTAGATCGGCGCGATGCGCGCGTCGCGATAGTGCTGCGCGGCGCCGGTCTCCTCGATGAAGCCCATGCCGCCATGGATCTGGAGCCCGGTCGAGGCAATCTCGACCCCGGTGTCGGTGCACCAGCCCTTCACCACCGGCGTCAGCAGGTCGACAATGCCCTGGTTGAGCGCGCGGGTATCGGCATCGGCATGATGCTTGGCGATGTCATAGGCTTCCGCCGCCGTGTAGACGACGCCGCGCATCGCTTCCACCTGCGCCTTCATCGTCATCAGCATGCGGCGCACGTCGGGGTGCTCGATGATCGCGCTGTCTCCTTTGGCGCCGGGGCGGCGGCCCTGCTTGCGGTCGCGGGCATATTGCAGCGCCTTCTGATAGGCGCGATCGGCGATGGCGAGGCCCTCAAGGCCGACCCAGAGCCGCGCATGGTTCATCATCGTGAACATGCAGCTCATGCCCTTGTTTTCCTCGCCGATCAGCCAGCCGGTCGCACCGCCATTGTCGCCAAAGGACATGACCGCGGTCGGGCTCGCATGGATGCCGAGCTTGTGTTCCAGCGACACGCAGCGCGCATCGTTGCGCGCGCCGAGCGACCCATCATCATTGACGAAGAACTTCGGCACCAGGAACAGCGAGATGCCCTTGGTGCCGGCCGGGCCGTCGGGCGTGCGCGCCAGCACCAGGTGGATGATGTTGTCGGCAAGGTCGTGCTCGCCATAGGTGATGAAGATCTTGGTGCCGGTGATCTTGTAGGTGCCGTCGCCCTGCGGAATGGCGCGGCTCTTGAGCGCGCCGACGTCGGAACCGGCATGCGGCTCGGTCAGGTTCATCGTGCCGGTCCATTCGCCCGACACGAGTTTCGCCAAGTATTTCTCCTTTAGCGCATCGCTCGCATGCGTGCCCAGCGCTTCGATGGCGCCGACCGACAGCAGCGGGCACAGGCTGAAGGCCATGTTGGCGCTGGTCACCATTTCCATCACCGCCATGCCGACGGTGAAGGGCAGGCCCTGGCCGCCATGATCCGGCGACGAGACGAGGCCGTTCCAGCCGCCCTCGACGAATTTGGCATAGGCATTCTTGAAACCGTCCGGGGTGCGGACGACGCCATTTTCAAGACGGCTGCCCTGCCGGTCGCCCGTCACATTGGTCGGGCCGATGACGTTCTGCGCGAGCTTGGCCGCCTCATCGAGCACGCTGTCGACAAGGTCGGGGCCGGCGTCCTCGTAGCCGGGCAGCTTCGCCACCGCCGGGTAGTCAATGACGTTGGCGAAGACGAAACGCAGGTCGCGCAGCGGCGCGGTGTAATCCGACATCCGGGAATTTTCCTTTGGCTGCAGCCGACCTGGTCAAGCCGGCAGATTTGGGCCGTTCGGCCTAGTATCTCAGGGTCGAGGGCTGGCGCAACGCCCCCGTGCACGCTATTGACGGCCGGCATTGACCAAAGGGAAAGCGAGTATGACCTTGCGGAGGCTCATGCCTTTGGCCTAGGACGGGCTGACCACCCCCATTGCGATTACCCGTGCCGATCTACGCCCCTATTCAATCCACCATCCGCAAGGCGGCTGACCTGCTGCTGCAGGGGGACCTTGTGGCCTTCCCGACCGAGACGGTCTATGGCCTGGGCGCCGACGCCACCAATGACGCGGCGGTCGCCATGGTCTTCGCGGTCAAGCGCCGGCCGCAGTTCAATCCGCTGATCGTCCATGTGCCCGATCTGGCGGCGGCCGAGCCCTTCGTCGAGCTCAACGACCGCGCCCGGACCCTGGCCGAGGCGTTCTGGCCCGGGCCCCTCACCCTCGTCCTGCCGCGCAAACCCGACAGCGGCTTGTCGCGCCTGGTCTCCGCCGGCCTCGACACGGTGGCAATCCGCGCGCCCGACCATCGCGTCGCCCAGGCGCTGCTGCGCATGACCGAACGCCCCGTCGCCGCACCCAGCGCCAACCCGTCGGGCCGCGTCAGCCCGACCACGGCGCAGCATGTCGACCGCGGCCTGGGCCATCGCGTGCAAGCCATCCTGGACGGCGGCCCCTGCCGCATCGGTATCGAATCGACGGTGATCGGCCTCTTCGACGACGTCGCCCGCCTGCTGCGGCCGGGCGGCATCGACGCCGCCGTGATTGAGCAGCGCATCGGCCGCCTGCACCGGCCGCAGGCGGGAGAGGCGCCGCGCTCGCCCGGCATGATGCAGGCGCATTACGCCCCGGCGCTGCCCATCCGCATCGACGCAGTGAAGCCGCAGAAGGGCGTCCGCGAAGCCCTGCTCGCCTTCGGCACCGACGTGCCGAAGGGCTTTGCCCATGTGCTGAACCTGAGCCCGCAAGGCGACGTCAACGAGGCAGCGGCCAACCTCTTCGCCCTGCTGCACGAGCTCGACAACCCCGACTACGAGGGCATCGCCGTCATGCCGATTCCCGACCAGGGGCTTGGCATCGCCATCAACGACCGCCTGCGCCGCGCCGTCCAATGACCATCGCCGCCGCCACGCTGGAACGCCTGAAGGCGGTGGTGGGCACGGGCGGCTTTGTCGAGGCGGGCCCCGACCAGGACCGCTACCTGCGCGAGGAGCGTGGGCTGTTCCTTGGCGCCACGCCGCTGGTGCTGCGGCCGACATCGACCGCACAGGTTGCCGCGCTGGTGCGCATCTGTGCCGAAACCCGTACACCCGTCGTGCCGCAGGGCGGCAACACCGGCCTGGTCGGCGGCGGCGTGCCGTCATCGGATGGCTCCGCCGTGCTCATCAGCCTCGGCCGCATGAACCGCATCCGCGCCCTGGCGCCGGACGACAACACGATCACGGTCGAAGCGGGCTGCGTTCTCACCGACATCCAGGCCGCCGCCGCATCTGTCGACCGCCTGTTCCCGGTCAGCCTCGCCTCGGAAGGCAGCTGCCAGATTGGCGGCAACATCTCGACCAATGCCGGCGGCACCAACGTGCTGCGTTATGGCAACACGCGGCCACAGGTGCTGGGGCTTGAGGTCGTGCTGCCCGACGGCCAGGTGTGGGACGGGCTGCGCGGGTTGCGCAAGGACAACACCGGCTATGACCTGAAGCAGCTGTTCATCGGCGCCGAGGGCACGCTCGGCATCGTCACCGCGGCCGTCCTGGCGCTCTGCACGCGGCCGGCCACGCTCGAAACCGCCTTCGTCGCCGTGCCCGACCTGCCCGCGGCCATCACGCTGCTGCACCGCCTGCAGCAGGCGACGGGCGAACGCGTCAGCGCCTTCGAGGTGATGTCGCGCTTCGCCCTCGACCTGGTGCTGCGCCATATTCCCAACACCACCGTTCCGCTTGCCGGGCGTCATCCCTGGCACGTGCTGGTCGAGGCGGGCGGTGATTCAACCCTGCGCGGCGCACTGGAACAGGTGCTGGCCGCCGCGATCGAGGACGGCACGGCGCTTGACGCCACGATCGCCGAAAGCGGCGCGCAGGCGCAGGCGATGTGGCGCCTGCGCGAAACCATCCCGGAAGCGCAGAAGCCCGAGGGCGGCAGCATCAAGCACGACGTCGCCGTGCCGCTGAAGGATTTCCCTGTGCTGGTCGCCCGCGCGACCGACACCATCGCCTGCGTCATTCCCGGCGTGCGGCCGGTCGTCTTCGGCCACCTTGGCGACGGCAACGTGCATTTCAACCTGACCCAGCCGGAAGGCATGGCGAAGGACGTCTTCCTCGCCCGCTGGGGCGAAGTGAATCGCATCGTCCACGGCATCACCCACGAGTTGCACGGCAGCATCAGCGCCGAGCACGGCCTCGGTCAGCTCAAGCGCGACGAGATCACCCACTTCAAGTCAGGTGTGGAAATGGATCTGATGCGCAGGGTCAAGGCGGCGCTCGACCCCGACGGGATCATGAATCCCGGGAAGGTAATCTGACCGCGAGCAGGCCCGGCACACGGTGCGGCCAGAACCGCACCAGCAGGCCCAGCGCCACGGCCACCTCAAGCCAGGGCGTGACCGGCATGATGTAGCGCGTCTCGATCAGCGGGAAATAGGCGAAGAACAGGGTCCGCCCCACCAGATAGGACGCCGCCAGCCAGACGAACTGACGCCACGGCCCGCGATAGCGCCGTCCGAAGGTCAGCGCCAGCACCCAGGCGAACAGCCCGAGCAGCACCAGCCGCGCCACGCCCAGCACCAGCGCCAGCGTGGCGGGACCGGGCTCCTTCTCGAAGCCCTCGCGCAACTCCCACAGCGCGCCTTCTCGCACCTTGAACAGAACCTCGGCCGACATTTCATAGGGCCAGGCGGTCGGGTTGAACGGGTTGAACCACAGGTTGCGCATGCGGATCAGCGGGCTTGTCACCCACTGGCGCAACGGGTCGATGGCGCGGCGCTTGTCAGCGATGCGGGCAAATTCGGCGTCGATGTCGTCGGGGATGTCCTGGCCGACATAGGCCTGCAGGCGGGTGATGGCCGCCTCGGAATCTTCCCGTTCTTCCTCGGTTCGGTAGTTGCCGGGATCGACGGCGATCGTGTCATAGCTTCCCTGCACCGCATCATAGAACCACGATGGATACTGATATTCGATCAGCGTCCAGGTGTAGCCCCAGTGGTTGAAGCCGGGCGGCCGTTCGAACTTGGGCGAGAAGAATTGCGGCGGCAGCAGGGTCAGGTCGACTGCGGCATTGCGCACGCTCCACAGGGCCGCCGGCACAAGCAGGATCAGAATGATCGCGACACCGCGCCGGATGGCGGTGAGCGGCGCATGGAGCAGGAAGCCCGCCACGGCGACGGGGATGGTAAGCAGCACCGAGTCGAAGCGGACCGCCAGCGCGCCAATGAGCGCAAGGGCGACCGACCAGATCGGCAGGCGGTGCTGGCCGACACCGCGCAGCAGCGCCGCGATCAGGAGCAGCGAAAAGGTGATGGTCAGCGGATCGGTTGAACTGAATCTCGTCCAGGCAAGGTGCTGCGGCGAAAAGGCGAGCACCAGCCCGATCACCAGCCCGACCACGCGCGAGCGGCCGAGTTGCGCCGCCATCACCGCGACGGTCGCGATCGCGGCGCCGAGGATGATTGCCTGCACCTGGACCAGCACGAGTTGGGATTCCGGCAGCAGCCACCAGACAAAGGCGACGAAGGCAGCGAAGCCGGGCGCCTGGTTGCCACCCCAGCTCGGCTCGCACAGCGCCGTGGCGGGGTCCGACAGCGAGATGCAGCCGTTATGCAGGATGTTGAGCGCGATGGGCAGGTAGCTGAAGCCCCAGTCGCCGCCGCCTTCCGGTCGGATCGCGGCGACGATCGCGCGGGGGATCCAGGCGGCGAGGAACAGCAGCAGCAGGTCCACCCGACTCAGGGCAGACCGGATGGCAAGCGCCGCGT
>CANJEJ010000011.1 GCA_947473325.1 Alphaproteobacteria bacterium | reverse complement strand
CGGTTTTCGCCATCGCGACGCTGGCCGACGGGCGCCGCGTCCGCGCCGCCCTGGTGGTGGCGGCCGACGGCGTTCGCTCCAGCGTGCGCGAGGCGGCGGGCATACCGGTGGCGCGGCACGACTATGGCCAGACCGCCATTGTCGTCACCGTCGAACACGAACTGCCGCATAACAACATTGCGCATGAACATTTCCGCGCGCCCGGTCCTTTCGCCATCCTGCCCCTGCGCGGCAACCGCGCGTCGCTGGTTTGGACGGAACACACCGCCGTGGCGCCGGCGCTGCTCGCGCTCGACGACGCGCAGTTCAACATCGAACTCGGCCGCCGCTTCGGCGACTTCCTTGGCGCGGTGAAGGCGACAGGTCCACGCTGGTCCTATCCGCTGCGGCTCAGCCATGCGCGGCGCTACTCCGACCAGCGCCTCGTGCTGGCGGGCGATGCGGCGCATGGCCTGCATCCGCTCGCCGGGCAGAACCTCAACCTCGGCTTCCGCGATGTCGCAGCACTCGTGGAACTCATCGTCGATGCGCGCCGCCTTGGCCGCGACATCGGCGATCCCGACATTCTCGCCGACTATGAAAAGTGGCGCCGGCTCGACAACACGACGCTGATTGCGCTGACGCACAGCCTCAACCGGCTCTTCTCCAACGATATTGCGCCGGTCAAACTCGCGCGCGGCCTGGGTCTCGCCGCCGTCAACCGCGTGCCGCCGCTGAAGAAGGTGCTGATGCAGCACGCGCGCGGCACCACCGGCATGCTGCCGCGGCTGTTGCGGGGCGAAGCGCTGTAGCGGACTTCGAAAACTGTAACGCTACATTTTCACCGGTGGTTATCGGGCATTGCTGACACCATCGGACATCCTTCTGCCCTGAGGCCACATGACACTTCTGCACCGCATTCGCATCTTCCACGCCACGCTGGCCGTCCTGGTGGTCCTGGCCTATCTGACAGCCGAGGTGGGTGCGATTCATGATTGGCTCGGCTATGGCGTGGCGCTTGCCATGCTGTTCCGCCTGGTATGGATGACCACGGGCCTGCCGCAACTTGGCCTGCAGCGGTTCTACCCCAGCTTCCAGGGGTTGCGGCTGGGCAACGCACTGGCCCATCCCGCGATCAGCAAGACGCTTCTTTTCGGCATTGCACTTTCCCTGCTCGCGACGACGCTGACGGGGATTGCGATGGATGGCGGGCGCACCCTTGGCTTGGCCGATGCGACGATCGCCGCCCCGGCTTTCGCCAACGGCGACGGGCGGAACGACGGGGAGTCTGATCGAGAGGAAGGCCCGCTAGGCGAGCTGCACGAGACGATGGGCAATTTGCTCATTCTGATCGTCGTGCTGCATGTCAGCTACCTGCTGCTGTTCAAGCGACCGCTCGCGCTGTTCATGCTGTTTGTCGCAAAGGCCAACGCCGGGAAGCCGGCGAGAAAATAGCGCTCTGTCGGTCAAGGGCGGACACAGGCTCACCAAGCCTTCGGCTCCAGCTTGGGCGAACAGAATCTTCGCCGAACTGCTCGGTTGAATCGGGGCCCTGCTCCATCCGCACGCCAGCTACACCGGGGACGGACTGTCCGCACCACGCGCCGCTCGCGTCGTTCCCATCTCGGCGAACAGCCAGTCGCAGAACAGTTCGATCTTGTCGCGATTGGGCGAGTTGATGAGCGAGATGACGTAGTAGCCGAAATTCGCCGGATAGCTGACGTCGAAGGGCTTGATCAGGCGGCCGTCGGCCAGCGCATCGGCGACCAGGACGCTGCGCCCGAGTGCTACGCCGGCGCCGTCGACGGCGGCCTGCTGCACCAGGTTGGAATAGCTGAGGCGGGGCCCGCGCTGGGCGTCGAGGCCGTGCACGCCGGCAAAGTCGAGCCACATCGGCCAGTCGGGAAAATTGCGCACCCGGTACATCGTCTCGTCATGCAGCAGCGTGTGGTGGCGCAGGTCGTTGGGTGTGTGGAGAGGGTGGGCGGCTGCCAGGCCGGGCGCGCAGACCGGAAAGACCTCTTCCATCACCAGCCGTTCGACGCGATAGCCGGCATAAGCCGTCGGGTGATAGGCGACCACGAGGTCGACGACATCCTTGTCGAGGTTGATGTCGTTGTTGGGCGCCCGGACACGCAGGTCGAATCCGGGCACCGCGTCACGGAACCGGCCCAGCCGGGGCACGAGCCAGTCGGCGGCGAACGAAGGCGACACGCGCACGGTCAGCACATGACCGGACTGGCCATGGGTGATCTGGTGAAAGGCCTCGTCGACGCGATCGAGGCCTTCGCGCAGCGCCGGCAGGGCCGCGCGGCCGGCATCGGTCAGCACCAGGCCGCGCGCCAGACGGTCGAACAGGGTGATGCCGAGGAACTCCTCCAGACCCTTGACCTGGTGGCTGACGGCGGCGGGCGTCACGTTCAGCTCAAGCGCCGCGTGGGCAAAGCTGCCATGGCGGCCAGCCGCCTCGAAGGCGCGGATTGCATTGAGCGGCGGCAGTTTGCGGGGCATCGGACTGCCTAACTTTTGCTTGGCCTCACCCTCAAAATAAGCCGTTTGTCCGACCCGCGGCCAGCCCCTTAAGTGTGCGCGAATTGTTCTTTGCGAAGGCCCGCCCGATGCAGACCATCAACCGGATTGCGCCCTATCTCACCATCGATGCCGACAGCCATGTCGGCATGGACCCGAACCTGTGGGATCGCTACCTCGATCAGGAGTTCCGCAAGAACCCGGACCGGCCGCGCTTCGAGGAAATCGATGGCGTGAAGTATTTCCGCGCCGGGCGCTACTGGTATCCGCATCTCGGCCGCCATCCCTACCTGTCGCCGTCGGGCCAGCCGCCGGGTCCGATCGGCGGCGTCGACCCGCATTTCCGCATAAAGGACTTCATGAATCCGGAGGGGATCGACCGCGGTCTGCTGATGCCGTCGCGCATCATCGGCCCCTCCTACATGGACAGCCGGGAAATGGGCAATGCGATGGCGCAGGCCTATAACAACTGGCTGCACGACTTCTGCAAGACCCACCCCGACCGCTATTTCGGCTTCGGCGTGATCAACGCTGGCGACCCGGCGGCGGCGATCAAGGAAATGCACCGCTGCCTGTTCGAGCTGGGTTTCCCGGCGATCTACATCAACCCACAGGTCATCGGCAACGGGCCGGGCGAGTATCACACGCTGGCGAACGAACACTACTTCCCGATCTATGAAGAGGCCTCGCGGCTGAACGTGCCGCTTGCGATTCACGCCTTCAGCGATCCCTATGTGCCGGGGCACGAATACAACTGGCCCAAGGGACCGGGCCTGTGGAGCGACATCATCGGCTTTCCGATGACGGGCATGCAGGCCTTCTGCAACCTGGTGCTGGGGGGTGTGTGCGAACTGTTCCCAAAGCTCAAGTTCGGCATCTTCGAAGCGGGGCTCGGCTGGGTACCGATGGTGATCGAGCGCATCCACGAGAGGCAGGAAAAGTTCGTCGACAGCGTCCGCATCCGCGCGCCTTTGCTCAAGCTCAATCCCGAAGAGTATGTGCAGCGCCAACTCTGGCTCGGCTTCGAGCCGGAAGACCACTTCCTGCCACTGTTCATCGAATGGACCAAGGCGCCGAACCGGACGCTGTTCTCGGCCGACTATCCCCATCTCGACTACCAGCCGGGCCAGACGCGCGAATTCATGGAACGCACGGATGTCAGCCCCGATCACATCCGCATGGCCCTGCGCGACAACGCCCTCGAATTCTGCCGCTGGGACGTGACGGTGGCGCCGACGGACAAGATGGCCGAGGCTGTGCCGGCGGAATAGGCCTTTCTCAATGACCTATCGCCTCACCGTATGTCAGCAGGCGTTGCGGCGGGTGTTCGACGAGACGGGTCCATTCGACCGCTCGGCGCTTGATTTCAATGTCGCGCATGCCTGCGAGATGGTTCGCGCGGCCGTGCGCGAACAGGGCAGCAAGCTCGTGTTGCTGCCGGAATTCTGCCTGCATGGGATCACACCGGGACGCAGCGTCGCGGACTGGGTGCAGGCCTCGATCCGCATGCCCGGGCCGGAGACGGACCGCCTGAGCGCGGTGGCGGCTGAAACCGGCGCCTATGTCGGTGGCTGCAGCTTCGAATTCATTCCCGATTTTCCCGACCGCTACTGGAACACGGCCTTCCTCATCGCGCCGTCGGGCGAGATGGTGATGAAGTATCGCAAGCTCTATGCGATGACGTCGAAGACGCGGCCCAGCGACGTCTATTCCGACTGGATCCGGGCCTACGGCTACAAGTCGATCTTCCCGGTTGTCGACACGCCGCTCGGCCGGCTCGGCTTCCTGATCGCACGGGAAACGCACTGGCCGGAGGTCGCGCGCGCGCTGGCGATGAAGGGGGCCGAGGTCTTCCTCAACACGATGGGGTCGCGCATCACCGTCGATCCGGCGACCGGCGCACATCTTGTGCGGCAAATGCGCGCCTATGAAAACATCGCCTACCTGGCGGCGGCCAACTACGGCCCGTTCATCGGCGTCGCCGGCAGCGCTGGCAAGCCACGGATGTATGCGGAGATTGTCGACTTCGAAGGCCGCATCCTGGCCCAGGCCGATACCTATGACGAAACAACGGTGACGGCCGAGATCGACATCCAGGCCCTGCGCTGCCGCCGCACAGGCCAGACCAACAACCTGCTGGTCCAGCTGCAGCCGCGTCTGCATGCGCGGTCCTACGCCTCGGCCGACCACTTTCCGCTCGACCACTGGCTCGACCGGCCGGTCGCCCACGAGGCGGAGAACACCGCGCTCGAGCGCGACATCATCGATCGTCTCGTGGCCAACGGCATCCTGATCGCCCCGGACGCCTAGAGCCGTTTCAGTCGGCCAGTTCGATGTCGTGATAGGCGATGTAGCGGTTGATGAACTTGAAGTTCTTCACCTTTGGCGACAGTGCGTTCACGTCGGTGTTCTCGAACAGGAACAGGTTGACCGCCTCGTCGCGCTGCAGCTTGACCAGCTCCTGCAGCATAGACAGACGCTTGGCGGGGTCGAGTTCGACCGAGATCTGGTCGATCATCTTCTGCTGCACGGCATCGCACAGATAGGGCTTGCCCGCCTTGTTGCAGGAGTGGTTGTACATGGCGGTGATGCCGTCCATTGCCGGGGCAACGTTCCAGTTGTACTGCCACACCGCGCTCTCCCACAGGATATCGCGCATGTTCTTCAGCCGGGTGGCGAAGGTGCTGGGAATCACCGTCATGGTTACGCCGACCTTGGCGAGGTCGAGCGCGACCTGCTGGTAGAGGTCGAAGTTGCCGCCTTCGACGATCTCGACCTTGAACGAGAGCTTGTTGTCGTAGCCGGCCTCGCTCAGCATCTTGCGCGCCAGCGCCGGATCATAGGGATATGGCTTCAGGCTCGGGTTGTAGCCGACGCCGGTCGACGGCATGCCCTGGCTGGCCACCTTGCCCATGGCGCCATCGGCCATGATTGATTTCTCGATCGCCTGCTTGTCGACGGCGTGGTTGAGCGCCTGACGCACGCGACGATCCTTGTACGGCGTCACATCGACGCCTTCCTTCGCGTTCACCTGGGTAAAGGCCAGCGACAGCACGTCGGGCGCCAGGTTGATGTCGACAACGCCCCCCATCTTGCGCACGGTGTCGAGGTTGTTGGCGGTCAGCTGCAGCATCACGTCGATCTGGCCGGACTGCAGCGCCTGCACGCGCGTCGCCTGTTCCGGCAATTCGGCCAACAGCAGGTTGGCAATCTTCGGCTTGCGCCACGACTGGGTGAAGGCCGTGAACTCGGCCTTGTCGCCGGTCCAGGTGACCTGGCGATAAGGACCTGTGCCGACCGGATTGGTGGTGAAGCCTTCGATGCCGGCGTCGCGCCAGGCCTTTGACGGCACCACCAGCATGATGCCGATCAGGTTCGGCACGATGGGGTCGGGCTTCTCAGTGGTCAGCTCGACCGTCGTCGCATCGATGGCGCGCGTCCTGGTGATGAACTTGACGCGTGCCGCAATCGACGCACCCTTGGCGTTGCCCTCGGGCGATTGCAGCCAGTTGATCGTGTCGATGACGGCCAGCGCGTTCAGCGGTTCGCCGTTCGAGAAGGTCACGCCCTCGCGCAGCTTGAACTCCCAGGTGGTCGGGCTCGTGTTCTTCCACGCCACCGCGAGCGCGGGCTGTGCACGCCCGCTCAGGTCCATCACCGTGAGCGGATCGAACATGGCGTACCAGCTGTACATGCTGGGCAGGCCGAAGGTGGAGAAGACGTTGCCACGCGTCGGTGCCAAGGCTGGGGTGCCCACCCGCAGGGTCTTTCCATCGGTGGGTGTGGTTTGGGCGGTGGCGGGCAGGGTGCCGACCGCGGCCCCAGCGATGACGGCAAGAATCCCGATAGCTCGGGCGACACGATGTCCCATTGACGGCTCCCCTCACAGACTTGGCGCTGTGTGGGCGCAGTCGAGCGCGGGGGTCATTCCGCGACAAACGACTTCTGATAAGGCGTTGCCTTAGCTTTTCTCAGGCAAGTCGCTCAGCCCAATTCGCGCGACAGGCCCTGATTCTCCATGGCGGCCAGATAGGCTGTCCAGCGGTCGCCCTGTTCACGGCCCAGTGTGTAGAGATATTCCCAGGAGAAGATGCCGGTGTCGTGGCCGTCGTCGAAATCCAGGCGGACGGCATAGTTGCCGACCGGCTCGATATGCTTGATGCCGACGAACATCTTGCCCGGAACGGTGATCTTCGAATCGGGGCCATGCCCCTGCACCTCGGCCGACGGGCTTTCGACGCGCAGGTATTCGGCCGGCAGCACATAGGTGCGGCCGTCGTCAAAGGTGACGAACAGCGTGCGTTCGGTCTTCCGGTAGCGGATTTCGGTCGGCCGCGGGCGGGCGGCCAGGTCGCCGGTCATGGCGCGGGAGCGTCCGGATCAGCTCTTGCGCACTTCGCTGTCGGCGAGCGCGCGGGCCTCTTCCACCAGCATGATCGGAATGCCGTCGCGTACCGGATAGGCAAGGCGGGCGGCGTCGCTGATCAGTTCCTGCGCCTCGCGGTCATAGCGCAGCGCCTTCTTGGTCAGCGGGCAGACGAGGATTTCCAGCAGGCGCGGATCGACGGCGGTGGGTTCAGCCATGGGCCTCTCGCTCTATTGCAGCGTGCGGTCGTCGCCGCCGCCGACATTCGGAATGTTCGCCATCTCGATCAGCGACAGCACCAGCTGGCTGCGCTCGGCCAGCGTCTTCGCTTCCAGGATCGCCTGCTTCTCGGCGGCCTCGAAGGGGCAGGTCATGGCAAGCGAGCGGATCAGCGCGTCGTCCGGCACCTGGTCGATCGCGTCCCAGTTCACCTTGACATCGTAATGGCCGAGAAAGGCCTTCAGCGCCGGGATCAGCTTTTCGCGGTCGAGTTTCGGTGCCGTGTCGGACTTGAAATCGCCGAGCCAGGGGTCGTAGTCGACCTCGACCTGGCGGTAGAGGGTCGTGGTGTCGAGCTCGCGCTTCACGTCGAAGCGGCAGATACCGCTCAGCGTGACGTAATAGCGGCCATCGTCAGTTTCGCGGAAGGCCATGATCTTGCCGATGCAGCCGACGCGATAGAGAGGCGGCTTCGCCGACGCCATGTCGGGGTCCTGCGGCTGGATCATGCCGATGATGCGCTTGCCGCCCAACGTGTCGCGAATCATGTCGCGATAGCGCGGCTCGAAAATATGCAGCGGCAGATTGCCGCCGGGCAGCAGCAGGCTGCCGGGCAGCGGAAACACCGCGAGGATGCGGGGCAGATCGGCGACGCCTGCCGTATCCGACAGCTGGCTCATGAAAACAGGAGAGACGAGAGTTTGCGCCGGCCGCTCTGCGTCACTTCATGCTTGTGGCCCAGCGCCTCGAACATCTTCACGAGTTGCTGGCGCGCCGCGTCCTCGTTCCAGGCGCGGTTGCGCTTGATGATCTCGAGGAAGGACTCGGCGGCGCCGGCATAATCCTGCTGCCCGAGCAGGGCGAGGCCAAGGTCGAAGCGCGACTGGTGGTCGCCGGGGTTGGCCTCCACCTTGGCCCGCAGCGGGCCGACATCGCCGGCCTTGGACGCCTGTTCGGCGAGCTGCAACGCGGCGCGGGCGGCGGAAATATCGAGGTGGTCCTTGTGCTCCTTGGCGGCGGTGTCGAGCACGTCGCCGGCCTTCTTCAGGTCGCCCTTGCTGGCGTGGCAGCGGCTCAGGCCGGCAATCGCCGCCGGATTGCCCGGCTCGTGCTTCAGGATCTGGCCGTAGAGATTGGCGGCGGCGGCGACATCGCCGGCGGCAAAGGCGGCCTTCGCCTGCTCCAGCGCTTGCTCGACCGGCGAGGGGCCGATCGTCCCGGTCAGCCGTTCGACGAAGGCCTTGATCTGGCTTTCCGGCTGGGCGCCGACAAAGGCATCGACCGGGCGGCCGCCGGCAAAGGCGTAGACGGCGGGAATCGACTGGATCTGGAGCGCCTGGGCGAGTTCGGGGTTCTCGTCGATATCGACCTTGACCAGCTTGACCTTGCCGTTGGCGGCCTTGACCACCTTTTCCAGCAGCGGGCCGAGCTGCTTGCAGGGGCCGCACCAGGGCGCCCAGAAGTCGACGATCACCGGCACCTTGGTCGAGGCCTCGATCACGTCCTTCTGGAACGTGCGGCTGGTGCTGTCCTTGATGAGGTCGGGGGCGGCCGGCTGCGCGGCGCCGATCAGGGGTTCGGCCATATGTCGTTACCGCCAGAGAAACAGGGTGGTGGCCGGAAACCGGCCGGATTACCGGCTAACATAAGGGGGCGAGGGGCCATTTTCCACCCGCGCGGCCCGGATTCGACAGTCCGTCGGTCGCCAAAAAGGATGGTGGGCTGGCGATTTAGGACCGGCGGGCCGGGTTGGCCAACATTCCCACGCGGGCCGCTTTACAAGGCCGTCGGGATGGTAGTATCAAGCCGGGCCTCCAAAGGCACCCTGTGCGGGCGTAGCTCAGGGGTAGAGCGCAACCTTGCCAAGGTTGATGTCGTGAGTTCGAATCTCATCGCCCGCTCCATTTCGCTCATCTGAGCCGCAAGGCCGCCCCGTCACACGGGCGGCCTTGTTGATTCCAGCGTCCTGGCCAACCATGGGCCAGGTCTGAAGCTGGAGATGCCGATGCAGCACAAAACCACTCGTTTCAAGGTCCTCTATCTCCGCGACAACCAGGAATGGGGCCGCGAGTGGAATGTCCTGACCACGCATGGCAACGGCGACCGCACGATGCGCTGCCTGTGCGAGATGGACGACCGGGAATTGCTGCGTGATGTGACCTACACCGTCGACCGCGACTTCCGTCCGCGCGATTGCTTCAACCGGGTGACGATCAAGGACGCGCTGGTGGGCACGGCCTGGTTCCGCTTCGCCGCCACGCGCGTTGAGGCGGAAGCCTTCACGGTTGCCGAAGGCCGTGTCTCGCAGGTGATGGATTTCCCGGAGCCGCCGATTTCCTTCATGCCGCATCCGGTCGCGCTCGACATCTGGCACTGGGCGAGGATCGCGCCGGATCCCGGGCGCATCCAGGTCTGCGCGCCGCTGCCGTCTTCCTCGCCCACGCCCTATGGCACGACGGGGCCGCTGATTGCATCGCACCGTCTGCGCGTGCGCTTCAATGGGCGTCAGACCATCACGACGCGCGCCGGCAGCTTCGACTGCTTGCATGCCACCTACCTCAAGCCCGACGACAGCCCGATCCTCGACATGTGGTGCACCGATGACGACGACCGCGTCATGGTGCGCATGGACTGGCCGCCGGAAAAGTCCATCTTCGAGCTTGTGGAATTCGCCCGCAGTTAGTGCGGCGAGACGCTTTGCAACGGCAGAAAACAACTGCCCAACCGGACAAATACCAGAATCCGGTTGATCCCGCCGAGCGAAGGGTGTTCGCTGCCGTCAGGGCAACCGCACAGGATGACGGGGCGCCCACAGATAAGAATCGGGAGGCTTTCATGCGTCGATCGTTTTGGCTGCAGGGCGTTGCAGCGGTGGTGCTCTGCGGGCTGTTCGGAACCGCACAGGCGGCCGAAACCTTGAAGGTCGGCGTGCGCGAGTTCCCGCCAGGCCGCGGCAACCCCTTTGTCGACCCTGGGGTGCCGCATGTGTTTGTGTTGTCTGCCATCTACAACCAGCTGAC
This sequence comes from Alphaproteobacteria bacterium, assembly GCA_947473325.1. Lineage (GTDB taxonomy): Bacteria > Pseudomonadota > Alphaproteobacteria > SHVP01 > SHVP01 > CANJEJ01. The sequence goes on along the minus strand of CANJEJ010000011.1, from coordinate 24,752 downwards.
CAAGATTCGTGACGACTTCTCGTCGGGGCCGGACCTTGCGACCGAGTGGAAGGTGATCGACCCGACGACGTGGGAATTGAAGGTCCGCAGCGGCGTCAAGTTCTCCAATGGCGAAACCTTCGACGCTTCATCCGTCGAGGCTGCCTACAAATTCCTGCTCACCGACGAGGGCCGCCAGCAGGTGCCGGGCCGCGACCTGACGCCCTTCATCGAATCGATGACGGCGAAGGACGCCTCGACCATCACGCTGAAGACCAAGACGCCCGTACCAATCATTCCCCGCATGATCGGCGGTTTCCGTATTCCCGCGCCCAAGGCCTTTGCCGATGGCGGCCTCAAGGGCATATCCGAGACGCCAATCGGCACGGCGGCCTATAAGGTGCAGAGTTGGGTTCCCGGCAAGATCGTGGTGGTGGCGAACGAGACCTCGTTCCAGAGCCGCGGCGATGTCGGTCAGATCGAGTTCTATGAACTGGGCGAAGGTGCGGCGCGTGCCCAGGCACTCCAGTCCAACCAGATCGACATCGACACGGCGCTCAATCTCGACGCGGTCGATCAGTTGAAGCGGGCAGGCTTCAAGGTCTTCCAGACGCCATCGACCCGCACGCTTGGCATCTCGCTCGTGTCATGGCGCAAGCCCTGCGCCGACGGCAAGTGCGACTCGGCGCCGACGACAGGCCCGATGAAGGACCTGCGTGTTCGCCAGGCGCTCAACCACGCGGTCAACAAGCAGTCGATTGTCGACAACATCTACAAAGGGGCGGCCAGCATCGCGTCGCAGTCGGCCGTGCCGCAGGCCTTCGGCTTCAATCGCGATATCAAGCCCTATGACTACAACCCCGCCCGCGCCAGGCAGTTGCTGGCCGAAGCAGGTTTCCCCAATGGCCTCGACATGGAGATCCGGGCGATTACGACCGACGCGACTTTCGCGCTCGTCTACCAGTCGGCCGTGCAGGACCTGAATGCCGTTGGCGTGCGGGCGAAGCTGATCTCGCAGCCCTTTCCCGACTGGCTCAGCGCCTATCTCAACGGCACCTGGTCATGGGATGCCTTCGGTTTCGGCCATGACCTGACCGGCAGTTTTGATGCCGGGCGGTCGTTCAACTCCTTCACCTCCTGCATCAAGCCGGGTGGACCCTATTACTGCAGCCAGGACGAAATGCCGCTCGTCCTGGCGCAGGGCCAGGAGATGGATGCGGTGAAGCGCGAGGCGATCCTGAAGGAGTTGCTGGCGAAGAACGCGGCCAACGCGCCGATCATCTACCTGGTGGCCGGCACCGAGAACATGGGCCACCACGCCAAGCTCACCAACTTCAAGCAAGTGAACCTGCACCTCAACTACGCCGAGATGAAGGTCCAGAAGTAGAGAAGACGGAGGCGGCGGGTGGGAGCTCCATCCGCCGCCTTCGGTTTCACCATGCCGCCCAAAACGCGTCGCCCGATTGGCTACTGGATCAAGCAGGCGGATGCCGCGCTGACCCAGGCCATCGATGCAACTCAAGCCAGCAATGGCGTCACGCGATTCGAATGGCAGGTACTGAGCCTGATCTTTGATGGGGATCACGTCCCTGAGACCGACATCGAAATCACGCTCGCATCCTTTGCTGATTCAGATGACGTGAGAGCCGCGTTGGCGCGGCTGGCGGGTAGCGCGTGGATCGCGGCGAGTGCCGCCGGCTGGGGTGTCACCGAGACGGGCCGTCACGCCCATGCGCAGATCCTTGCCGCCCAGCAGCAGATTCGCCAGCAGGCGATGGCCGGCATTGCCGATGCCGACTATGAGACGACCGTGCGTGTCCTGCAGCAGCTTGCGGGCAATCTGGGATATCCTCGGGGCTAGAAATCGAATTTGCCGCGCTCAAGTTGGGGTGGCACACCAGTGGGATCGACCGCATCATTCCGGCCGCTGCCACCGTCATAGGAGCGCGAGGAAACGGCATGGCCGACGCAAGACTGTTCGAAACGCCGGAACACATCCAGTCGGTCGCCGATTATGACGGCTGGTACCGCAGCGCACCGCATGTGACGCGTGGCTATGCCGATGGGCCCGATGGGCAAATCCACTATCGCATCGCGAAGCCGGCCAAGGCATCGCGCCGGCCGCTGATCTGCTTTCATCCCAGCCCCAATTCGGGCCGTAACTTCGACAAGCTGATTGCCGAGATGGGGCGGGACCGCGTCGCGGTGGCGCCCGACACACCGGGCTATGGCGATTCCGACGAACCGCGTAAGGCGCCCGATATCCAGGACCTCGCCACGGCGATGGAAAGCCTGATCGATACGCTGGGCTTCGGTGCCTTCGATGTGATGGGCTACCACACCGGCTGCAAGATCGCCGCTGAGATCGCGATCCGCCGGCCAGACCAGGTGCGCCATGTCGTGCTGGTGTCCGCGCCTGTCTATACCGAGGAAGAGTTCAAGGAATATCTCTCCCACTATGGCGAACGCCTGCTCGATGACGCGGGTGACACCTATGTCGCAAGCTTCACCGGGGCGCACCGCTGGAGCGACGCCGGTCGCAGGGGCGTGCTGCTGGAACGCGATCTCAACGAGCAAAGCCGCGGCGGCCTCAACGCGCATTGGGGCCATCGTGCCTCGTCGCGCTACCAGCATGTCGATCACTTGCCCAAGGTGACGCAGCCGATCCTGGTGCTGTCACCGCAGGATGACCTGTGGGAGCAGACGAAGCGCAGCGTGCCGCTGCTCAGGAACGGCCGCCTGCTCGAGCTGCCGGGCATGGCGCATGGCTTCCTGTCGCTGCGAGCGCCTGGCATCGGCATGATCCTGCGCGAATTCCTCGATGACGACAGCGGCGATGCGGCGCCGCGCACCGCGCGCGTCCATGCCCCTGCGCCGCATGCATCACGCCGTGCCTTCGCATCGACAAGGCACGGGCAGCTGCACTACCGGATTCGTCTGCCGGAAAAGTCGTCCGGCTCACCGCCGTTGCTGTGCTTCCACATGGCGCCAATTTCCGGCAAGCAGTTCCTCGCCTTCCTGCCCGAGATCGGCTTGGACCGCCTCGTAATCGCGGTCGATATGCCCGGCTTTGGCGAAAGCGACATGCCTCGCGATTTGCCGTCGATCGCCGACTTTGCCGCAGCGATGTCGGACCTGATCGATTCGCTCGGATTCAGGCAGGTCGATCTGCTCGGCGACCACACCGGCGGTTTCATCGCCATCGAGCTCGCCATCCAGCGGCCGGATGCAGTGCGCCGCGTTGTTCTCACCTCCACACCGGTGATCAACGACGCCGAGCGGGCATCCCGCCGCATCGGGCCGCCAGTCCTGGCGGAGGACGGCAGCCATGCGCGTGAACGCTGGCAGGCAGCGATGCGCTCGCGCGTGCCCGGCCTCGACAACCGCTTTGTCCTGCAATATAGCCAGGAATCGGTGCGGGCCGGCCCGCTCGTGTGGTGGGGACCGCGCGCGTCCTATACCTATCCGACCGCTTCGCGCGCCGCGCTGGTGCGCCAGCCGGTGCTGGTGCTGACGCCGCATGACAGCACCCATGCGCAGACCTGGCGGCTCGAGAAGCTGCTCCCCAACGTCCGCATGCAGGATATGCCGCCGCATGTGGTCGCCTCGGCCTTCGAGGCGCAGCCGAAGGCGATGGCCGACGCGATGCGTGATTTCCTGAAGGTGTAGGGTGGCCGACTATTATCTTGTAATCGTGCAGGCGCTGGTGGTGCGCGATGGCAAGCTTTTGCTGCTGCACCGCGCAGCGCATCGCGACCATGCGCCTGGGATGTGGGAACCGGTGACCGGCAAGCTCGATGCCGGCGAAGACCCGCGCGAGGGTGCGGCCCGCGAGGTGGTGGAAGAGACAGCCCTGACGGTCGAATTTGCGCGCCGGCCCTATGACACGTTCTTCTTCAAGCGGGGCGTGAAGCAGGAGAATGCCGTTGCCATCGCCTTCGTGGCGCGTGCGCTGAACGACACCGTGACGCTGTCGGACGAGCATGACGACTTCCGCTGGGTGCCCTTCGCCGACCTGGCGAGGGAAAAGGCCCCGCCCGGCCTCGACCCGACCTATGCGCGGCTTGTCCGGGACGGTGCCGCACTCCGCTTCGACGAGCGCTGAACGGCGTTCCGCCGTGCGCGGGCGCCGTGCTAGCCTGATCGCGGCTCGGTGCAAGCCGGGCCCCATAACGACACGGCGGGAGGAACCCCATGGGCATGGATGCGCCGCATCCGCACATCCGGCGGCACTTTGTCACCCTTGGCCATCGCCAGGTGCACTACCGCCGCGCCGGCAAGGGTCCGCCCGCTGTCTTGCTGCACCAATCGCCCTCGTCCTCGCGGGACAACGTGCCCCTGTTGGAGCGGCTGATGGCGGAGTTTACCGTCATCGCGCCCGACACGCCGGGCAACGGCCTGTCAGACCCTCTCGCCCTCGATCGCCCGCTCGGCGAAGACTATGCCCGCGCGCTTGCCGAATTCCTCGACGCGGTCGGCATCCAGAAGGCACCGATCTTCGGCACGCATACAGGCGGCGTCACCGCGTCGGAATTCGCGCGCCTGTTCCCGCAACGCGTCAGCGCGCTGGTCGTCGATGGCGTCACCTGCTGGACGGATGCGGAGCGCAAGGAGATCCTCGCCAACTACCTGGAGCCGATCGAGATCAGTTGGGACGGCAGCCACCTGTCGAAGGTATGGGCGCGCTTCCGCCAGCAATCCACCTTCTTCCCCTGGTACAAGGTCAGCAAGGCAACTCGGCTCGACTATGACCTCGCCTCGCCCGAGCGGATGATGCCATCGGTGCTCGATTTCCTGCGCGCGGGCAACAATTACATCAAACCCTACCACGCCGCCTTCATCTATGACGGCGCGGCGGCGATTCCGCCCATCACGGTGCCGACCTTCCTGCTGGCGCTGGAAAGCGACGTACTTTTCCCCCATTTCGACCGGCTGCCGAAGCTCGCGGGCAACTTTCACATCGAACGCTTCGGCCGCGACAAGAAGGCGCTGCACGCCCGCGTGCAGGCGATCTTCCGCGATCACAGCGTGGCCGCCACTGTGCCGCCGCCGCCGAAGGTGGGCGACATGCCCGGCAGCACGGTGCAGGACTATGCCGACGTCAAGGGCGGCCAGCTGCATATGCGCCGCAGCTTCGCCGGAACCGGCCGGCCGGTGATCGTCCAGCATGATGCGGCGAGCGACAACAATGTGGTGCGGGCGGCAGCGGAAAGCTTCGTCGGCATGCGGCCGGTCATCGCCTTCGACCTGCCCGGCAACGGTGAATCCGACAATACCATCGGCAGCGACAACATCACCTGCGCCACCTATGCCGAGGTGACGCGCCAGGCGCTCGCTGGCATGGACATCAGGGAGGTCGACTATGTCGGCACCTGGGGTTCGGGCTTCACCGGGCTCGAACTCGCGAAGCTGCAGCCCGGTCTCGTGAAGCATCTCGCCATCACGCACGTGATCTGGCACCCCGAGGCCTTGCGGAAGGAACTGATCGCCAACTACACGCCCGACCTCGACTATTCCTGGTACGGCGGCCACATGGTCTTCGCCTGGCACGCGATGCGCGACCAGGGCCTGTGGTGGCCCTGGTACAACCACACGACGGAGGGCGTGCTGCCGCGCGAACCCTATGTCGATCCGCAGATGATCCACCGCCGCGCCGTGTCGCTGCTGAAATGCGGCAACATGTGGTCACGCCACTATGGCGCGCACTGGTGCTATGCCATCCAGGAAGAACTGCCCAAGGCGCCGGTGCCCGTGGCGCTGGTGGCACCGTCGGATCATGCCGGTACGGCCGCCGCGCTGAAGGTCGCACCGAAAGCAAAGCATGTGGTTATTACCAACGCGATGCACCGCTGGTCGGACGACTTGATGCCCTTTTTCAATTCCTGAATGCCGTGGAACAGTCCGCCCTTGAACTGCGACCGCTGTCGGAAGGCGATCTGGACGCCGTGCAGGACCTGCATGTGCGCGCCTTTTCCCAACTCGCGCGCGACTGGCACACGGCAGAGCAGATCCACGCCCATGTGCGAGCAATCCAGCACCCTGCCTATCGCGACGAGTTGCTGGTGAACAACCTGCTCTGCGCCATGGGGCCGCGCGACCGCATCCTCGGCACCGCTGGCTGGCGCGCGCAGCCAGACCGCGAGGACACGGCGCGCATCCGCAAGGTCTTCGTCGATCCGGCGTTGGCACGCCAGGGGCTCGGCAGCCGCCTGGTCCGCGCCGTGGAAGACCGGGCGCGTGCCTCCGGCTTCGTGCATTTCTATGTGCGCGCCAACATGAATGCCGTGGCGTTCTACAAGCGGCTCGGCTACAGCGAGATCGAGCCGGGCACCATGCCGGTCGGCAACGGCGTGACCCTGCCTGTAATGTATATGGAGAAACGCGCGTCTTCGTGACCGCGACGGGAGGACAGGATGACGACCAACAAGATGACACGCCACTTCGTCACCATCGACGGTGTGCGCCAGGTGCACTACCGCCGCGCCGGCAAGGGGCCGGTGGTGCTGCTGCTGCACCAGTCGCCGAAGTCGGCGAAGGAGCTGGAGCCGCTGATCGAACTGCTGTCTGACCGCTACACACTGATCGCACCGGATCGCCCGGGCAATGGGTTGTCGGACCGTCTTGGGATCGATGGACCGACGATGTACGACTATGCCGACGGGCTGAAGAAGTTCCTTGACGCGATCGGCCTCGACAAGGTCGCGATCTACGGCTTCCACACCGGGGCCTGCGAAGGCGCGGCTTTCGTCAGCCGCTATCCCGAGCGTGTGCATGGCGCCATCCTGAATGGCGTCGTGTCGCTCGCGCCCGACGTGCGCGCGGACTATCTCGCCAACTACCTGACATCGTTCAAGCCGCAATGGGACGGCGGTCACATGGTATGGGCCTGGGCGCGTTTCCGCGAACAGAGCATGTTCTTTCCCTGGCATGCGCCGTCGCTTGCCAACCGGCACAAGGCCGGCCTGCCAAACAACGAGTTCATCCACGATCAGGTGATGGAATTCCTGCGCTCTGGCGACGAATACCGCAATCCCTATGGCGCGGCCTTCAAGCTTGATGGCGACAAGGCGGTTGCCAGCTTCAAGGTACCGGCTATCGTCTGCGCCTCGCAGTGGGATCCGCTTGTCGCGCAGTTGCCGGCTATTGCCAAGACGGCGCCATCCAATGTCACCATCAAGAACCTGGGCACCGGCGGCGTGCCGGAAGTTTGGGGCTGGCTGAAGGAAGAGATCGGCAAATACGCCAAGGGCGAAGCACCGCCGCCACCCCGGGTGACGCCGCTGAAGAGCGGCCGCACCATGCAGGACTACATCGACATTCCGGGTGGCCAGCTCCATGTCCGGCGCACGGCCGAAGTGTCGGGCCGGCCGTTGTTCGTGCAACATGACGCGGCAAGCGACAACAATGTCGTCGACAAGATCACGCGCACCTTCGACGGCAAGCGAACCACCTTCGCCCTCGACCTGCCGGGCAATGGCGAATCCGATAACACGATCGGCCCCGATGGCGTCACGGTCGAACGCTACGCCGCCGTCGTCGGCCAGGCGATGGATTCGCTTGGCCTCAAGGACGCCGACTTCTATGGCATGTGGGGCGGCGGCCTGGTCGGCCTCGAGCTTGCGATCCAGCGCCCACAGGCGATCAAGCATCTCGCCATGTCGAACGTCCTGTATCTCGACGCGGCGGAACGCGAAGACCTGCTCGCGAACTACACATTCCCGGTCGTGCTCGACAAATACGGCGCACACTTGCTGAAGGTCTGGCACATGCTGCGCGATCAGGGGCTGTGGTGGCCCTGGTACAACACGACGCGCGTCGGAATCATCAAGGAAGAACCCTATGTCGACCCCGAGATGCTCCACACGCGCACGCTGGCCCTGCTGAAGGCGCGACACATGTGGCAGCAGGCCTACGAGTCGCACTTCCGCTATGACACGCATGGCGCGTTGCAGCGGGTGACGGTGCCGACCCTGCTGGCGGCGCCAAAGTGGGATCCGCAATATGGCCACACGCAACGCGCTCATGCCGCGGCGCCGAAGACCAAGTGGATGGAGCTGCCCGCGGCGCCGCCGGAATGGGCGGGTGCCATGCTGCCATTCCTCAACAGCTGATAATCACGCCCTCGCCGAACCATCGGCGAGGGCCTCTCTTCAGAACGCCTTCGAGATCGCCAGCACGCCGCGCGCGTCACAGTTCTGTGTGTTGGCGCATTCGCGGCGGTTGAGCCCCGTGTCGTAATAGGTGGCGGACAGGTCGAAGCCGCCTACCGGCAGCGTGATGCCAATGCGCCAGTCGGTGTAGTCGGGCGTGCCGAAGCGGGCATTCTTGTCAATCGTCTGTCGGCCGATGCCGGTGATCAGCGACGGCGCATAGGGCAGCTTCAGCGGCGCCTTCAGTTCCAGGGCGTAGTAGACGCCGGTGTCGCTATCGGCAAAGTAGTTCGGCGAGTAGTTGACCGAAGCCGTTGCCGCGACAATCTGGAAGTCGTAGCCCAGCGCCACGCGCAACTCGTCATAGTCATAGCTGCGGGTGTCCGCCGCGCCGGGATAGGCGTAGTGGATGACGCCCAGTTCCCATGTCACGCCGCGATACTCACGCCGGATGCCGCCGAAGACGTCGATCTCGAGATGGGCCTGGCCGCCGTCGTTGAAATCGACATTTGATCCCCAGACGCCGAGGAAGATGCCGCTCGTGTGGCCGTAGTTGAATCCCGCCGACACGGCGGGCTCTTCGCCGGTCTGCGAGATTCCACGGAAGATGTAGTCGGTCGCCAGCGCCGCGTTGCCGGTGAACGTGTGGTCACTCTTGTCCTGCGCCGTGGCCGGCAGACTCGCAAGCGTCCCCAGGACCGCCATGGCGGCCCGTATCAGTTTTCCTGTCACCAGTGCCTCATCGTGTTCTGAAAATGACTTCCTGATCGTTCCCTCAGCAAGACAGGGGCCAAGCGGAAGGCGCCCAAACTGGCGGATTCCCCGAGGGAAGAGAGGAAACCACTGGCGCGGGAACTGGCATCTGCCCGGATTCGCGCCACCGCCCGGGCAAAAGAAAAGCCGCCCGAAGGCGGCTTTTCCATCGCGACTTGATATCGAGTCAGACGACGCCGAATGCAAGCATGGCGTCTGCCACCTTGACGAAGCCGGCGACATTGGCGCCCTGCACATAGTTAATGTGCTTGGTGCCCGGCATGCCGCCGTATTGCAGGCACTTGTCGTGGATGCCGGTCATGATGTCGCGCAGGTGGACCTGCAGTTCGCCTTCCTTCCAGGTGATGTGCGCGGCGTTCTGGCTCATCTCGAGACCCGATACCGACACGCCGCCGGCATTCGCCGCCTTGGCGGGCCCAAACAGCACGTTGGCATGCAGGAAGGCATGCACGGCGTCCTGCGATGTCGGCATGTTGGCACCTTCGGACACACCTTTCACGCCATTCTTGATCATCGCCTGCGCGTCCGGCAGGGCGATCTCGTTCTGCGTCGCGCAGGGGAAGGCGAGGTCCGCCGGCACGTTCCAGGGCCGCTGGCCCTCGAAATACTTGGCGGACTTGAACTGCTGCGTGTACTCCGAAATGCGGCCGCGGCGCTTGGTCTTGAGGTCGATGATCCAGTTGATCTTCTCAAGGTCGATGCCGGCCTCGTCGAAGATGAAGCCGTCGGAATCGGACAGGGTCAACACCTTGCCGCCGCGATGAACAATCTTCTGGGCTGCGAAGGTCGCCACGTTGCCGGAACCGGAAACGATGCACTTCTTGCCCTCGATCGCATCGCCAATATTCTTCAGCATGTCTTCCATGAAGTAGACCGCGCCATAGCCGGTCGCCTCCGGACGGATCAGGCTTCCGCCGTATTCCAGGCCCTTGCCCGTCAGCACGCCGGTGAAGCGGCTGGTCAGGCGTTTCCACTGGCCGAACATGTAGCCGATCTCGCGGCCGCCCACGCCGATGTCACCGGCTGGCACGTCGATGTCCTCGCCGATATGGCGATAGAGCTCGTTCATGAAGGACTGGCAGAAGCGCATCACTTCCGCATCCGACTTGCCTTTGGGGTTGAAGTCGGCGCCGCCCTTGCCGCCGCCCATCGGCAGGCCCGTCAGGCTGTTCTTGAAGGTCTGCTCGAAGCCGAGGAACTTCAGGATCGACAGGTTGACCGAGGGGTGGAAGCGGATGCCGCCCTTGTAGGGGCCGATCGCGTTGTTGTTCTGCACGCGGTAGCCGCGGTTGACGCGAATATTTCCCGCATCGTCCTGCCAGGTGACGCGGAAGATGATGACGCGGTCCGGTTCGGCGATCCGGCGCATGATCTCCCACTTGTGGTATTTCGGCTTGTCGGCGATGTACGGATAGATGGTCGATGACACTTCGTACACAGCCTGGTGGAACTCGGTCTCACCTGGATTGCGGCGTTTGACGCCGTCCATGAAGTCATCGATCGTCGGATGATCGGCCATTGTTCTCTGTCCCCCCGCTGCGGGTTTTTGCATAGGCCCGCTGGTCTGGCCGCGGGCTGGCGCCAGTCTAGCCCAGCCCGATGACAGGCGCGTGAGGGTTTTGGGGGGCGGGGGCCGGGTTTTGCCGGAATCAGTGCCGGAAATGCCGCATGCCGGTGAACACCATGGCCAGGCCCGCCTCGTCGGCAGCCGCGATGACAAGGTCATCCCGCATCGAGCCGCCGGGCTGAATCACCGCTGTCGCGCCGGCTTCGGCTGCAGCCAGCAACCCGTCGGGGAAGGGGAAGAAGGCGTCGGAGGCGACGACCGATCCTTTGGCGAGGGCTTCCTTCAGGCCCGCCGCTTCGGCCGCGTCCTGCGACTTGCGCGCGGCGATGCGCGAGGAATCGACGCGGCTCATCTGGCCGGCACCGATGCCGACGGTGGCGCCGTCCTTCACATAGACGATCGCGTTCGACTTCACATGCTTGCCGACAGCGAAGGCGAACAGCAGGTCGTCCATCTCGCGCGCGCTCGGCGCCCGCTTGGTCACCACCTTCAGGTCGCTCTGCGCAACATGCCCGTTGTCGCGGCCCTGCAGCAGGTAGCCGCCGGCAACAGAACGCACGGTCATGCCGGGCGACGCCGGATCGGGCAGGCTGCCCGCCACCAGCAGGCGCAGGTTCTTCTTTTTCGCGAAGATGGCGCGCGCTTCATCGGTCGCGCCGGGGGCGATCACCACCTCGGTGAAGATCTTGGTCACTTCCTCGGCGGTGGCGCCGTCGATCACGCCGGACAGGGCAACGATGCCGCCAAAGGCGCTGACCGGGTCGCAGGCGAGCGCCTTGGCATAGGCCTCGTTGAAGCTGCCACCAATCGCAGCGCCGCAGGGATTGGCATGCTTGATGATGGCGACGGCGGGCTTCCGGAAGCGCGCCAGTTCCGCCACCAGCTCATAGGCCGCATCGGTGTCGTTCAGGTTGTTGTACGACAGTTCCTTGCCCTGCAACTGCTCGGCCGTGGCGATGCCAGCGCGCAAGGGGGCGCCCGTGACATAGAAAGCGGCGGACTGGTGCGGGTTCTCGCCATAGCGCAACAGCTGGCGCCGCTCGCCGCCGATGACGAAGCGGCTGGGGAAGGTCTCATTCACCTGGCCCGCGAACCATTGCGAGATCGCGGCGTCATAGGCGCCGGTACGGGCATAGGCCTTGGCGGCGAGTTTGCGGCGCAGGGCCAATGGTGTCGCGCCCTCGCCCTGCTCCATCGCGCCGCGCACTTCGGCCAGATCGTCCATGTCGACGACGACGGTAACGAAGCCATGATTCTTGGCGGCGGAACGGATCATCGCCGGACCACCGATGTCGATATTCTCGATGCAGGTAGCGAAGTCGGCGCCTTTGGCCACCGTCGCCTCGAAGGGATAAAGGTTCACCACCAACAGGTCGATGCCGCCAATGTCGTGCTTCGCCATCGCCGTCCGATGCTCGGGCGCATCGCGCAGGCCGAGCAGGCCGCCATGCACCTTTGGGTGCAGCGTCTTAACCCGGCCGTCCATCATCTCGGGGAAACCGGTGTAGTCGGCGACGTCCTGCACCTTCACGCCCGCGTCGCGCAGCGCCTTGGCCGAGCCACCAGTGGAAAGGATTTCCACGCCCTGTGAGGCGAGGAAGCGGCCGAATTCGACGAGGCCGGTCTTGTCGGACACGGAAATCAAAGCGCGCTTGATGGCAACGGCGTCGGTCATGGCGGAATCCGCAAGAAGTCGGGGACGGGCGAGCGCGGTTTATAGCGCGAATTAGGGGCTGTCAGAACAGGCGCGTGTCACTCAGGGGCAGCCCGCAGCGGCGGGTGATCAGGGGTCGCGTATTCCGGCACCAGAAGCTGCAACTGGCGGCGAATTTCCGCGCCATCACCCCGGCCGGCGGCGGCCGCGAGCTTGTCCAGCGCGCGGTCCAGAACGGCCAGATCGGCGACCCGCGGCGCAGCGCGCTGGATGCCCGGCTGCGGTGTCGGCACCAGCGTCTCGCCGGCGTGGAACACTTCCTCGTACAGCTTTTCGCCCGGCCGCAGGCCGGTGTAGACGATCTGGATATCGTGGTCGGGCCGCAGGCCGGCCAGGCGAATCATCTGGCGGGCAAGATCCTGGATGCGCACCGCCTCGCCCATGTCGAGGACGAAGATGGTGCCGGCCGCAGCCGGGTCTTCCGGCAAGGCAGAGGCTTGCAATACCAGTTCGACGGCTTCCTTCACTGTCATGAAGAAACGGGTGATGTCGGGGTGCGTGACGGTGATGGGCCCGCCCGCGGCTATCTGGCGCTGGAACAGCGGGACGACGGAGCCGGTGGAGCCCAGCACGTTGCCGAAGCGCACGGTGACGAAACGAGTCTCGCTCCGGCTCGCAGCGGCAGTATCCAGGCTCAGTGCCTGGGCGTAGCTCTCGGCGACGCGCTTGGTGGCGCCCATGATGCTCGACGGATTCACCGCCTTGTCGGTCGAAATCATCACCATGCGATCGACGCGGTGGTTCACACAGGCGCGCGCGACGTTGCGCGTACCGAGCGCGTTGGTTTGCACCGCCTCGATCGGATTGGCCTCAGCCAGCGGCACATGTTTCAGGGCGGCGGCGTGGAACACGAGTTCCGGCCGCTCGGCGGCGAAAACGCTGTCGAGCCGCGCCGGGTCCCGGACATCGCCCAGGATGGCGGCACGCGGCAGATCGGCGTGGCTCTCTCCGAGTTCGAGGTCGATCAGGTAGAGCGCATATTCGTTGCTGTCGAACAGCACGAGCTTGGCAGGGCCAAAGGCGGCGACCTGGCGGACGATTTCCGAACCGATTGTGCCGCCCGAACCGGTGACCAGCACACGGCGGCCGTGCACCAGCTTGCGCATGGCGTCGCGATCGAGGGTCTGTTGCGGCCGGCCCAGCAGGTCTTCCACCGCGACGGCACGCAGGCTCATGCCGCGGCCATGCAAGGCAACGCGGCCCGCCTGGTCGTCGCGGAAATCGGTCAGCTTGGGCAAGCGGGCAAGCGTCATGCCAAGGCCTTGCGCCGTCTCCACCAGCGCCTTCACTTCGGCGGCGCTGAAGCGATCGCTGGCCACGATCAGGCGCTGCGGCCGCCGGCCGCGCTTCGCCAGCCCTTCGACCACGGAAGGCAGGTCGTCGATCGAGCCCCAGACGCGGACGCCGCGGATGTTGCGGCCGATGCGCCGCGCGCGATCATCCACCAGGCCAACGACACGATAGGGACTGCGCGGGCGCGTCATCTCGCGAATGAACAATTCCGCCGCGTCCCCCGCGCCGGCAAGCAGCACCGGCACACGCGGATCGCTGGTGCGCTCGAACACCGCGTTTAGATTGCCGTCCTTGAACAGGCGATAGAGCAGCCGCGGTCCGCCCAGCATGACGATGAGCAGCGGCCAGACGAAGATCAACGCCGATCGCGGAAATGCCTCTAGCCGCGACACGGTGAACATGACGGGGACAAAGACCAGAACCGCGATGGTGACGGCGCGTGTGATGGCGAAAAGGTCGGTCATCGACGCGTAGTGCCAGATACCGCGGAACAGCCCGCTCCAGGCGAAGATCAAGGCGCTGACGGCAGTGAAGACGATAGTGCCTTCCCACAGGAAGAACAGGTCCTGCGGCGCGCCATAGGTGTAGTAGCGCGCCCACACCGCGATCTCGAAGGCGGCGGCGGCCATCAACAGGTCATGCGCGACCACCAGCCCGATGCGGGCCGCAGGGAATCGGGGCGCGTGGCGTTCGCTCACGGCGTTACGGCCGCGGGATCGCGGTTGAAGAACAGAAAGAGCATCAGGGTCAGCAGCAGGCCCACCGCGACCGCCAGCCAGCTCAACGCCGGCCGTGCCACCGACAGCAGGGCAAGGCCGATCAACAGGACATTCAGCCCGATGATCCACAGCACGACAGGCGCATGCGCACCCAAGCGGCGGGATGCCACCTGAAAGGCATGACTGCGATGCGCTTCGGTGATGCGCTCGCGCCGCAGGATGCGGCGCAGGAGTGTGATCGTGGCATCGACCAGGTAATAGAGCGGCAGGAGGACCGCGGCGGCCCACAGTCCAGCGCCGGCCGCTTCAATTACCAGCCAGCCCAGCAGGAAGCCGAGCGGGATGCTGCCGACGTCGCCGAGGAAGATGCGTGCGGGCTGCCAGTTCCAGCACAGGAAGCCGAGCGCACTGGCGGCCAGCGCCGCGGCATAGACGGGCAGTTCGCCAGAGGCAGCCATCATCAGCGGCGCACCGGCCAGCGCCAGAACGACGACGCCCAGGCCGATCGAGGCGCTTTCGGTGCCGGTGATGCCGTCGATACCGTCCATGAAATTGGTCAGGTTGATGAACCAGAGCCACAGGAAGGCGGTGCCCGCCAGATCGAGGGCGACCGGCAGAAGACCCTGGAAGGTCTGCCCGGGCGCCGACTGCGTCGTCAGTGTCGCCACTCCGACGCAAAGGGCCTGCACGGCCAGGCGCAAGCCCGCCGACAGCCCGCGCCGGTCGTCCTGCCATGACAGGCCCGCCAGAACGAACGTGAGCAGCAGCAGGACCGGCATGGCGGTCGTGAAGACAAAGCCGTCGGTCGTCGCGTCGAACAGCCAGATCAGCGCCCAGTGGACGACGACGACAGCCGTCACCGCCAGCCCGCCGCCACGCGGGACGGGAATCGCGTGACTCGAGCGGTCGTTGGGATGGTCCAGGATAGCGCGCGCGGAGCAGGCGAACGGCCAGTCCGGTGCCAGCCAGCGCAGCGGCGAAGGCGACCGCGGCGACCACGGCCATGTTCCAAAGCATGGCTGCTTATAGCAGAGGTTGCGCGGGGTCCGGAAACACGAAGCCCTCCACGCGGGGAGGGCTGGGTGATGCGTTTGGGCGGGCGGTTTCAGGTCGGCGTTGGATCCGGTGCCGCACGGGGCCAGCGGCGGGCTGGCAACACCCGGCGATAGGCCTCGAGCGATAGTGCGACAAAATGGGTGACGGAGAATTCGTCCTCGGCAATGGCGCGGGCGCGTTCGCCCATGTGCCGGCGGAGCGCCGGGTTGGCGATCAGCTGATCGATCGCCTCTGCTGTAGCCGGGCCGTTGCGGACCGGGACGAGGAAGCCGTTCTCGCCGTCGCGCACCACCTCGCGGCAGCCGGGCACATCTGCGGTCACCACCGGCCGGCCGCAGGCAATCGCCTCGATCAGAACCCGTGGCAGGCCTTCGCGGTACGACGGCATGCAGACCACATGCGCCTGCGACAGGGTGGCGGCCATGTCGCGGGAAAAGCCCTGCCACTGCACCAGCCCCTCGCGCTCCCAGGCGCGGATGCCGTCTTCGCCGACGTCGGTTGGATTGTCGGGGTCGGTGCGGCCGACGAGGACGAAACGGGCATCGGTGCCGCGTGCCTTCAGGATGCGCGTCGCCTCGACGAATTCATGCACCCCCTTGTCGCCCAGGATGCGGGCCGGGAACATCACGGTCACCGGGCCCGCTGGTTCGGGTTGTGGTGTGTAGTGCTGCATGTCGACGCCGCAGCCCTTGATCATCAGCGTGATGCGCGGATCGACCAGTCCTTCGCGCGAAAACAGGCCGAGGTCGTCGGGGTTCTGGAAAATGGCGCAGGCGTTGCGATGACCGAGCGCAAAGCGGTAGAGCCGCTTGACGATGCCGCGCTGGATGCGCGCCGCCAGCCCTTCGGTCACGAACAGGTAGCCAAGGCCGGTGATGGCATGCACCACGGCCGGCACGCCCGCCAGCCGTGCCACCAGGCCACCATAGAGCACCGGCTTCATCGTCACCGCGTGCATCAGGTCGGGTTGGACGGTGCGGACGATCTGCCACAGCCGGTGGATCAGGGCGAGTTCGCCGCCGAGCTTGCGGGCACCGCGGCGCAGCGGAATGTCATGGACGACGAAGCCTTCCTGCTTCATCACCGCCACCGGCTCGTCCTCGACCGGGACGGCGATGTGAACGTCGAAGCCGGCGTCGCGCGCGGCGCGCGCGATGGGCAGGCGGTGCGTAAGGAAGAAGGGCGCGTCGTTCAGCACCATCAGCAGGCGTGGACGCAGGGCGTTGGTCATCGGCGTCAGCTGGCCTGGGTGTGGCGCAACCAGGCCTGGAACATCAGCGGGCCCCACAGCTGGTACTGGCGGTTGCGGCGGCCGGACTGGTGTTCATCCCACATGCGCCGGATCGCCTCGGGCTGGAAATAGCCCTCCTGGCCCAGGCGACTCGGGTCGAGCAGGTCTTCACCCCAGGCGCGCAGGGGGCCGCGCAGCCAGGTGCCGATGGGAATGCCGAAACCCTGCTTCGGGCGCTCGATCAACTCACGCGGCACATGCTTGTAGAGAATCTGCCGCATCAGCCACTTGCCCTGGCCACCTGTCATCTTCACCGCGGTCGGAATGCGCGCAGCGAACTCGACGACGCGGTGGTCGAGCAGCGGCACGCGTGCTTCCAGGCTCACCGCCATGCTGGCGCGATCGACCTTGGTCAGGATGTCATCGGGCAGGTAGGTGAGCATGTCCAGCATCTGCATGCGCTGGATTGGGTCTGGCACCAGCCGCGACAGAGCGGGATCATCGGCGATGCTGCCGAGTTCCTGTCCGCCCAAGGCGCCGCTGCGAGGGTCCTGCCACTGCGACACCAGCGAGCGGTAGACATGATCAAGCGAGGCCTGCGGCAGCACTTCCGCCACCTTGTGGATGCGTTCGCCTAGCTGCGGGATGCGCTTGGGCGAAAGCCTGCCCAGCGCTTCCCACCAGTGCGGCGGCAGCAGGCGGATCGTGTTGGCAAGGCCCTGGCGCAGCAGCTGCGGCATCGGCGCCGTCCAGCGCCAGGCCGATTGCGCCCACAAGTAGCGTGTGTAGCCGGCAAAGATCTCGTCGCCGCCATCGCCCGACAAGGCGACCGTGACATGCTTGCGCGTCATCTCCGACACCAGGAAGGTGGGGATCTGCGAGGAATCGGCGAAGGGCTCGTCATACCATTCGGGCAGGCGCGGGATGACTGCCTGCGCATGCGCCGGGTCGACATAAAGTTCGGTGTGCTCGGTGCCGAGATGCGCGGCCACTTTCTTGGCATGCACCGCTTCGTTATAGCCTTCCTGGTGGAAGCCGATGGTGAAGGTGCGCACGGGCCGGTTGCTCTGCGCCTGCATTAGCGCGACGACCAGCGAGGAATCGATACCGCCCGAGAGGAAGGCGCCGAGCGGCACATCGGCGATCATGCGGCGGCCCACCGCGTCCTGCAGCAGCGGCTCCAGCTCCGCCAGGATGTCGTCGCGGCTGCGCCGGTCCGGGTTCGCCTGGCCCGCCGCGGTAATCTCAGCCAGGTTCCAGAACGATTTCAGCGTGGTGTTGCCACCGGCATCGATCGTCAGAACATGGCCGGCCGGCAGCTTGTGAATTTCGCGATAGATGCTGTGTGGCGCGGGAACATAGGAAAAGCGCAGGAAACTCGTCACCGCATTCGGGTCAATCGTGCCCTTGAAGGCCGGATGCGCACGCAGTGATTTCAGCTCCGACCCGAACAGGATCGTGTCGCCGCAGCGGCCCCAGTAGACCGGTTTGATGCCCAGCCGGTCGCGCACGAGCGACAGCGTCCGGGTCTGCTTGTCCCACAGCGCGAAAGCGAACATGCCGATCAGGCGCGGCAGCACGGCGTCGAGGCCCCAAGCGGCGCAGCCCTCGAGGATCGCCTCGGTGTCGGAATGGCCACGGAAACTGATGCCGCGCGGTGCAAGATCGCGACGTAGTTCATCGCCGGTGTAGATCTCGCCGTTGTAGACAATGACAAAGCGGCCGTCGGCCGAGGTCATCGGCTGCGCGCCTGCGGGCGACAGATCGACGATGGACAGGCGCCGGTGGCCGATCGCTAGGCCGGCCTCAGGGTGCACATAGACACCACCCGCATCCGGGCCTCTATGCAGCATCGAATCTGCCATGGCGCGGGCGAGCGATTCCAGCCGGTCCGCCGGCAGGCCGTGTTTCAGGTCGAGGAAGCCGGCGATGCCGCACATGTCAGGAAACCGTCGGGACGAAGCTGCGCAGGAAGTTGTCGAGCTTGCGGAACTGGTCGACGCGTGAAAGGCCATTCTTGGCCTCGGGCGCGGGACCGGCAATCCGGCTGGTGAGGGTCTTTTCCTCCACCCAGCTCCGCAATTGTTTGGCGATGGCCGCCGGATCGTTTGCGACCACCCCCATGTCACGGCTGCGGATGATGTCGGCCGCAGACCCGGTCTCGAGGCCGAGTGCGAGGATCGGCCGCCCGGCGCCGATATACTCGAACAGCTTGGCGGGCAGCACGCCGACCTCGTCCGGATGGTTCCACAGCAGCAGCAGCAGAACGTCTGCTTCTGCCTGTGCCTGCAGCGCGGCGCGATAGGGCATGGTCGGGATCAACTTCAGGCGATCCAGCACGCCGTGCTTCGCTGCCGCCGCCTGCACGCCGCGCAGGTCCTGGCCGCAGAAGGCGAGCTGGATGCGATCGCGCAGGGGACCCAGCGTCGCCACGGCCTCAAAAAGCGGGGAAGGATCGCGCCGCCCGGGGTAGATCGTGCCGGTGTAGAGAATGGTCACCGGCGCCGTGTCGGACGGCACGGGCGCTGTCTTCGGCAGGTCGGCCGGGTCGTAGCCGTTGAGGATCACCTCGACGGGCCGGTTGTGCACGCGCAGCGACTTGGCGAGCGGTTCCGAGATCGTCACGCAAGCCGCGGCGTCACGCAGGATGCGACGCTCGAGCCAGCGGTCAAAGTTGAGCCGCCAGGTCGGTCGAATCGTGTAGGGGTTTTCGCTAAAGAGATCGCGGAAATCGGCGATCCACGGCACCTTCGCATCCTTGGCCAGGCGCCGCGCGATCATGTGGCCGGTGAAAGGTGGGGCGCTCGACAGCACAAGGTCGGGCTTCCAGCCGCGCATGATGGCGCGGCCGGCGCGCAGCGCGGGCAGATACCAGCCCATCTGGCCGTCGGGGAAATTGGTCAGGGCGCGCGCGAGCAGCGACAGGCTGCGCACCCGCCCCGTGCCGCTGGTGGCTGGCGTGTAGGTTTCGGAAGCCGACGCGCGGCCCATGCGCCGGGCAAGCCAGTAAAGCGGCTTGTTGACGTTCCACCAGGGCGTCTGCATCACGCGCTCGGCGGGAATCTCCAGCGGCATGGTCTCGGGATACTCCAGCGGCGCGGCGGTCAGCACGCGCACGTCGTGGCCGAAATCCCGCAAGGCCTTGGCCATTTTGCCGACGCGCACCGAGCCCACGATGTTGTAGGGCGCGAACTGGAAGGTCACGAGCAGGATCTTCATGACGCGAGACTCGCCAGGCGCGACGCAATGTGTTCGGCGGCGTGGCCGTCGCCATAGGAGTCGGGATGCGCCAGTGCCGCCAGGTTCAGCGACGCGGCAGCGAGAATCGCCGTCGCCACGTCGGCGGCATTGTCGGGCGGGGCCAGGCGATTCCAGCCGGAGTCGACGAGCTCCACCCATTCCGTCTCGGTGCGCAGCGTCACGCAGGGGACATGATGGAAGAAGGCCTCCTTCTGCACGCCGCCCGAATCAGTGGCGATCACCCGCGCGTCACGCTCCAGCGCCAGCATGTCGAAATAGCCGACTGGCTCCGTCAGCTTGAAGCCGTCTGGCAGCCTGTCGAGCAGGCCAAGCGTTGACGCGCGCTGCCGCGTGCGCGGGTGCAACGGCAGGATGACCGGCAGCTCCGCCGCGACGCGTTGCAGCGCGTTGAACAGCGTGCGCAGCCGGTCCGGGTCGTCGGTGTTCTCGGCACGGTGGATGGTGGCAAGGACATAGGTCTTCGGGGTCAGGCCAAGACGCGTCACTGCAGCGGCATCTGCACGGCTGCCGAACAGTTGCGTGGCGTCATACATCACATCGCCGACACGATGGATGCGCGAATCGGGAATGCCTTCGTGGCGCAGATGGCCAACGGCCGTGTCGGTCGGCGCGAACAGCATGTCCGACAGGGCATCGGCGACGACGCGGTTGATCTCTTCCGGCATGGCGCGATTGAAGGATCGCAGGCCGGCCTCGATATGGTCGACGGGAATGCCGAGCTTGGCCGCGGTCAGCGCGGCGGCGAGTGTCGAATTGGTGTCGCCATAGATCAGCACGCGATCTGGCTTTTCAGCGATGAACAGGCTTTCCAGCGCCTCCAGCATGCGACCGGTCTGGGCGCCATGCGGACCCGAGCCGATTCCGAGATTCACATGCGGCGCGGGCAGACCAAGCTCGGTGAAGAAGATGTCGGACATGATCGGGTCATAGTGCTGGCCGGTGTGGACCAGGCGCTCGACCACATTCGTGTGGCGCGCCAAGGCGCGCGACACGACCGCCGCCTTGACGAATTGCGGCCGCGCGCCGATGACCGAATAAATGCGAATCGCCATGATCAGGCCAGTTCCACGCGCATGAGTTCAGCCCAGCGCGCCAGGTTGAATATGCGCCAGGTGGCGCCGTCATGCACTTGCCGGCCGGCGGCCACGGCACGCAGGCGTTCCGCCGCGGCCGGCGCGAAGCAGGCGGGCAGCGTGCCGGCCGTGCGCTCCAGCATGGCGCGGAGGGCGGGCGAGCCCGCGAACCATCTCGCTTCCGGGGTGACAAACCCGATCTTGTCGCGGCGGTCGAGCACCGGGTCGGGCACCAGGCCGCGCAGGGCACGGCGCAGCACCGATTTCGTCGTCCCGGCACTGTCGATCAGGTCGCTGTCCGGCACAGAAATGGCAAATTCCGCGAGGTCGGTGGTCAGGAAGGGAACGCGGTTCTCGACCGACACGGCCATGGCATTGCGGTCGGCATAGCGCAGCAGCATGGGCAGGCTCGATTTCTCGCGCGAGCGCGCCAGGTCGGCCTGCAGGCTGTTGAGCGAACCATGCGCCATGTCGTTGGCGGGCACGGTGGCAAACCAGCCGGCCTGCATCCAGTCCGGCATCACCGGCTTTCCCGCCAGCCGGCGCATCAGCGGTCGTGCCGCATCGGGCAGGAAGGTCGCCATGGTCTGCAGCAGCAGGCGCAGGCCGCCCGACTGGGCCGAGGCAATGAGATTCTGTGCCTCGCGAATTCGCCCGTGGCGCAGCAGCCCCGCGGCATAGGCGGCGCGGAACACCGGGTAGCCCGCGAACATCTCGTCCGCGCCCTGACCGTCGAGCGCGACCTTGAAGCCAGCCTCATGAACGGCGCGGAACACCTCGGCCTGGGCCCACATGCTGGAGGTGGTGAAGGGCTGTTCCTGCGTCGTGATCAACCGGTCGAGGTCGCCGGCAAGCTTGTCGGGATCGAGCCGGACGGGGCGAATGTCGGCACCCACGGCGTCGGCCACCATGCGCGCCCAACGCTCTTCCGCCACGGCTGGATCGTCGGCCATGAAGCTGAAGGCGGCGAGCGGCGTCTGCGGTTCTTGCTGACGCAACGCGGCGACGATGCCAGAGGAATCGATGCCGCCCGACAGGGTTGCGGCAACGGGTACGTCGGCGCGGCGGTGCAGGCGCACGCTTTCCATGAACAGGTTGCGCAGCAGGTGCGCGCGTTCATCCACCGTCTTCGGCAGGCTCCGGCGCGATGGGGTCCAGTAACGCGTGATGCGGGGGCTTTCCGGCGCGTCGAGCGACAGTTCGATGCAATGCGCGGGCGGCAGCTCGCGGATGTCGGCAAACAGCGTCTCGCCGCTGCCATCCGTCTCCGCCTGGCGCAGGTAACGGAATACGGCCGCCGGGTTTGCGCGCCGGCTCACAAAGTCGAGCGTCAGCAGCGGCCGGATTTCCGAGGCGAAGGCGAAGCGGTCACGGCCAACGGCGTAGTAGAGCGGCTTGATGCCGAAGGGGTCGCGCGCGATCAGCAAGGTCCGCGCGCGACGGTCAAGCCGGGCAAAGGCGAACATGCCGGTGGTGCGGTTCAATCCCGCGGCGCCCTCGAGCCCCACCAGCGCCTGCAGCACTTCGGTGTCGGATTCGGTATGGAACTGCAGGCCGCGCTGGCGCAGTTCGTCGCGCAGCTCGGGATAGTTGAAGATCTCGCCGTTGAACAGGATGGCGCTGTCGCCGCTCTGGTTGACCATCGGCTGCCAGCCTGCGTCCGACAGGTCGATGATCGACAGGCGACGATGGGTAAAGCCGAGGACGCCATCGGGCAGTGCCTGCGCCGCGCGCCCGGCAGCGAAGGCGCCAGAGCCATTCCAGGTCAGGAAACCATGATCATCCGGTCCACGATGGATCAGGCTGGACGAAAAGCCCTCCAGCACGCGGGTAAGCCCCGCGATCGGTGTTCGTGCGACGATGCCGGCGATGCCGCACATGGACTAGGAAGCGCTCCGCCGTCCGACCATGCCGACGCCCAGCAGGCGCGAGCCCATGATTTCCCGGTAGCGGCCCGGCCGCTGCATCAGGGGCGTCAGGCCCAGTTCCTCGTACCAGGTCAGCACCTCGTTGAAGCCGAGCTGGTCGGCATAGCGCGGCGTGAACATGTCGCGCAGACCATGCAGGCTGTTGCTGAACTTCCACGGCGTGGGATGCCGCCAGCGCATCTTGATCAACGGATGCAGGATGAGGGTGATCAGCCACATGCTCGCATTGCGCAGCGGCGCCGGCAGGCGCGACAGGATTGGCCGGCCGATGCGATGGCTGACGAGCCAATAGGCCCGGATGACCAGGCCGCGCATACCCTTCACGACGAAGGAATCTTCCGTGGCGTAGACCCAGGTGAAGATCGAGCCCGTGGGCGCCACGAAGGCGGCAATGGAATCGAAAGCCCGCTTGGTCGAATAGGTGTGGTGCAGCACGCCCTGACAATGGACATGGTCCATCGATCCCTTCTCGAAGGGAATCTTGAACAGCGAGGCAATGACGAGATGCAGGCGCGGATCGCCCTTCAGCGCCGGCGCGGCTTCAAGCAGCGACAGGTTCAGGTCGATGCCCAGCACATCGGCATTGGGGAAGATGCCTTCCAGGATCTGTGCCTCACGGCCGAAGCCGCAGCCCACGTCCATCACCCGCTTCTTGGTTGGGTCGCCTTCGGGCGGCAGGTGCAACCAAACCTCGCGATGCAGCAGGGTCAGCTGGTCGACGGTGTAGACGAAGGTGAGCGGGTCGGCCTTCAGGCCCGACCATTCCTCGGTGAAGGATTTCTGCACGCTGCGCTCGCCTGTCTCGGGCGGCAGGTTGGGCGGGGCGAAGCCGGGCTGTGCTGACAGTTGCGCCGCATGGCGGCGGGCGAAGCCGTCGACCAGCGCGGTCTGGAAGGTCAGCATCACCGGGACATAGCTGATGATCGGGTACCAGAGCCTCGATTGTGCGCAGCGCAGGATGCCGGTCCTGATGACCTGGCGGCCGCCCACGTCTTCCGCTTCCAGCGTTTCCAGCTCCAGTCGTTCGCCGCTGACCGGGCAGCGCAGCCAGTCAAGGATCTTGATGTCCATCAGGTCAACCGTCGCACGATGCGGGCCGGACTGCCGGCGATGACGGCATGGCCCTCGGGAAAGGATTCGGTCACCACCGCGTTGGCGCCGACAAAGGTACGGTCGCCGAGCGTGACGCCGGGCAGGATGACCGCGCCGAAGCCAAGCCAGCAATTCTGGCCGATGACGATGCCGCCGGTCTGCAGCGGGCGTTCCAGGTCGGTGCGGTCATGGTCGCCCGACACAATGGCGACATTCGCGCTCCAGATCGTGCCCTTGCCGATGCGCAGGCCATCGCCGCAGTGGATATAGCATCCGCCGCTGACCGCAAAGCTGCGCCGCACGACGGGACAGTTGTCCTCGATGACAAGCCCATGGGCATGCAGCACGCGGGTGGTGAAATGCTTGTTCACCGGGCAATCGGAATCCAGCTGCAGCACCCGCTGGAAGAAGCCGTTGACCAGCCAGAGCGCAAGGCCCGTGCCTGGCGAATAGCCGAAGGCTTTCATCAGGGCTTTTTTCATGGTCAGGCTGCCAGCCAGCGCATGATCCGCGTTCCCGGCTGCGCGACGGACCGCGGCAGGTCGGAGAGCAGCGGCACCAGGATGCCGAGATCGCGCAGGACTCCCAGCCGGCGCGCGGCATAGAGACCGGCGATGCTCGCCGCCAGGCACATGAGAATGGCCCCGCCGGGGGGCATCATCTCGGCTGCGAGCGCCACCGCGACGGGGATGCTGCTCGCCAGCACGGTGGGCAGCAATGCGGGTGGGTAGGCAACCCGGCGCGCCAGCACCAGCAGCAGCCAGGCGGCGATGCCAAGTGCGCCAGCCATCGCCAGGGCGGCGCCCACCGCGCCGAACGGCGGCACCAGCAGCGCGACCAGGGCGACATTGCCGGCCGCGCTGGCGAGGTTGATCAGGACCACCCACGGCATCAGCTCGCCACGCGGAGCGACTG